>JAFYQR010000179.1 GCA_017559825.1 Thermoguttaceae bacterium | reverse complement strand
GCGAACCGGCGCGGCGATTTTGGCGGCGCCGATCGTCGGCTCGATCAAGCGAGCGCGGCCGGCGGCGACCGGCGGGAAGTCGGAGACCGAAATCGTTCGCGAAAAATTGGGGTTCGGCGCCGTCGGCGAACGGCTCGCGGTCGAGGAATCGACGCCGCGCGAGAATCTTTGGGAGGCGCAAACGCCGCAGGTTTTCGAGAAATCGCTCCTCGAACGAGCGTTCCGCGAACGGAAGCCGAACTTCCGGCCGACCGACGACGCCGGGCTCGTCGAGGCGCTCGGCGTCGAGGTCGCGATCGTTCCGGGAGCGCGGACGAATATCAAAATCACGTCGAACGAGGACTTGGCGATCGCCGAAAAATTCCTCGAAATCGTCGTTCGCCGCGACGCGAAACCGCGTTTCTTCTAACGACGAAACGGATAAAAAAGAGCGGTCGGCGCGAACGCGTCGGCCGTTTTGCGTTAAGACGGGAACGAGGGGAGAATCGGGTTACGCGCCGCGGCGGTTGCCGTACCACTCGAGTTGCATGCGCGGGCAGTAGCGGTAGCCGCGCGGCCCGGCGTAGGCGGTTATCCACTCCGCTTTTTCCCGCATCGTCGCGACGTCGATCGCCATCGGCATCAGGAGGACGCGATCCGAACGCACGTCGCCGAGGCGCTCGAGGTACTCCTCGATTTCGAGCAAATCCTCCGGCTCGTCGACGACGAATTTCAGCTGATACGGATAACGGTCGACGAGGCGGCGGACGATTTCCGGGCGATTCCGGTTCGTTTCGTGCAGACGAATCTCCGATTCGAGCGCGCCGCGAGGCGTCGAGTTCGAGAGTTTCGGACTGATCGACATTAAATCGCAAGCGACCGGAAGGTCAAGCGTGCCCGCCGTTTCGATCGTGATCGTCAGCTCGCGTTCCGCCAACATTTGCGTCAACGGAATCAACTCCGAGAAGAGCATCGGTTCGCCGCCGGTCAGAACGACGTGTCGGCAGTTGAGCAACAGAACGCGCCCGACGATTTCCTCGACCGAAAGATCTTCGCCCTCCTCGCGTCGCCACGACGCGTAAGTCGTGTCGCAGAAAGAACACCGGAGATTGCAGCCGCTCGTTCGCACGAACGCGGAGAGGACGCCGGTCCAAAGGCCTTCGCCCTGTTTCGATTGGAAAATTTCGACGACGCGCATTGAGTAAAAATCGAGCGAATGGCGGAAACGGAAAGGGAATGGGACGACGACTCGAATCGTCGGTCGTCGAAACGGGTTGAATCGCGAGTTTAGCGACGTTTTTCGTCGCGGGATTGTTTTTTCGCGTTTTTATACGCCGGATCGTCGGCGCCGTAAACGCCGCGAAAGAGCGCCGCCGGGTATTTTTCGGCGTTTTTACGCGTTTTCGCCGCGAAGGCCGACGCAAAATCGACGCCGAGTTTGTCGCAAAGGTTGAACAAATAACTCGCGACGTCGGCGATTTCCTCGGCGACCGCGTTCAGCGCCTCCGGATCGTCCTTCACCGCGAGCGATTCCTCCGGCGTCAGCCATTGGAAACGCTCCAACAGCTCCGCCGCTTCGATCGCTGCCGACGCCGCCAAATTCTTCGGCGTGTGAAAACGGCCCCAGTCGCGCTCCTCGGCGAAACGAACGACGAGCCGCTTCAGATCGGCGACGGTCGTCGTCTCGTCGGAAAATTGGGCGAAATCGGAAGCGTCGAACGGCGCGTTCATCGAGCGAACTCCGAGGAAAAGAAGGAAAACGCCGTCGCGTCGCGTCGGCCAAAGAAGGGACGCGACGGACGAACGGGCGTTAAAGGACGGCGGCGAAACGGTCGCGTCGCGCCGTCGAAACGGGATCATTCGGCGGCTTGCGCTTCTTCCCAATCTTGACGCGCCAAACCGGCGGCGCCGACGTAACCGGCGTCGTTCCCCATGACCGCGTAGTCGACGCGGAGACGCTCGGCCAAGTGGAGGAAAATGCGGGAACGCGTCTCTTGCTCGATCGTTTCGAGGAAGATGCGACCGGTCGCGGTCGTTTTGCCGCCGAACGTCATCGCGCCGCCGATGAGGATGCAGCTCGGGTCGATCGTGTGAATAAGCGAAATCATCCCGTGCGACAGGTAACGCGCCGTTTCTTTGACGATGCGAAGAGCGACTTCGTCTCCGGCTTCCGCTTCTTCGAAGACCATTTTCGGAATCTCGTCGTCCCGTTTGCGAGCGCGAACGCGTTCGGTCAGCGACGTTTTGAATTCCGCTTCGACGTATTCGATCGTGCGGTTGGCGACGCCGGTCGCGCTGGCGTAGGCTTCCAAGTGGCCGCGTTGGCCGCACTTGCACCAACGAGCGTTTTCGGACGTGTCGATTAGGTTGTGGCCCGCTTCGCCGCCGTGGCTGTGCGTGCCGTTCCAAACGTGCCCGTTCAGGACGATTCCGCAACCGACGCCGGTGCCGAGCGTCAAGAGGATAAGGCCTTCTTCGCCTTGACCGGCGCCGACCCAATATTCGGCGAACGCGGCGGCCGGGCCGTCGTGAGCGAACGTAACCGGAAGGCCGCTGTATTCGGCGAGTTTGTCGCGAATCGGGAAGAAGTTCCAACCCGGGAGGTTCGACGGGCGAACGAGCGAACCGGTCGGAATGTCGAGCGTTCCCGGCGAACCGAGACCGACGCGAGCGACGTCGGCGGGCGTCAAGCCGGCTTTTTCGATTCCTTGCAGAACGGCGTCGGCCATCCGTTTCGTCGCGTCTTCCGGGCCGCGTTCGACGAGCGTCGGAGTCGTAACGTAGGAAAGCGTTTTCCCGGCGTCGTCCAAAACGCCGACTTTAATGTTCGTGCCGCCGAGGTCGACGCCGACGAAGTTCGGTTTTTTCAGGTTCGAAGAATCAGCCATGTGAGCGTTCGTTTCGTTAAATTACGGGGAATCGTTCGAGGAAACCGCGTCCTCGAGCGCTCGTCTCTTATATAATTTCGTAAAAAAGCGGAAAAATTTTTTCAACTCGAAAAGCGTCGCGAAAGGACGCTCGGCGCGAATTTTTTTCCGAAACGGCGGCAATGAGCGCGCGGTTTTGCCGAATTTGCCGATTTTGTCGGCGCGTCGACGGCGCAAAATACCGCCGACTCGCATTATACCCGAAATCGGCGGCGTTGGGAAGGGGCGAGCGGTTCGAGCGCGATTTTCTTTTCGAGTTTTTTTCGTTCGACGGGCGATTTGCTTCGCTCGGTCGCTTGCGGCGCGGCGTTTTTTGCGGTACAATACGCGAAAAGCGGGAGGCGGAGGAACAAGCGGTGGGAACAAAAACGAACGGAGCGCGTTCGGCGTTTCGGAGCGTCGTCGAGACGGCGTTCGAGTTGGTTTATCCGCGGTCGTGTTGGATTTGCGACGAGCGAATCGTTGCGACGGCGGCGGACGGCGGTTTTGGCGACGGCGGGGACTCGGACGGGTTTCGCGTTCCGTTGGCCGCGCTCGTTTGCGACGAATGCCGTCGGGCGGCGAGCGTTCCGGCGCGGACGTTTTGCCGACGTTGCGGTCGGGTCGCGTTTCGCGAGACGGCTCGCGGAGACGACGCGCTTTGTCGGC
>JAFYQR010000178.1 GCA_017559825.1 Thermoguttaceae bacterium | reverse complement strand
AGCGACTCGTTAATCTTATCACCGTTTTCGTTTTCGTCAAGAGCTTTTTTGAAAATTTTTTATTTTCGTTTTCGCTTTCGACTTCCCGCTCAAAAGCGGTCGACGGCGGTTGTCGTCGCGGTCATTGCCAGCGACAGGTAAGAATATACCCCAAGAACTCAAAACCGCAAGGGGCTTTTTTATATTTTTTCGAAAATTTTTGCTTTCTCTATTTTTTGAGGAAGCGCGCCGCTAACGCCGTTCTCAACTTCCTTCTCGCTATACTCCTCATTCTCCGCGCAAACCGTTCTGAGTCTCGTTTTTTACACAATAATTTCAATTTACTCGCGCTATTCGCTTGCTTTAATTACACGTCGATATTATGATTAATATTGCGCGCGTTTGTTTGCCGTCGTCCTTTGCGTCGCCTAAGAGAAAATTTCAATAAAAAAGAAAAATTTTTCCTTTTTTCTTCAAATTTTCACCGCGTTCTTTTCTTACGGGCATAAAGAGTGAATCAACGTAAAACGCGAGGGGCTTTTTGGGAAATATTTGAATAAGTTTTTCTTCAAGAAAATTTTATTTTTTTTGCAAAACTTTCCTGTCGCGGCGCTCTTAACGGCAAAGAGCAAACGAGAACCAAGAGCGCGCCAAGCCTCAAACGACGGTTCCGGTTGTTCTTACACGTAGACAACATTAAAAAAACAACTGATAAAGCTAAATTTCACTAACGACTATTGTCCAGAAAGCAGGTGTAAACATGTTCCGCAAATCGTTCATTTCCTTCGTCGCCTTTGTCGCCGCGTTCGCTTCCATCGCCGCGTTCGCCCCGCAAGTCGCCACCGCCGACGACGAGCCGACCGAAAACGCGCGCACGGTCTTTAAGTATTTGAAAAACCGAGACTATAAAGCCGATTACGACTCCGACGGCGATATCGTCTTCGAATATGAAAACAAATACTATCTCATCGTTTTCGACGATGACGACGACGCATATTTCCGCATTATTTACGCCAATTTTTACACGCTCGACGATACCGCAGAACTCGCTCTCGCCTGCCTCGTGGCGCACCGCGTGAACAGCACCGTCAAAGGCGTTAAAGTCTTGGTTCCGGAAAAGTTTGTCGAAAACCCCAAGCGAATCTTCGACGCTCCGGCGATCGCGGTCGAGTCGTTCCACATGGACGCGTCCGCATTTGCTCGCTCGATTCCGCGTTCGGTTTTGGCGCTCCAAACCGCCGCGAAACGATTCAGCGAAGAGATGGGAGACTGACCTAAACTCAAAACCTCGACGCGCCAACGCTAAACGCGTTTCCAATCTCGCGTTCCCATTCGCCCGAACCGCCGCTTAACGACGGTTCGGGCTCGTTTCTTGCCGCTTTTTCGCTTTTTAACGCCGAACGCCTTTGTCGGCGCGTTCCCGTTGGTCGCCGTTTTCCATCTTAGAACTCCCGGCCATTCCTTCCAACGCGGCGCAAAGTCGCTCGTACTTCGACGCGATCTCCTTCATATTGAAGTCGACCGGCGTTCGTCCCGCTCCGATTTTGAAACCGCCGACAAGCCAACGTCGCAACGTTATCGACGCGACCAGCGCCGCCCGTTGCGGGCTCGGAAGCGCGTCGAGCCAAGCGGTCAACGCCTTTAACGCCGCGTCGGTTTCCGCTTCGTTCGCGGCGTTATAATATTCGAGCTGCAAACGAGTTAGCGTTATTTCGTCGCGCAACGTCGACGGCGAAAACTCCGCTTCCAACTTGCGCCAACCAGCCAATGTCGTCGGATTATTCGGGGCGGACGGCTTGCGGTTCCCGCATCGAACAACGAAGCGCGGCGAGTATTTTTTCCCGGCGATTTCGACGTCGCTTCGGCTCGCCTCCGCGATTTTTTCCATCGACGGAATTTTATATCCCGCGCCTTTTTCCACGTCGACTCGCTCCGGAAACGCTTCCCTTGGCGTCGCCGCGAACCACGCGTCGAGCCGCTTCATCTCCGCGTCCGGACGGCGTTTCAGGACGATTTTTTTCTCGACGCGTTTCTCGATTGTCTCCCACGACGCCCATCCCGTCGCGCCGCTATGTTTGCTCGGAGCGGGAGCCGCTTTTTCCAACGTCCTTAAAAAATCGAAACTTACTTGAATTTCGACGCGTCCCTCGGTCGCCAACCGCTCGCGAACGTCGCGCCAAAACGGATCGTTCCAATCTTCGAGCGGAGGAAACTCAACCGCGAAGACGCCGTAATCCAACTCGGCGCCGGGCGGAATTACGGCGCGTTCGGATTTCCCGAATTGCGACGGAAACGCTCGCCTCGGAAACTCCGGCGTCCAACGATACGTTCCGACGACGCCGTCCGCTTTCATCTCCGCCCGCGCGCCATAAACGAATAATCGACGCCGACGTAAGGCGCAAATCCGCCGATTTGCGAGTAAAAGGCGCCAATTCGCTCAATCGGCGTTTCCAAGACGTTGCGCTCGAACGCCCGAAAGCAAACCGCGTCGCCGAAATAAATCTCCGTCGCCGACGCTTCCAGACCGCTCTCGACCTGTTTAAGGCTCGGGTCGTTTATCAGCGCAAAGTCGATATGTATCTTCGTTTCTTGCGCCCGGGGTCGACGGAAGACCTTTTCCTCCCCTTGCGCCCAAGCGGACGCGCCGAACGCCGCCGCGAACGTTAAAATCGCCGCCGCGAAAATTTGTCTCTTCACCGTTTTGCCCTCCGTTTCGCTTTTGAGTCGAGAAAACGCGCCCCGACGTTAAATAAAAAGACGCCGTCGATTCCAAGACGAACGGCGAAACGCGACGGATTTCGGAAAACGCCGCTTTTTTGAAAAAATTTCGGGATATTTTCGCGCAAGAAAAAAACCGCCGCTCGACGGTCAGCGCGTCGAGCGGCGGTTTCGCGGTTTTCTTTCGTTCGAGCGCAAATTTTCAGAAACGCTCAAACAATTAAACGGCGGCGCTTAGAGCAACGCGGTCGTTTCGTCGAAGCCGCAAACGACGTTGAAGTTTTGCACCGCGGCCCCGGCGGCGCCCTTGATCAGGTTGTCGATCGCCGAAACGGTAACGATTCGGTCGCCGACGACGCGGACGGTCAGGTGGCAGCGGTTCGTGTGCGTAACGTCTTTCGTCGACGGGAGCGCGTCGACGACTTGAACGAACGGTTCGCCGGCGTAGAAGTCGCGCAGGTAGGCGAGAAGTTCTTCTTGCGTCGCCGCTTTGAGCGGTTTCGAGTACGTCGTCGAGAGAATGCCGCGATCCATCGGCGTCAGGTGCGGCGTGAAGATAACCTTCGCCGCGACGCCGCTCGCCGTCGTCAACACTTCCTCGATTTCCGGCGTGTGGCGGTGCGTTCCGACGCCGTAAGCCGCGATCGATTCGTTGCATTCCGGGTAGAGCGTCTTCATGCTCGGTTTGCGACCGGCGCCGGAAACGCCGCTCTTCGAGTCGATAATAATGTCGTCGCCGCCGATGAAACCGCCTTTAAGGAGCGGCGCCAAAGGCAAAATCGCCGACGTCGGATAACAGCCCGGGTTCGCGACGAGCGCCGACTTTTTGATCTCTTCGCGGAAGAGTTCCGGCAAGCCGTACGGCGTTTTCGGGAGGCGTTCCGGATCCGGGTGCGTAACGTTGTACCACTTGTTGAAGACGTCGACGTCGTTGAGGCGGTAGTCGGCGCCAAAGTCAATCACTTTCATTCCGAGATCGAGCAGTTCCGGAGCGACCGCCGCCGTCGCGGTGTGCGGAAGGCAGCTGAAGACAACCTCGACGCCGAGGTCGGCCAAGTCGCGCGGGCCGAGGTTCGCGCAACGAACCGAGAATTGCCCGGTCAACGACGGATGCACTTCGTCAATTCGGCTCGTGTTTTCGCGACTCGTCGCCGCGACAACCTCCGCTTCCGGGTGCCGACGCAAAAGTTTCAAAAGTTCCAAGGCCGTGTAACCGGTCGCGCCCAAAATCGCTATTTTAACCATTTTAACCCTTAAATCGGCTCCAACGCCGCCAAAAAACGGTCAAAACCGGGGGAACGTCGACGCAAAAAACGCGCCGCAACGACGGTCGCGCCCCCCAACAACGCGCCGCCGCCCGAAACGAACTTCGGCGTTCGTTTCCAATCTTTTCGTTAATTATCGTCGACCGCCGTCAAAAGCGCCCGGTCGCAAGCTGCCAGTCGCGGGCTTCGACGATAATCTCGTCGAGCGTGCGCTTCGGGCGCCAGTCGATCAGCTTTTTCGCTCGCTCCAACGACGGAACGCGACGGCGCATATCGTCGAAATTCGGGCCGTAAACGCTTTCGTAATCGACGAATTCGATCGGCGATTTCGAATCGCAAATCTTCACGACGCGCTCGGCCAACTCGCGAATCGAAATTTCCTCGTCGCTCCCCAAGTTCACCGCCAGTCCGACCGCCCCTTTCGACTCCGAAAGGCGCGCCAGCCCCTCGACGATATCGAAAACCGACGAAAAACATCGCGTTTGGAGCCCGTCGCCGCAAACTTTCAGCGGTTCGCCGCGGAGCGCCGCCGAAACGAAACGCGGAAGCGCCATCCCGTAAGCGCCGGTTTGACGCGGCCCGACGACGTTGAAAAGTCGCGTAATATAAACCGGAAGCGACGTTTGACGGTGGTGCGCCAAGAGGTAAAACTCGTCGACCAACTTCGCGACCGCGTAAGCCCAGCGGTTTTTGCAACTCGGGCCCAAAACGACGTCCATCTCCTCCCGGAACGGCGCGTCGTCCGATTTCCCGTACGTTTCGCTCGTCGACGTCAACAAAACGGGACGGCGGTACTTCGCGCACAAGTCGACGACGTTTTCGGTCGGGCGGATGATGCGGCGAATCGCGTCGACCGGCTGCGAAACGATCAGCTTCACGCCGACCGAACTCGCCAAGTGGAAGACGAAATCGGCTTCGCGAATCAAGCCTTCGAGCAGAACCGGGTCGGCCGCGTCGGCGACGTAAGCGCGGAAGTTCGAACGCCCTTCAAACGACGCGACGTTCGCCCAAGAACCGGTCGAGAGGTCGTCGACGATCGAAACGGAGTCGCCGCGATTCAAGAAATATTCGGTCAAGTGCGACCCGACGAACCCGGCGCCGCCGGTGATTAAGTAATTCATCGCGCTCTCCTTACGTCGCTTCAAAACGAACGATTAATTCTCCGAAGGTTTGCGTCCGACAAAAAGATAACGCGGCGTCTTCACGAACGGAACCGGGAAATACGCGACGCGGTCTTTCCACTCGCGGAACGCCAATTGTTCGAAACGCCGACTCAAATACGGCGGATGGTCGCAGTTCGGGTAAACGTTGTCGCAACCAAACCAAACCGGCCAAAACGTTCGCGTTCCCCAGGTTTGTTTCGGGCAGTCGCCGTTCGGATACTTTCGCGCGACGTAAAAGTCGACGACGCCGATCTTGCCGCCCGGCTTCAAAATCTCAAACGCTCGGTCGAGCGCCGCGAACCAGTCGGGAATCATCGACAGCGAATAAGAAAACGTTACGAAGTCGACTTTCCCCTCCGGCGGCGTCCACGTCGTCGCGTCGGCTTTCACCGTTTCGACGTTCGTCCAGCCGTTCGCGTCGATCTTTTTTCGCGCGTTTTTCAGGAGCGACTCCGCCAAGTCGACGACGTAAACCTTCTTCAACCGCTTCAAGTTCTCGCCGAAATTGAAAACGTTGCGGCCGGTGCCGCCCCCCATGTCGACCCAAACGCCGTCGTCGACGACGCCCATTTCGCGCCAAAGCTCCTCGCGACCGGACAGAAATTTATCGCGGAAAGAATCGTAATCGTCGGCCTGCGCGGAATAAAAACTCTCAAGCCGCTCCTCGTGATCGCCGCCTCTTTTCGAGCCAAACGCCAAACGGCAGACGGTTTTTAAATCGGAAAAACACCCCATGCGCCCAGCCAACCTCTTTTGCTACCGCGAGCGTCCCTCGCGTCGGACGACCAATTGAAAAGCGACGAAACGAGCGCCGGCGACGCTCCGCGTCCGGCTCAAGTTCGCCGTCGTTAATTGTAACACAAGAGCAAACGAGCGCAAGCGGGGCCGTCCGTCGCAGAAACGCTCGAACGCGAAATTTTCGCGCCGACGGCGGCTCGATTCTGTCAAATTGGCAGATTCCCGCTTGAAAACGCGGCGCGAAATAAAATTTTTCGAAAGCGAGCTCCGGGCGAGAAAAAATTTTTAACGCCTTAACATCAGCGAAAACAACGTTTCGAACGAAAATCAAGAAATATTTTAAACGAAACGCGATTTTTTTCGTCGTATTGGCGCCGAGTTTGCGTAATCTCAAACGACGACGCTTTTCCCGCGCCGTCGAGCGTCTCCGACTCGCGAAAAAATCGGAAAACCTAAAGAAAGAACGACGGCCCGAGCGCGAAACGCCGCCGTCGAACCAATAAACGTTTAAGGAGATTGAAAATGGCTCAAGGCGAAAAAATTATCGGCATCGACTTAGGCACGACGAACTCCGTCGTCGCGGTCATGGAAGGGAAAGACGCGAAAGTGATTCCGAACCCGGAAGGGTATCGCTTGACCCCGAGCGTCGCCGCGTTCGCCGACTCCGGCGAAACGTTGGTCGGCGAAACGGCGAAACGTCAAGCGGTTACGAACCCGACGCGCACGGTCGCCTCGATCAAACGCTTCATGGGTCGCAAACGCGGCGAAGTCGGCTCCGAAGAAACGACGGTTCCGTACAAAGTCGTCGGCGGCGCGGACGAATACGTTAAAGTCGAAATCGACGGCAAAGGCTACACGCCGCCGGAAATCTCCGCGATGACGCTTCGCAAACTCAAGGAATCGGCGGAAGCGTACCTCGGTCATAAGGTCAACAAAGCGGTCATCACCGTTCCGGCTTACTTCAACGACGCGCAACGTCAAGCGACGAAAGACGCCGGGCAAATCGCCGGTCTCGAAGTCGCCCGCATCGTCAACGAGCCGACCGCGGCCGCGCTCGCTTACGGGCTCGATAAAAACGTCAACCAAAAGATCGTCGTTTTCGACCTCGGCGGCGGGACGTTCGACGTTTCCGTTCTCGACGTCGCGGACGGCGTCTTCGAAGTCGTCAGCACGAACGGCGACACGCACCTCGGCGGCGACGACTTCGACCAAGCCCTTATTAATTACTTGGCCGACGACTTCCAAGGCAAATACGGCGTCGACCTGCGCAAAGACCCGATGGCGCTCCAACGCCTCCAAGAAGCGGCCGAAAAAGCGAAGCGCGAACTGAGCTCGCAACAAACGACCGACGTGAACCTTCCGTTCATCACCGCCGACGCGACCGGCCCGAAACACCTTCAAATGAAGATTTCGCGTCCGGAATTCGAAAAGCTCGTCGACGGTTTGATCGAACGCGTCAAGGGCCCGGTTATGCAAGCGCTCGCCGACGCGAACCTTTCGCCGTCGCAAATCGACGAAGTCGTCTTGGTCGGCGGTTCGACCCGCATTCCGAAAGTCCAAGAAACGGTTCAAAAGATTTTCAACAAAGAACCGCACAAGGGCGTCAACCCGGACGAAGTCGTCGCGCTCGGCGCCGCGATCCAAGGCGGCGTCTTGGCGGGCGAAGTTACCGACATTTTGCTCCTCGACGTTACTCCGCTTTCGCTCGGGATTGAAACGCTCGGCGGCGTCATGACGAAGCTCGTCGAACGCAACACGACGATTCCGACCGAAAAGAAACAAGTTTTCAGCACCGCCGAAAACAATCAAACCGCCGTTACGATCAAGGTTTACCAAGGCGAACGCGAAATCGCGTCGGCGAACCGTCTTCTCGGCCAATTCAACCTCGAAGAGATTCCGCCGGCTCCGCGCGGCGTTCCGCAAATCGAAGTTACCTTCGACGTCGACGCCAACGGCATCCTGAACGTCAAGGCGAAAGACCTCGGCACGCAAAAGGAACAAAAGATTCGTATCGAGCAATCGTCCGGTTTGTCGGAAGAAGAAATCGAAAAGATGCGCCGCGACGCGGAAGAACACGCCGAGGAAGACAAGAAGCGCCGCGAGTTGGTCGAGTCGAAAAACCGCGCCGAATCGATGTGCTTCGAACTCGAAAAGCTCCTGAAGGAACACGACGACAAGCTCCGCGCCGAGGATAAAGACGCGCTCAACGCCGCGATTAAGAAGACCCGCGAAGCCTGCGAATCGGAAGACGTCGACCGTATCAAAGCCGCGCTGACGGAACTCGAATCCGCCAGCCACGCGATGAGCAAAGCGCTGTACGAAAGCGCGCAACAAGCGCAAGCCGCCGGCGCCTCGCAAGACGCTCAAGCCGGTTCCGGCGCGAACCCGAACGACGACGCCATCGACGCCGAGTTCGAAGTCAAATAGTTCCCGCCTCCCCCGGGAACCAATTTTAAGAAAACGACCCGTTAAACGTTGAACAACGTTTGCGGGTCGTTTTTTGTTTCTTCTTCCTCGGCGCAAAGACGCAAAACGATTTACTTTATTAGTCGAGCGCCGTCTTTTCAGTTTATTTGCGCGTAATAGATATGGACGCAAAACCCCCAACAACTAAATTTAACGCCAAGACGCAACGCCTTCCGATTTTCCTTCTTTTCCATTACTTCTCTCCAAAAATAGAGTTGCGTTAAGAATCGATCCACACGCCAACCCGCAAAATCCCTTTATTCCCCATCCTTGGAGTCTTACTCAAAATCCTTTCATCTTATATTATCGACGTCTTTGCTCGCGTCCTTTCACCCCCAAACGGCAAACATTAACCTTTTTTCTTAAAAAGACCGGTTTTGCCCCAATATATTACCAATTCTAAAAATTGCGCCGTCCCACTTTTAAATCCCTATAAGTTTGAAGTCTTTTTAAATTTAATTTAAAATCGCCGCTTTCGGCTTTACCGTTTTCGCGAAAAACGCTAAAATAACGCCGACTCCGGCGCGTTTTGCCGCTGAAAATTACCCGCTTTATTTACTTCGCCCGTTTTACCGCGCTCCCAACGCCGCGTTTCGCCGATGACCTTCACGACCTTTTCCCTTTTCCTCGCCGGACTCGCCGCGACGGCGGTTCCGATCGTTTTGCACCTCCTTTCGCGGGGCAAGCCGAAAAAAGTCGTCTTCCCGGCGCTCCGATTCGCGCGCCAAAAGTTCGCCGAAAACAAGCGCAAACTGACGTTAAAACGGCTCCTGCTCCTCGCGCTCCGCGTCGGAACGCTCGTTTTGCTCGGTTTGACGCTCGCGCGACCGGTCTTTTTGCCCCCCGACGCCGCGACATTCTTGGACGAAGCGCGTCAAACCGGCGAAGTCGGCGAAATTAGCGCAAACGACGAAACAACGCAAGCGACCGAAAACAGCGAAAATAGCGAAGACGGCAAAACCGGGACCGCGCCGCGCCGTCCTGAAAAAGCCGGAATCGCCGGACGAAACGCGCCGGTCGCCGCCGCGATCGTCGTCGACTCGTCCGTCCGAACGGGCCGCGTCAAGAATAACGAGTCGTTTTTCGAAACGGCCCGCGCGACCGCCGCCGCGATCGTCGCGCAACTCCCGGCGGAAAGCGAAATCGCGATTCTCGACGGAACGTTCGACGGCGACGCGTTCCAACCGGATCGTTTCGCGGCGCGAACGCGG
This sequence comes from Thermoguttaceae bacterium, assembly GCA_017559825.1. GTDB lineage: Bacteria > Planctomycetota > Planctomycetia > Pirellulales > Thermoguttaceae > RUG369. Next base: position 36,018 of record JAFYQR010000178.1, on the reverse strand, counting down.
CTCGAAAAGCTCAAAATCGAACCGGGCGGGCGACCGGTCGCCGAAACGACGCTCGAAGCGTTCCGACTCGTCGAACGTTCGCAACTCCCGACGAAGGAAATTTTCGTTCTTTCGGACGGAACGCGCCCCGGTTGGTCGGAAGCGGACGCGGCCCGACTCCGCCGCCAATACGCCGCGTCGGTTCAAGCCGCTCGACGCAAAACCGGCGCCGCGGAAACGCCCGAAAACGCCGAAACCGACGACGCGGAAGCGGAACTTCCCGGCGTCCCGCGTTTTTACTTCGTCGATCTCGGCAACGACGCGTTCCAAAACGTTTCGGTCGGGCCGCTCTCCCTCTCCGCCGAGACGCTCGCCGCCGGCGGAACGCTCCGAATCGACGTCGACGTCGAACGAGTCGGCCCCGGCGAACGCGACGCGACGCTTGAACTCGTCCTCTTCGACGCGAAAAAACTCCCGTCCAACCTTGAAGAAAACGCGCCGTTCGACGACGAAACGCTCGTCCTGCGCCGCGAATCGCAAACGCTTTCCTTCGGCGACGGTCGTTCGAAGCGGAGCGCCGTTTTCCAACCGAGCGACTTGCCGCCGGGCGCCTGCGTCGGCGCCGTTCGCATCGTCGGAGCGGACGCGCTTTCCGCGGACGACGTCCGTTGGTTCGCGGTCGACGTTGAAACCGATTGGCGGCTTCTCGTCGTCGCGCCGAACCCGATCGCCGAAAAGTCGCTCTTTTTAACGCAAGCGCTTGCGCCGGAAGAATTTAAGAAGACCGGGCGCGCGCCGTTCGAACTCGACGTCGTCCCGTTCGCCGGTAAAAACGCCGCTCCAACCGCCGACGCCGAAACGCAAACGCCGACTTCTCTCGCCGCCGCGACGCCGGAAACGTTGGCGCGTTATCGGGCCGTTTTGCTTCTCGACCCGCCCGCGTCCGCGTTCGACGAAGCGACCGTTCGCCGTTTGACCGCGTTCGTCGAAAAGGGCGGCGGGCTCGGCGTCTTTCTCGGTCGGAACGCGAACCCGATTTCGGCGTTCCAAACGGAGGGCGTCGTTCGGCTTCTCGGCGCTCGCCCGGTCGACCAAGCGCGCGTCGCCGACTGGAACCGCTCGCTGAAACCGGCGAATTACGAAGCGCCGCTCCTCGCGCCGTTCCGCCCGTTCGAGCGTTCCGGCATTCCTTGGGACGCGCTCCCGGTCGGACGATTTTGGCGTTTGACCGACTTAACGCCGTCCGCGACCGTCGTCGCCCGGTTCGAGAAAATCGACGAAAGCGGAGAAAACGGGCAAGAAGCGCAAAATAAAGAAAATAACGAAAAGAGCGAAGACGCCCCGCCCGCGCTCGTCGAAAATCGGCTCGGACGCGGAACGGTCGCGACGTTGGCGACGCCCCTTTCGGACGGAACGCAAAACGACGCTTGGAACGACTTAACGACCGGCGACGCGCCTTGGGTTTTCGTCCTTTTGGCGGACGGAATCGCTCGACGGTTGGCGTCCGGCGACGCGTCGATCTTGAATTATTCGGTCGGCGAAACGGCGACGCTCCGTTCCCCGCTCGAAACGTTCCCGGCGGTCGCGACGCTGACGGCCCCCGACGGCGAAGAACTCGCGATTCCGACCGACGTCGAGCGGCGGCAAATCCGCTTCCCCGGAACGTCGCGCGCCGGACTTTACCGTCTCCGAACCGCCCCGAACGCCGACGGCGAAACGCTCGACAAAGCGTTCGCGGTTTCGATTCCCGACGCCGAGTTCGACCTGACGCGTCCGACGCCGGACGAATGGGCCGCGCTTTGGGACGGAATCCCGTATAAAACGCTCGACCTGACCGCCGCGTCGACCGCGTTGGAAGCCGCTCGCGGCGACAAGACGCCGGAACCTTACGCGCTTTTAGTCGTCGCGTTGGCGCTTCTTTTCCTCGCCGAAACCGCCGTCGCGAACCGCTTTTACCGCCGATAAAACGCGAACGCTCGGCGCGACTTTTCCTCTTTTATTATTAACAATGCAAAAATTTCGGCGAAACGCTTGCAATTTGGCGGCGCGTCGCGTATACTCGAAAGCGGAACGGTTGGCGCCGTCGACGGCTAAACGCTTTTCCCGGTTTAGTCGCGTTCGTCGAGCGCCGTTTCCGCGATATTTTTCCCGCTATTTTACGCATTTTTTCCATTCAACCCCAAAAGAGAGCGAAACGATGAAAAACTCCCGACGCGATTTCTTCAAATGGGCCGCCGCCCTCCCGATCGCCGCGCAAGTCGCCTTGGCTTACGGCGACGAAAGCAAGCTCCGCGACGAAGTCGAAGAAACCCAACTCATTCGCAAAGGCCGACGTTCGACGTTCAATATGAGCGGATACGCCGCCCCGGCGATTCCGAAACTGCGCGTCGGCTACATCGGGCTCGGGCCGCGCGGGCTCGCTTCGCTCAAACGCACCGCGATGTTCGAGGACGTCGAAATCCGCGCTATCGCCGACTGTTACGAACATCCGATTCAACAGGCCCGCGACTTTTTCAAGTCGATCAATTACCCGGCGCCCGCGGAGTATTTTAAGTCGGAGGAAACTTGGAAAGACCTCGTCGCGCGGGACGACCTCGACCTGATCTTCATCACGACGCCGCAATATTGGCACGCCGAGATGGCCTGCGCCGCGATGGAAGCCGGGAAACACGTCGCCTGCGAAGTTCCGCTCTGCTACACGCTCGAAGAATGTTGGCGGCTCGTCGAAACGTCGGAGCGGACGAAAAAGCACTGCGCGATGCTCGAAAACTGCTGTTACGACTTCTTCGAAGCGACGACCGGCAATATGGCGCGCCAAGGCGTCTTCGGCGAAATCGTTTACGGCGAAGGCGCTTACATCCACTACTTCCCGACCGCGACCGTCTTTTCGGAACCGGAGCCGCCGCTCAGTAAAAAAGCCGGTATGTACCGCCACGCCGTCGCTTGCACGGTCAAGGGGAACCGATATCCGACGCACGGCTTCGGCCCGGTTTGCGTCGCGATGAACGTCGGCGCCGGCGACCGTCCGGATTACTTAACGTCGACCGAAACCGACGACTTCGTCCGCGCTCGCGAGTTCGCCGAAATTCTCAAAGAAGGAAAAGACTATCACAAACAGTTCGCGGGCAAAGAGTTTAGCGGGAACATGAACCTGACGACGATTCGCACCGTCAACGGCAAGGCGATTCTCATCAAATACGACCGCATGTCGCCGCAACCGTATTCGCGCTCTTACGTCTTGAGCGGTTTGAAAGGTTTCGTTCAAAAGTATCCCGACCCGGCGCGAATCTATATGAACGGCGAAACGCCCGCGACGGAAGAAGAAACGGCGGCGCTCGAAGAACAATACGCGCCGGAATTGATTAAATACTTGCGAGAAAACGCGTTGAAATTCGGCGGACACGGCGGAATGGACTTCGTTTGCGAATATCGTTTGATCGACTCGATTCGCAACGGACTTCCGCTCGACTTAACCGTTTACGACGGCGCGACTTGGAGCGCGGTTATTCCGTTGAGTCTTTGGTCGGCGACGCATCGTTCGCAACCGATCGACTTCCCGGACTTCACCGGCGGGAACTGGAAGACGAACAAACCGCTCGACCTCTCGCTCCGCGGCGGCGGGTCGACGAAAGTGAAAGCGCCGACCGAAACCGCGAAATAACGCCTCTCTCAAATTTCTCAACTTTTGCGCGACGCGACGGAGCAAAAACGCTCCGTCGTTTTTAAAATCGGCGGCGAACGCGGCGAAAAATCGCTCTTGCGGGAACCGGAGAAATTAGGTAAAATCGCCCGTCTCGGAGTCTTTCCGAACGGCGGGCGGTTGCCCTTATTTTCCCGTTTTTCCCCTTTGCGAGCGGTTCGCCGCTTCCGTTTTGTCGCGCTAAGATGTTAAAATCGATCGAGTTATACGGCTTCAAGAGTTTCGCGGATCGGACGCGAATCGAGCTGGACGAGGGTATCTGCGCCCTCGTCGGCCCGAACGGCTCCGGAAAGTCGAACGTCGTCGACGCGATCAAATGGGCGCTCGGCGAACAGAGCGCGAAACGGCTCCGCGGCGACGAAATGTCGGACGTCGTTTTTAACGGCTCCGCGACGCGGCAACCGCTTTCGTCGGCGGAAGTTACGCTTTCCTTCGACAACCGCAAGCGCTTCCTTTCTATCGACGCGGACGAAATCCACCTGACGCGGCGCGTCTATCGCAACGGCGAATCGGAATACTTAATCAACGGGAACGCGAGTCGCTTGAAGGACTTCCGCGAGATCGTCGCGGGCGTCGGGCTCGGGTCGCAGGGGTACGCCGTCATCGAACAGGGGCGCGTCGAGGCGCTGTTGCAAAGTTCGAGCGCGCAACGTCGAGCCGTCTTGGAGGAGGCCGCGGGCGTTTCCCGATTCAACGCCAAGAAGCAGGAGGTTGCCCGCCGACTCGAGCGCGTCGAGCAGAATTTGCTCCGCCTCTCCGATTTGGTCGGCGAAGTCGAAAGCCAGCTCCGCAAAACGAAATCGCAAGCCGGGAAAGCGGAAACTTACCGCCGTTGCGCCGCGCGGCTCCAAAAGCTCCGCGTCGAAGTCGCCCTCTTCGATTGGCGGCTCAAAACGGCCGAGCGCGCCCAAACGACCGTCGAAACGACCGATTTCGCCGAGTTTCAAGCGACCGCCGAACAACGAATCGCCGCCGCCGAGACCGCGCAACGGGACGCAGCGTCGAAATTAGCCGACGTCGAAGCGGAACTTCGCCGCGTCGAAACGGAGCTTGCCGGCGTTCGCGAACGAATCGCCGCCGAAACGTCGACCGTCGATTTTCAGTCGGCGCAAGTCGACGATTGGACGGCGGACGTTCGCCGCAGTCGCGCTCAAGCGGTCGAACTCGGCGTTCAAGGCTCGGAAGCCGACGCGTCGTCGCGTCAAACGGAAACGGAACTCGCCGACGCTCGCGCCGCCGTCGAGCGAATCGCGAAAGAGTTCGCCGACGAAACCGCCGCGCTCGAACAATTGGCGACGCAAGCCGAAACGCTCGCCGCCGAACGCGAAACGTTCCGAGCGAAACGACAAGAGAAAAACGCCGAAACGAGCCGCTTCGCCGGGGAGTTGGCCGCGCTGGAGACCCGACGCCGAACGCTCGAACAGTCGAAAACGCAAAAAGTTCGGCAAAAAGAGGAAGTCGAGCGGCAAATCGCGGAACTTTCGGCGCAGTTCGGCGAACTCAAAGGGAACGTCGACGAACTCGAACGCCGTCGCGAAACGTCGTTCCAACGGCTCGGCGAGTTGAAAAAACGCCGCGAAGAGTTGCGGCGCGACCTCGGCGCTCGACAAGTCGAATTTTCCGAACTCGAACGGAAGCGAACCGCGTTCGTCGAACGCTCGACGCTTTTGCAAGATTTGCTCCGCAAATACGAGGGACTGAGTCCCGGCGTCAAGGAGGTTTTGCGCTCGATCGACGTCCCGGAATCGCCGTTCCGCAACGCGTTCGGTCTCGTCGCCGACTTGATTCGCGTCAACGTCGAGGCGGCGCCGCTCGTCGAATTGGCGCTCGGCCCGACGGCGCAATACGTCGTCGTTCCGCCCGATCCGGAGCTTTTCCGCTTCATTGAACGGAACGGCTCGCGCTTCGCCGGTCGCGTCGGCTTTATTTGGCTCGACCCAAACCCGAGCAAAGCGATTCCGCTGAATCCGCAATTCGACGGCAAACCGGGCGTCCTCGGTCGCGCCGACCAATTCGTCGAGACTGAGCCCCGTTTCGCCGCGCTCGTCCAACGGCTCCTTTACCGCTCTTGGATCGTCGAATCGATCTCGGTCGCGAAGCAGCTTTACCGCGAAGGGGGCGAGCCGACGAACTTCCTCGCCGCCGACGGTTCCCTCTTGACCGCCGACGGAACGCTCGTCGTCGGTTCCGCGCAAGGGAGCGCCGGGCTGATCTCGCGACGCAGCGAACTCGCCGCGCTCTCGACCGATATGCAAAAGCTCGAAGCGGAGTTCGAACGCCTGCAAGAGACCGTCGCGGAGCTGAAAACCGCGCTCGCGCAAGCCGACGCCGAGTTCGAAGCGGAAGCGGGCGTTCAGCGCGAAACGACGCAAGCGCTCGACGCGATTCGACTTCGCCAAACGGCGACCGCCGAGCGCGACGCGCAAATCCGCGGTCGTTTCGCCCAACTCGAAAAAGAAACGTCGGAACTCGCGCAAGAACTCGACAAAACGCTCGCCGAACTCGCCGTCAAAACGGAGGCGAAAACCGCGTTCGACGCCGGGGTCGCCGAACTCGACGCCCGACTCGCCGCGATTCAAGAAGCGAGCGACGCGCTCTCCGCCGAGCGTCAAGAGAAAATGAAGCGGACGACGAATCTCAAAATCGAACTCGCCAAGACGGAGGAGCGCGTCGGCTTTTTGAACGACCTCCTCAAACGACTCGACGACGCCCGACTCGAACGCGGTCGACGAACCGCCGAAAACGAACGCCGCGTCGAATCGCTCCGCGAGCGGATTCGCGCCGCCGAGTTGACGATTTTGAACGGAACCGCGATCCTCGCCGGACTTTACTCGGCGAAAGAAACGCTCGTCGCCGCGCAAAAAACGGCGCTCGTCGAACGTCGACGGCTCGCGACGATTCGCGACGAAGCGGCGCTCGTCGTCCAAACGAACCGCGACGCGCTCGAAAAACGCCGCGAAGAAATTCGCTCGAAAGAAATCGCCGCCGAACGCCTCGCGCAAGAGATTAAAACGCTCGAAGAGCGGATTCGCGAAGATTACGGGCTCGACCTCGCCGACGCGAAATTCCGCGTCGAAGAGGAAAACGAACGACGAAGTTCGAAAAACGCCGGTAAAAATTCCTCGAACGCCGCCGACGTCCCCGACGACGCGCAAAATAACGGCGTCGACGACGAACGCGAAATCGTCGTTCCCCGCGACGCGTCGGGCGCTCGCCGTCGTCAAAAGGAAATCGACGAACTGCGCAAAACGCTCCGCGACCTCGGTCCGGTCAATTTGGAGGCGATCGAAACGCTCGAAACGCTGAAAACCCGATACGCGACGTTGTTCAACCAATACAACGACCTCGTCGCGGCGCGCAAGTCGATTCAAAAGATTATCGAGCGCGTCAACGGCGACTGCCGCCGCCTCTTCGAGGAAACGTTCGAGGCGGTAAAAATTTATTTTTGCAATATTTTCCAAAAACTTTTCGGGGGCGGGCGCGCTGATTTAACGCTCGAAGACCCGTCGAACCCGCTCGAAAGCGGCGTCGATATCGTCGCGCGGCCGCCGGGCAAAGAGTTGAAAAGTTTGACGCTGATGAGCGGCGGCGAAAAGTCGCTGACTTGCGTCGCCCTCCTGTTGGCGATTTTCCAATACCGAACGAGCCCGATTTGCGTTCTCGACGAAGTCGACGCCGCGCTCGACGAAGGAAACGTCAACCGATTCGCGAACGCCCTGCGCGATTTTATCCCCGCGACGCAGTTTTTGCTCGTTACGCACTCGAAAAAAACGATGTCGTCGGCCAAGACGATTTACGGCGTTACGATGGAGGACTCCGGCGTTTCGAAAATCCTTTCGGTGCGCTTCGACGACGTCGGCGAAGACGGAGAAATCTTGATCAAAGAGAAACCGCCGGTCGCGCAACCGCCGAAAATCGCTCGAGGAACCGCCGCCGGCTAGCGTTTGAACGCGCCGAATACGGCGAAAAATCGGTCGAACCCGCTCGAAACGACGGCGCGACGCGTCCAAACCGCCAAATTTTAATTTATTTGACGAAAAAGAAGTTTTTTACTATTTCTTTTTTGGAAGCGAAGGAGTATAATTCGCGTTGTCGACCGAACGACGCTTGATCCGACGTCGCTAAAACGCGGCGCGGTTTTCGTTCGTCGAGTCGGCCCTACTTCCTAACCGACCCCTCCTCGTCCCCGTCGTCGCGGCGATTTTAATCGCGGACGTTCGGCGCGAGGCGTCGGCCCATTTTCCTGTCTTTGACTTTAAGGAGTCGAACCGTGAAATTTGATTTGAATAGCGCTTGGGAAAACGAACGTTCGTTTGATTTTTCGGATAACGCCGCTCTCGGCGCCGTCTTGTCGGCGACCGCCGTCGCTCCGATCGCGAGCCGCGACGACGAGGACGACTACGAAGACGATGAAGATTGGGACGAAGACGAAGACGACGAAGACTGGGACGACGAAGACGAAGACGACGATTGGGACGACGAAGACGACGAGTGGCTCGACGAAGACGACGACGATGACGGCTGGATCGACGACGACGAGGACGAAGACGACGATTACTGGCAAGAAGTCGACGAAGACGACGAAGACTCCGACGACTGGAACGATCAAGATTACGACGACGAAGACGACGATTTCTAATTGAAACCGCCGTTTCGGCTCCTTTCAACGCGCTCGGCGACGCTTCCGCGTTTCCGACGCGCGGCGGTTTTTCTTGCCGTCTTTTTCGTTTCCTTTCCTTTTTACTTTTGCGTCGAAACGCGCCGCTTTCGCTCGAACGGTTCGTTTCGCTCGACGGACGTTTTCGGAGTTTTCCCGACGATTCGCGCCGACGACGCTTCGTCGCTCCCCGCTTTCGCCGCCTCGACGCGGCGTTTAGGAACGTCCCCTCATGATTTCGCTCGCCGGTAAAAAAGTTTGCGTCGTCGACGCTTACGGTCTTATTTATCAAGTCTTTCACGCGCCCGGAATGGAGATGACGAACGCTCAAGGCGAGCCGACCGGCGCCGCGTTCGGATTCGTCCGCGACGTTCTCGGCCTAATGCGCAAACTCTCCCCGGATTACCTCCTTTGCGCTTACGACATGCGCGCCAAGACGTTCCGAAGCGAGCTTTACCCGGAATACAAGGCGAATCGGAGCGCGACGCCGGACGATTTGCTCCTGCAGTTCGACTTTACCCGCGAGTTTTTGAAGGCGGTCGGCGTTCCGGCGCTCGGCGTCGTCGGTTTTGAAGCGGACGACGTTTTGGCGACGGTCGCGCGAACGGTTTCCGAACTCGGCGGCGAAACGATTTTGGCGACGAGCGACAAGGACGCCCGCCAACTTCTCGACGACCAAACGTCGATTTATCTTCTTCGCAAGGAGAAATTTTACCGCGCCCCGGAACTCGTCGCCGATTGGGGGATTCGCCCCGATCAAGTCGTCGACTTCCAAGCGTTGGTCGGCGACTCGTCGGACAACGTTCCGGGCGTTCCGCTGATCGGCCCCAAGGTCGCCGGCGATTTGCTGCAAAAGTTCGGAACGCTCGAAGGCGTTTTCGACGCGGCGGTCGGAATGAAGGGGAAGCGATACGAGAATATCCGCAACGGGCGCGAGCTTGCGCTTCTAAGTCGCGAATTGGTCAAACTTCGAACCGACGTTCCGCTCGAAATCGATTGGAACGCGGCGCGACTCGGCGGCGTCGATCCGGAACGTTTGCGCCGTCTCTTCCAATATTGGGGCTTCCGGTCGCTGATCGGGAAAGTCGACGAGTTGGCCGAGACGTTCGGCGTCGCGACCGCCCCGCAATCCGATTGGTTCGACGGAATCGAAGCGCGCCGTCAAGCGTTTTTGAGCGGTTCCGCGAGCGCCGCCCCCGCCGCAACCTCCGAAAAAACGCTCTTTAACGCCGACGAAGCGTCCGTCTCAACCGACTCCGAGCCAACCGAACCCGCCGACGGAGTTCGCGACGGTTCGTTCGATTTCGACGCGGCGACGCCCCTTCTCGACCGGTTCGCCGTCTCGCAATACGGCTGCGTCCCGAAACCGCGCCCGATCGACGCGACGCCGAACGCTTCGGAAAACGCCGCTTCGCCCGCCGCGGCCGCCTTCGAACTCGTCGGAACGGAGCGTTTCGCGTCGAGCGCCGCGTTCCCGTTCCCGACGTTAAACTCGACGCAAAGCGCCGAACCCGCGCAAAGCGCCGCGACGCTCGTCGACGACGTCGAAAAATTGGCCGCGCTCCAAGCCCGACTCGCCGACGCGTCCGTTTTGAGCTTGGCGACGCTCGTTCTCGAAGAGGCGGAGTTCGGCCGCGTTCGCCCCCGTTTCGCGACCCTTTGCGGGCTGGCCCTCGCCGTCGACCCGGCGGAAGCGTTCTATCTTCCGTTCCGGGGCCCTCTTGGAACGCCGACGCTCGACGCCGCCGAAACGCTCGAAACGCTCCGCGACGCGCTCGAATCGCCGACTCTTCCGAAAATCGGCGCCGAAATCAAATTCGACGCGCTCGTTCTTCGCGACCTCGGCGTCCGGCTCCGCGGCGTCGTTTTCGACGTCGTTCTCGCCGATTACCTTGTCCGGAGCGGAGAGACGCGCCGCACCCTCGCCGAAATCGCCGAAACTTACCTCGACCGCTCGACGTTCGACCTCAACGCGGCGACCGGAACCGGCAAAAAGCGGATTCCGCTCGACCTGCTTCCGCCGTCGACGTTGGCCGAACGCGCCGCCGACGCCGTTTTGATACCGCTCGCCGCCGCGCCGATTTTACGCGAAAAAATCGCCGCCGAGCCCGCGCTCGAACGCCTCGCGCTCGACCTCGAAACGCCGCTCGTCGAAACGCTCGCCGAAATGGAGCTTTCCGGAATCGCGATCGAACCGGAGCGGTTCCGCGCCGCCAGCGCCGACTTTTTGCGCCGTCAAGAAACGCTCGAAACGGAAATCCGCGCCGCGATCGCCGCCGTCGACGAAACGCCGGGATTCGCCGAAACGATTAACCTCAACTCGCCCAAGCAGTTGCAGCGCGTTCTTTTCGACGACCTCAAACTCCCGATTATCAAGAAAACAAAAACCGGCCCGAGCGTCGACGCGGAAGTGTTGGAGGAACTCGCCCTTTTCCACCCGATTCCGGAAAAGATCGTCGAACTGCGCCGCTTGACGAAACTTCGCGGAACTTACCTCGAACCCCTTCCGACGCAAGCGCTTCCGTCGACCGGTCGCGTCTGCGCGACCTTCAACCAAGCGGCGACGGCGACCGGGCGGCTCAGTTCGAGCGAACCGAACTTGCAAAACATTCCGGCTCGCTCCGAAAACGGCAAACTGATTCGCGCCGGATTCGTTCCGGACGCGTCGCTCGGTTTCGACGCGTTCCTTAGCTGCGACTACAGCCAAATCGAGTTGCGCGTTTTGGCGCACTTCTCCGGCGACGCGGAACTCCGTCGGGCGTTCGCGGACGGCGAAGACGTTCACGCGCTCGTCGCGAGCCGCCTCTTCGGCGTCGCTCAAGCCGACGTAACGCCGGATATGCGCCGCAAAGCAAAAGCGGTCAATTTCGGGCTCGTTTACGGGCAAACGTCGTTCGGCCTTTCGAAAGCGATCAACGTAAGCGCTTCGGAAGCAGCCGCTTACATCGACGCTTTCTTCGCGACTTACCCGGGCGTTTTGACCTTTTTCGACCGCGTTCTCGACGACTGCGCTCGGCGCGGATTCGTTCAAACGCTCCTCGGTCGGCGCCGCGCGCTGACCGGCGTTCGGGGCTCTCGCGGTCGCAAAACGCTCAACTTCCCGGAACGCGCCGCGATCAACGCCGTCGTTCAAGGAACCGCCGCCGACCTGATGAAGTTGGCGATGTTGGCCGTTTGGCGCCGCCTTAAGAAGGAAGGTTGGATCGCGTCCCGTTGGAGCGAAACGTTCGTCGACGCGCCCGGCTTCACGAAAATTACGCGAACGGCGCAAACCGCCCAAATCGCCGCGCAACCGGCGTCCTCCGCGCCGTCCCTTTTCGACGGTCTCGACGATTTCGTCGCCGAGCAAACCGCGCTCGCCGCCGATTCGTCGTTTAACGCCGCGTCAACCGCGAACGTCGGAACGCCGGAACGCGCTCGGCTCTTGCTCCAAATTCACGACGAACTCCTCTTCGAAACGCGCCGCGCCGACGCCGACGCCCTCGCGAAGATCGTCGTCGAAGAGATGCGACTCGGCGACCCGTTGACCGTTCCGCTCCAAATCGACGCGGAAATCGGCGCGAATTGGGGCGAGCTTTGACGGTTTTAACGCCGACAACGCCGTCCGTTTGTCGCCGGGTTCGCTTACTTGCCGCCGATTCCGTCCGTTCGACGCGGCTACGTCGGCGCGTTTATCGATTTTCACCCCCCGTTATTTTAAGAGGCCGCCGATGAAAAAAGCGTTTTTCCTCGCCTTGTTCGTTCTTTTCGCGACGACGACCGCTCGAGCGGAAGTCCGTCTTTGGCCGGTTCCGGAAGGGGAGCCGGTCAGCGAAATTTGGTCGCTCGAAGTCAACGGCCAAGAAACCGGCGTTTTGACCGCCCGCACCGCCGACCCGCCGTTCGAAAAATACGACTTCGGCGGCGAATACGGCTTCGTTTCGCTCGACGCGGACGAACCGGTCGTTCTCAAATTCCGCGAAAAAACCGGCGTTTCGCTCGACGATTTGACCGTCCGCCCCCTTTCGCTCGGCTTGAAACCGACGAAAAACGCCGACGGTTCGTTCGAGTTGAAAATCGACAAGCCTTGTCAAATTTCGGTCGAGCCGAACGGGCGCAAAAACCCGATTCTCGTTTTCGTCAACCCGCTCGAAAAAGACGTTCCGGACGCGAACGCGCCGAACGTCCGTTATTTCGGCCCGGGCGTTCACACCCCGGAAGGGGGAAAAATTTCCCTTAAATCGAACGAAACGCTCTACTTAGCGCCGGGCGCGGTCGTTCGTTGCGGCGTCGAAGTCAACGGCGAAAACGTTCGCATTTGCGGACGCGGCGTTATCGACTCGAACCCTTGGAAATGGAGAGAGGGTCCAACCGGACACGTCGTTTCGATGTTCGGCTCGAAAAACGTTTCGCTGGAAGGCGTTATTATCCGCGGCGCGTCGCGTTGGACGGTCGTCCCGGTCGACTGCGACGGCGTTTTTATCGACAATATCAAAATCTGCGGCGGGCGCGTCCAAAACGACGACGGAATCAATCCCTGCAACAGCCGGAACGTTCGCGTTACCAACACGTTTATTCGCTCCGACGACGACTGTATGGCGCTCAAAGGCCTTAATCTCGAATACGGGAACTGCGAAGACGTCTACGTCGAAAATTGCGTCTTTTGGTGCGACCGCGCCCGAACGGTCTTGATGGGACACGAGAGCCGCGCGCCGTATATGCGCCGGATTACGTTCAAAAATATCGACATTATCCGTTCGCAAGCGCGTAATTTCCTCCTCGAACCGGGCGAGCGAATGATTTTGGAAGACGTTGTTTTCGACGGAATCCGCTTCGAAACCGGCCCGCAAAACGCGCTGAATCCGGAAGAACTCGCTAAGAAAGTCGACTCGTCGGGCCTCCGTTTCGACGTCGACACGGCGAACCGCGAAAACTGGCTCTTCGTCGGGCGGCCGGTCGTCAACCAATATATGCAAATCAAGGAGCCGGGCCATATTAAGAACGTCGTTATCCGGAATATTTCGGTCGTCGGCCCGACTTCGTACGCCGGTTTCCTCTTCTCCGGTTCGGACGAAGCGCACCGAACGGACGGCTTGACGATCGAAAACGTCGAAGCGTTCGGCAAGAAAATCGGCCCCGGCGCGCCGACGATTCACCTCGGCGACTTCCTCGATAACGTCGAAGTCAAGTAACCGGTCAAAATTAAATAAAAGAAAGTTCGCGAGTTCGTCGCCCCCCAAGAGCGCGGAGGATGCGCGCTCCCAATTTGCGTCGTCGCCGAAACCGGACTCGCGCGACTCGCGAACCGTCGACGCTAAACTTGCTCCGCGTCGCGACTTCGAAGCGGCGGAAAGAAAAACGCGAAAAAATTTTCGGAAAAATTTCATTTTTTCTTACAAATTTTACTCGCACGGCGCTCTTAGGCCATGAGCCGACGTCCATTTTTCTTATCGTTAACGGCGACGCGCTCCCAAATTCGGAACCGAACGCGCCGTTTTTAGCGAGAAAAGCCGTCGCGCTCGCCAAACAAACCAAAGCAAGCAAGAAAGAAATAAAGAAAGGAAAGATTAATGCAAAATATTATCGTCGATAAATTACGCGAAATCGAACGGGAAAAAAACGTTCGCGTTCTATTGGCGGTCGAATCTGGAAGTCGCGCTTGGGGTTTTGCGTCGACGGACAGCGATTACGACGTTCGTTTCATTTACGTTCGTTCGCAACGAGACTATTTGCGGCTCGAAACGTTGCGCGACGTTATCGAGCTTCCCATCAACGACGATTTAGACGTCGTCGGTTGGGATTTGTCCAAAACGTTAAAACTCCTCACCAAATCCAATCCGTCTTGTTTCGAATGGCTCGCGTCGCCGATCGTTTACGCGGAGGACGCCAATTTTTGCCGAACGTTCCGTCCTTTGGCGCAACGCTATTTTTCCGTCAAACGCGGCCTCGAACATTACGCCAATATGGCGCGCAAAAATTATCGCGAGTATTTGCTCGACGAGCAAGTCAAGTTGAAAAAATATTTTTACGTCCTTCGTCCCGTCTTAGCGGCTCGTTGGGTTCTCGACAAGAAGTCGCCGCCCCCGATGCTTTTTGACGAATTGGCGGAAGCCGAACTCGACGCGCGACTTCGTCCCGAAGTTTTACGCCTCCTCGACCTTAAAAGAAACGCGCCGGAAGTGAAAAAAATTCCGCAAGTCGCGGCGATTAATCAATATTTAGAGTCGGAAATCGAACGCGTCCTCGAACTTATACCGCGACTTCCTAACGAAACCAACCCCGGTTGGGCGCCGCTCGACGAAGCGTTTTTCGCCGAAATTTCGAAAAGCGCTTAAAGGAAAGCGGGGAAAATTGGCGCGCGACGGGCCCTCCGTTAACGCCGTCGCTCGTCGCTCGCTTCCCAAGAAACGCGAAACCCGCCGCGAGCGTTCCGACGCCGCGACGGGTTTTCTTTTCGTCGTTTAACCGTTTCCGGCGTTCATCGTTTCTCTCGCCGTTTCAACGCGTTATTATTCCCAAACGGCGACGATCGCCCCCGCCCCCGCTCCTTCAAGGAGCGCGAACGCCGTCGCGATCAGTCCCGCCCAAAAGAGGAGAGTCGTTTTCCCCCCCTTTTTTCGGCAAAGAAGCGCGACCGTCCAAAGGGCCCGCGTCGCCAAGAGAAAGAGCGCGATCGCCGTCAAGGCAAGGCCTAACGCGCCCCAAAATTGAGACCCCGCGAGTTTAAATTCGCCGCTAACCTCCCAACGCGGACTTGGCTCGGTCAAAAAACAAGCGATCGCCTTCGCCCAAGAGATCGCGGCGCAAACCCCGGCTTCCAGCGTCGAAAAATCGAGCAAAGCCGAAACCGGTTCCAACGTTTCGAAGTCGCGTTTTCCCCGCCGTTCCAGCGCCGCCGCGACGCGTCGGCAAGTCGCCGAAAAACCCGTCGCCGCGTCGACACGCTTCGCCGACGTCGCGAAACGTCGGGGCGCCGCCTTCAAACCGCGTCCCGACGCCGCGAACGTTCCAAAAACGCCCGAGCGAACCGCGTCGAAGCGCCAAGCGAACGTCCCGACCGCCGCGACGAAAGCGACCGTCGCCGACGTCGCGTAAAGCAAAACGCGCTCGCTCGACAGAGCCGCCCCGACGAACGTCGCGACCGAAAAAAGAACGCAAAGGCCCCCCGAAACCGCCGCGATTCGCGTTAGCGCGCTCCCGCCTTCTTTCGCCGAACCGTCGACGCCGACGCGTCCGCCGTTTTCCGTCCAACCGTTCATCGTCCTTTTCTCCAACGTCTGTTATTTCAAGAACTTTAACTCGTTCAAAGCCAACGTTGCGCGCCGAACGCGACGACGTAAACGCTCCAAACGCTCGCCAAACCGCAAAAAGTCGCGACCGCGAAACGGCCCCAGTCGCCCGCCGTCGACGCGAAAAAAGCGCAAAACGACGCCGCGCTTCGCAACGCCAAAGCGCCCCAAGCGACCGCGCTTACCGCGACCGCCGCTCGAACGCAACTCAAAAGCGTCGCCGCGACAAAAGGCGCGAACTCCTTTTCGCTCCCTCCCGGCGTCGCGAGGCAAAGGAGCGCCGCCCCGACGCCCGCGAAAAGAAAAATCGCGACCGACGCCGCCGACGCGAAAATCGCCGCCCAATCGAGCCGACGCGCCCAAACGACCGCTCGAGCGCCGAACGTTCCGCGACGCGCTTCCCCTTGTTTCGTCGATTCGTTCATCTCGTTTTCTCCAACATTTTTATTTTTAAGACTTAAACGCCCAAAGAGCCGTTTTAATTTCGCGCTTATTCGGCGACCTAACGTCATTATATCCCGCCGCGACGCCGATTTCAAGCGCGGCGTCGAGTAACTTCGCGATTTTTTGACAAAAAACCAAGAAACGTCGAAACGCGCCGCCCGGTTTCTCGCAACCCAACGACGCGTTTTCGCTAAACCGCCGAAATTAACGCTTTTCGACGAGCGCCGCCGTCAGCGGTCGACGCAGATTTGCAGAATACGAACCGCGTTCCCGGCGCTTCGACCGTCTTTTTCCGCCGCGATTCGGCAAACGACCGAGTGTCGCCCGCGCTTCAAACCGTCCGCCAGCGCGACCGCTCGCGGGTAATGAAGCCCAACGCTATAGTCGTGAAAAACTTCGACTTGCGTCCAATCGCCGCCGTCGATTTTCACGTCGAGACGCCCGGCGTCCGGCCCGGCCAAGACGTACAGCGCGAGCGAACGCCCTTCAAAGTCGAACGAGAATTCCGCGCCGAACTTTTCTCCGCAAAGAAGCGGCAAGTTCGCGAAGGTCGAGCGGAACGAACCGCGAATTTTCGACCAATCGGGAACGTAAAGTTTGAACCCGCCTTCTTTTACCGACGCGCCGTCGCCGATTTTACCAACGTTCGTCGCGACGCCGTCGAACCCGCGGAACCCGGCGTTCGTAAAGGAAAATTCGTCGAGCGGTTTCGGCGTTTTATGCGGCGTCAAGTCGGCGTTACCGCTTTCGGCGCTTTGCGCGCAAGTTTCGCTCCAAGCGTCGTCGAGGAGCGCGGCGATCATATCGGCGCAAATTTTGTTCCCGCGCGGCGCCGGGTGAACGCCGCCGAACTCTTGCCAAGTCAAGTTTTTCGCGTCGATTCGCTCTTGAATCTCCTTCGCCATATTGATCGTCGAAATCGCCCAACGTTCCGCGACCGCCGAATGCGCTTGGATACTCGGCGCGACTTTCCCCTTGCGATAATCGTCCATCAGCCGTTCGTTGACGAAAAACGTCATCACGATATCGACGTTCGGGTTCTCCGCGCGCATTCGTCCGATAATCCCTTCCATTCCGCGAATCGCCCGCTCGACCGAAAAACGCCCGTCTTGGTCGTCGTTGACCGAAAACTCGACGAAAAACAAGTCGACCGGGCCGTTTTTCAGAACGTCCGTTTCGAGCCGGAACGCGCCGACGTCGGAACAAGTCGACGAAATCCCGGCGGCGACGAAATCGAACTCCGTCGTCGGGAATTTTTTCGTCAAGTACTCGCAAACCATCGGGCGGTACCCGTCCATCTCGGTGATCGAGCCGCCGAGAAACGCGACGCGACCGCGTCCGGTCGTCTCGAAAACGCGCTTCGAGTTCCGGTATTCGCCGCGGCGAACGACGTTTTTCGGCAGTTTTCCCGAACTTGCCGCCGATTCTTGCGCCGCGCAAACGCCGACGTTCGCCCAACGAAACGCCGAAACGCCAAACGCCGCCCCGACGACGCCGTTTAAAAATTCTCGTCTTCGCATTGTTTCTCCTTTTATCTTAACGTCGCTAACATCTTACCGTCGACGCGGCCGTCGACGACGCTCCGCCTCGCGTTCGCGCTCGTCGTTTTCTTCGTCGTCCAAGTCGTAATCCCTGCGCCGATCGCGCTCCCGTTCTCGATAAATATCGTCGACGCGCTCGCGCCGGCGCGGCGGCTCGCGGTATTCCCGGCGCCGCCGTTCGTTTCGCGCTCGTTCTCTCTCGTCGGCGAACTCGGCGCTTTCTTCGTCGTCCAAGTCGTTCTCGTCGTCTTCAAAGTCGCGCCGATCGCCGTCTTCGTCGTCGAAACGCGCCGGAAAAAAGAACGCGACGACGTAAAAAAGACAAAGCGCCGCCAACGCCGCGAAAACCGACGCCAGCAAACCGCTCGGCCCGATCGGGTCGTATCCGTCGAGCTTAAAGAACGAACGCAGCGCGAACGGTCCCAAACACGAGCCTACAAACCCCAAGCACAACGTCAGCCACGGCCCCCGCACGACTCGCGCCGGAACGAGAAATCGCGCCGCTAAGCCGACCCAAATCGCGACGCCGGACCAAAAAAAGAACGTCGTCGCGCCGTCTCGAACCTTCGCCGGAAACTCCCAAAGCAGCCATTCTTCCATCGCGTCGTTTTCTCCTCGCGTTCGCGGGTTCGTCGCACTCGCTCTTTCCTTTTCAACGCGGCCTTTCCGCGCCTTCCCGTTTATTGTACTCGCCGGGCCCGGACTTGTAAAGCGTTTCTTTCGTTTCTCGCCTTTTCCTCGGCAAAATTTGCGAAGTTTCCGCCTCCAGCGAAAAAACGGCTCCGCTCGTCGCCCTTCGACGACGAAACGGAACCGTTTTTTTCATTTTCAACGCGAACCCGTCTCGCGAGGCCGGGTTCCTCGCGGCGATTAGTACGCGGCGTTGGCGGCTTGACGCTCGGCGTTGATTTTGTTCATTTGGTCGACTTCCTCTTGGTATTGGAACTCGTTGCCGGACGGATGATATTGAATATCGTCGTCAATGTAGTGCGGACTCGGCAGCGTTTGGCCGTTGCGGGTAACTTGGCACCCGACGAACGGAACGACGAACAACGCCGCGAGCGCGAGAGCGCCGATGGTTTTCATCGATTTCATTTCAAATCCTTTGCTTTCATGAAAACAGGAGACGCGTCGCCCGGCGGCTCGAAGCGCGTTCCGGAACGCCTTCGTCGCGCTTGATCGAAATCAACGGACTTCGTTCGACGGAACGTCGTCGCGGCGACGGACAATACTTCGCCCTAATTCAGGGGGTCGCGGCGTCTCGCAATTAATCTTAAACGGCTTCGCGTCCTTGACGTAAGCCCCGACCGACGACGCCGGAATGCGCCGACGTCGCTTGTCTGCTGGATGTATCGGTTATTCCGTCGGCGCCGCTTCAAAGTTTTCTCAAAAATCGACGTTTTTTTCGACAGGCAAAATAATAAAATAAACAAGATAGTCGTTTTATTAAATCGACGCAAAATAAAAAAAGCGCCGTTCTCCGTTTTGAAGAACGACGCGTTTCGTTTTTGTTTCAAAATAGGCAAGCCGCGCAAATTACGGCGCGACATTAATCTCGACGACGTCGCCGTCGCGGACGACGTAATCGCCCTTGACGACCGTTCCGTCGTGCACCGCTTCGCCCCAAACGCGCGCCGATTTGAATTTCGCGGCGTAATCTTTGTGAATTTGGTCGCAAAGGTCGAAAACGTTGCTCCCCTCTTTGAGCGTGAACGGCTTGTCGCGGTCGGCTTCTTTTTTCGTCGGCTGTTTGGTGTAAACGCGAACGACGTTCATCGCTTCGTAAATCGCGTTGCGGAGTTCTTCAGTTCCGCTTCCGTCGACGGCGGAAATTTGGAACTCGCGGAACGGCGTCGAACAGAACTCGCGGAAGAGTTCGAGACGGTCGTTGAAGTCCGGCAAGTCGCATTTATTGAAGACGAGGAAAGTCTTCGTGTACGAAAGCCCGACGTCTTCTTCGTCGAGCGACGATTCGGCGGCCAACCGCGTTTTCGTCCCTTGCAGACGGTCGAGCACGTCTTGGCATTGTTGGATTCCGTCGTCGTCGCCGAGGTCGACCATCAGCAACACCAGCTCCGCTCCGCGAATGTACCCGTACAAATACGACTCGAAAAAGTCCGGCGTGATCGGCGGCGTGTCGATCAACTGAACGAAGACGTCTTCCCAAGCCATCATCCCGGGCGACGCGGTTTGCGTCGTGAAGGGATAAGGCGCGACTTCCGGCTTCGCCTTGGTAAAATAGGTAAGAAGCTGCGACTTTCCGGAGTTTGGGCCGCCGATGATAACCGCGGTTCCGGCGCCCTGACGCGGAATCTTGACCGATTTGCCGCCCGCTTTTTTTCCGGCGCCGCGCGACGCTTCGACCTCTTTCTTGGCGTCGGCGATCTTCGTTTTCAGCATCATCTGCATTTTTTCGCTGGCTTTATGCTTCGGGATTTCCTGAAGCATCACTTGGAGCCAACGCAACTCTTCGTCCGGCGACTGCGCGCGACGATACTCTTCTTCGGCTTTCAAATATTGGGGCGTTAAATTAGCGGCCATCTTCTCTATTTTTACTTAAATCAAGGGGAAAAGTCGAAATAAACGACGCGAACTCGGTCGCCGCCGCGCCGCCGATAAACGTCGCTCGACGGCGAGCGCAAAAAGCAAGAAAACGCCGTCCGGAGTCGCGCGTTCGTTTTGGACGCTCGGCTTCGTGGCGGCGTTCGCTTAACGTCGCGCGAAAAAGGCCCCCGTCGCCGACCGGCGCCGCCTCTCAACGACGCCGATTTGACAACGTCCGCTTTTCGCGCGTTCGACTCGTCGACTATTGAATGTCGTCGAGTTTGACCCAGCAGCGTTCGGCGATCGATTTATCGCAAGCGGCCAAGGTGCGTTGGACGTTGTACGCGTCGCGGAAGGTCGCGATCGGGGATTCGCTTTCGTAAGCGACGCCCTTGTTGAGCGCGTCGATGGCGCGGAGGTTTTCGAGGATACCGTAGACCGTAATGTCGCGATAACCGATCATGTGGCCGTCGGCGAAATCGAAATAGTTGCCGTAAACCGCGCGGTTCGTGCAAATCTTGCTCCAACCCCAGAGTTGCGGGTCTTCGGCGGTTTTGTCGAAGACTTCGAGGTAGTTCATTTCGTCGAAGCAGAACTTAATCGTCCCTTTTTCGAAGCGAAGTTCGTAACCGTTTTGGTTTTCCGCGCCGCAAGCGTTGCGGGTAACGGAGAGCGTCCCGATGGCCGAGTTGTCGTCCAACGTGAACATAACGCGCATCGCGTCGTCGACGTCGCAGTCGCGGATTTCGAAATCGTCTTGAGCTTGCGCGCCGGCGCCCATATTGCTCAGTTGCGACGCGAAGGTTTTCTTCCATTTGCGTTGTTTGACGTGCGTCGCTTGCATCGCGCAGAGTTCGATCGGACGAAGGCCGGTGATGTAGTAGAGCATGTCGAGCGAGTGCGAACCGAGGTCGCCCGCCGCGCCGCCGCCGTGCGATTTTTCGAAACGCCAGCTGCCGTCGGCGCCCCAACCCCAACCTTGGTTGTAGAACATGCGCGCTTCAATCAAGCGACCGAACTTGCCCGAGCGAGCCAACTTGCGAGCGTAAACGTTCGCCGGAACGCGACGGTAAATGAAGTTGACGCTGTTGAGTTGGTTTTTGCAGGAGTCGGCTTTATCGGCCATTTCGCGACCTTGTTCGAGGTTCGCGGAGAGCGGCTTTTCGCAGAAGACGTGTTTGCCGGCGTCGAAAGCGGCCATCGCGGCGGCGTAGTGCGCGGCGTTCGGCAAGCAAATGTCGACGTAATCGGTGTCGGCTTTAGCGATGACTTCTTTCGAAGCGTCCGGGCCGACGATCGCTTTCCAACCGTCGCGTTCCGCCATCGCTTTTTCGCCGTCGTTCCAGCACGACGCGTAACCGAGAACCGGTTGAATCGGAGCGTTTTTGAAGTAGCCGACGACGCCGCGGTACGCCAAACTACGAATAACGCCCATCATACCGTAACCCAAAACCGATACGTTCAAATTATCCATTGAAAATCCTTCTAACGCTTTGATAAAGCCGGTAAAACTATCCGTTTACGCAAAATAGTCGCGCGAACGCCGTTTCAAACGCCGTCGAACGGACGTCTCGCGTCGCGCTCGCTAAAAACGCGGCGCGAGCCGAAAATTTTCGGGAAAAGCGCGAAAACGCCCCTCGTCGCGTTCGTTTCGTTCATTATACCAAAACCGCCGCGCGGTTGCAATCGTTTTTCCCGTCTTTTCCGTGTTTTTTCGAAAATTCTTTTTCGCCGCGAAATCGACTTCGCGTCGCGGCGGCGGCAAAATTTTCGCGTTCTCCCTAAATTTTGCAAATTTTCCGTCGGACGCCGCGCGGGGCTGGACGTCGGCGCAAAAACGGTTAAAATTAAGAAGGTTGCGCTTCTTTTAAGCGCGGAATAAGAAATAGGGACCCCAAAGCGATGAATACGACTCGACGCCTCTCGACCGGCGTTCCCGGTCTCGACGAACATCTTGGCGGCGGCTTAATTCCCGGAACGACGACCGCGCTCGTCGGAAGCTCCGGCGCCGGAAAAACGCAGTTCGGACTTCAATTTCTTAACGCCGGGCTCGACGCGCCGGAACGTCGACGCGGAATTCTGCTCGACTTGACCGCTCGCGGCGATTCGCAAAACCACGCGGCTTACGCCAAATCGCTCTTCGGCTGGGACATGCTCGAAGAAACCGGCGAGCGTTCGTTCGACCCGGCCGAGTTTTTCGCGAAAGTCGCCGCGAACGAACGCTTCGCGGGCGATTATCTTCACGCGTTTTCGCAAGCCGGGCGGCGCGTTACCCGTCGCGACCTCGGCGACGACGCTTGGCGCGAGTGGAAACTCGATTTGACGAAACGCCTGCAGTCGACGATCGCGTTCCTTTACGCGAACTTCGCGCAGGGCGCGCGGCGGCTCGTCGTCGACGGCGTCGAACCGGTCGAACGCCAGGGCGAGTCGATTCAATTCGAGCTGCTCGAATACGTCGAACGGCAAATCGTCAAGAAGGAGTCGGCTTGGGTTGCCCGCGACCTCTTCCGGCAAAAATTCCGCGAATTTGAGTCGCAAATCGGGCCCGTTCCTTATCCGGAAAACGAAATCGGAACGCTCTTCTCGTACACCGCGCCGGAAACGTCGCTCGACGCGCTGATCGAGAAGCCGCTTGAAGAAGGCGACTTTTTCGCCCAAGCGAACACCGTGGTTTATCTTGGCAAAATCCGAGACGGTCGCCGCTTCCGCCGCGCTCTTTATATTATGAAGCACCGCGGTTCCGCGTGTTCCGACGAAATATTGTTTTACGAAATCGACGACGCCGGGCTGAAAATCGTCGACTAACGCGCCGACGACGCCCGTTTTTCACGCCTTTCCCATTATCGACGACATGGCTAACAACGAGAGAAAAAACGACAATAACGACAAAAGAAGCTCGTCGATCGTCAAGATGACGACCGGAGGGAGCGCCGACCGCTTTTGGAATCCGCGCATGTGGGACGGCGTTACCGTTTCCGCTTGGCTGAAAATATTGAACGCCGGACGTTGGCGAATCGCGCCGACGCGTTTTCCGATGTTCTGCGTGATTTCAGGCCTGTCGGTCTTCAACTCGTGTTTAGCCGGTTGGCAAAAGTTGACGCGCGGCAAAAAAATTCGAAACGCGGAACTCGTCGGCTCGCCGATATTCATCGTCGGACACTGGCGCAGCGGCACGACGCTCCTTCACGAGTACATGATGCGCGACGACCGCTTCGCCTGTTCCGACACTTACGACTGTTTCGCGCCGGCGCACTTGCTCGTCAGCGGGCCGCTTTTCCGTCCTTGGGTCAAATATTTGATGCCGAAAAAGCGCCCGATGGACAACATGGCCGTCGGACTCGACCGTCCGCAAGAAGACGAGTTCGCCATCTGCGCGCTCGGGGCGCCGTCGCCTTACCGCGAAATCGCCTTCCCGAACAACGGTCGTATCGACGCCGATTATTTGACGCTCCGCAACTTGAGCGCCGCCGACCGTTCGCGTTGGCTCGACGCGCTCGAATACTTCCTCAAAGAATTGACGGTCGGACGCGGCAAACGGATTATTTTGAAATCGCCGCCGCACACCGCTCGCGTCCGCGCGATTTTGGAGCGTTTCCCGAACGCGAAATTCGTCCACATTTCCCGAGACCCGTTCGCGCTCTTCCCGTCGACGGTCAACCTTTGGAAGAAGCTCGCCGCGACGCACGGTTTGCAGTCGCCCAAGGGCGGCGCCGCGCTCGAAGAGAAGGTCTTGAGCGACTTCGAAGCGATGTACGACGCGTTCTTCGAAGACGTTAAGCAGATTCCGCAAGGAAACTTCTGCGAAATTTCTTACGACGAGTTGGTCGCCGAGCCGGTCGCGACGCTCGAACGGATTTACGCCGAGTTGGACGTCGACGGTTTCGACGGTCGGCGAGAGGCGTTTGAAGAATTCGCGTCGACGCAAAAGAAGTACCAAAAGAACAAATTCGAACTCGCGCCGGAAATCAAAGAAACGATCACCCGCCGCTGGAAGGCGTACTTCGACCGTTATTACCCCGCGAAATAATCGTCGTTTAATAGTTTAACGCAAAAACGCCGCGCCGATTCAACGTCGACGCGGCGTTTTTTAACGTTTGTTCTTTTTACTTCCGAACGTTTATTCGGCGCTCATTTTTTTCGAGAGAAGCCACTCGTAAAGTTCCGGTTCGGCGTAAGCGTTGATCCAGCTGTTGTGGCCGACGCCCGGGTAAATCGTCAGTTTCGCCTCTTCGTTCCCGGCCGCTTTCACCGCGTCGATCATTCGTTGCGACGCGCCGAGCGGAACCGCTTTGTCTTGGTCGCCGTGGAACGCCCAAATCGGCGTTTTCGCCATCTTCGGCGCCGCGTCGACGCTTCCGCCGCCGCAGATCGGAGCCGCCGCCGCGATCTTTTCCGGACATTCGGCGAGCAAGTTCCACGTCCCGTAACCTCCCATCGAAACGCCGGTTACGTAAACGCGACTCTTGTCGATCGGATACTTTTCGCAAAGTTTGTCGATCATAACGCTAAGTTGCGGCGCCGACCAACCGACGTTGCGCGGGCATTGCGGCGAAACGGTGAAGAACTTCCAATTTTTCGCGCCGTCCGCTTTCGAACAAATTTGCGGCGGGCCGTAATTTTTCAGGAGTTCGAGGTTTTCGCCGCGTTCGCCCGAGCCGTGCAGGAAGAGCATCAACGGGAACCCGGCGTCCGTTTTCGCCGATTCGTCGCTCGGTTGGAAGACGTAATATTTCAACGTTTCCGTCTTCGAGTCGTCGAGTTTGTCCGCGGCGCCGCGAGCGCGAACGACCGACGGAAGCTCGATCGACGCGGCGACCAGTTCGCCCGTCTTCGGCGTTTCGTCGACCGCGACCGGCTCGACTTTCGCCGGTTTGCCGCTCAAACGTTTCGACAGGAGCCAAGCGTAAAGTTCTTCGTTGGCGTAGGTTCGCGACCAGCTGTCGTGTTCGACGCCGGGATAAACCGTCAGTTTCGCTTCCGGGTTGCCGGCTTTTTTGTTCGCGTCGATCATCGCTTGCGACATGCCGAGCGGAACGAGCGGGTCTTTATCGCCGTGGAACGCCCAAATCGGCGTCGTCGCCATTTTCGCCGCCGCGTTCGGGTCGCCGCCGCCGCAAATCGGAGCCGCCGCCGCGATTTTTTCCGGACATTTCGCGAGAAGCGACCAAGTTCCGAAACCGCCCATCGACAAACCGGTAACGTAAACGCGGTCTTTGTCGACCGGATATTTCGCGCAAACGTCGTCGATCATCGCTTCAAGTTGCGTCGCCGACCACCAACCGTCCGGGAAACACTGCGGCGCGACGGTGAAGAACTTCCAAGTTTTCGCTTTTTCCGGATTCGCGCAAATCGCCGTCGGGCCGTAAATCTTCAAGCGGTTCAAGTCGTCGCCGCGTTCGCCGATCCCGTGCAGGAAGATAAGGAGCGGAAAGCCCGCGTCCGTCTTTTCCGACTCGTCGACCGGTTGGAACGCCAAATAACGCAAGGTTTGCGACTTCGTTTCGTCGATCGATTCCGGTCCGAAGAGCCCGCCGACGCGCTTCGAAAGCGGAACTTTCGTCGCGCCCGGGACGAGTTCGCCCGCCTTGGGTTCCTCGTCGACGACGACCGGTTCGACTTTCGCCGGTTTGCCGCTGATTCGCTTCGAGAGGAACCAAGCATAGAGGTCGGCTTCCGCGTAAGCGTTAATCCAGCTGTCGTGTCCGACGCCGGGGTAAACGGTCAGTTTCGCGTCCGGATTGCCGGCGCGTTTGTTCGCGTCGATCATCGTTTGCGATTGTTCGAGGCGGACGAGCGGGTCTTTATCGCCGTGGAACGCCCAAATCGGCGTCGTCGCCATTTTCGGCGCGGCGCTCGGATTCCCTCCGGCGCAGATCGGCGCGGCGGCCGCGATCTTTTCCGGACATGTCGCGAGGAGCGCCCACGTCCCGAAACCGCCCATCGAAACGCCGGTTACGTAAACGCGATCGCGGTCGACCGGGTAAATTTCGCAAAGTTTGTCGATCATAACGCCAAGTTGCGTTTCCGACCACCAGCCGTTCTCCGGGCATTGCGGCGCGACGGTGAAGAACTTCCAATCTTTCGCGCTTTCCGCTTTCGAGCAGTACATAACCGGGCCGTATTTTTTCAACAGCTCCAAATTATCGCCGCGTTCGCCCGCGCCGTGCAACATCAACATCAACGGGAAGCCCGCGTCCGTTTTCGCCGACTCGTCGCTCGGTTGGAAGACGTAATATTTCAACGTTTGCGGAGCCGCCGACGGGTCGGCCGTTTCCGGGCCGCGACGTCCGCCTTCGCGCTTAACCGCCGGGAGTTCGATCGACGCGGCGACCAGTTCGCCCGCTTTCGGCGTCGCCGCGCCGTCGTTCTTTTCTTGAGCGCAAGAAACCGCCGCGCTCCAAAGCGCCGCGACGCAACCGACGGCGCAAATCGCCGCGAAGCGAATCGTTCGTTTCATCCTTTGCCTCGTTTCGTTATTCAAAAAACGCTAATAAAACCCAAAACGCCGCCGCCCTCAACGAACGACGACGTTTCTTAAACGCTTTTAGCCGGCGAAAGTTCCGCGTCAAACGCCGCCGAACGCCGCTTTTAAGCGTTTTCGTCTTTTACATTACTCGCGCTAACCGCTTATTTTTCGAGCTTTTTCGACAAGAACCAACGGTAAAGTTCCGGGTTGTCGTAGGTTTGCGTCCAGCAGTTGTGATTGACGCCCGGGTAGGTCGTGAATTGAATATCGTCGTTGCCGGCCTTCTTGACCGCTTCGACGAGGTTCTTCGTATACTCGTACTTGACCGCGCCGTCCGCGTCGCCGTGGAAGGTCCAAATCGGCGTTTTCGCCATCTTCGGCGCGAACGAAACGTCGTAGCCGCCGCAAAGCGGAGCCGCCGCCGCGATAATATCGGACGAATGCGCGATCAGGCCCCAAGTCCCGAAACCGCCCATCGAAAGACCGGTAACGTAAATGCGCGAACGGTCGACCGGGTAATTGTCGCAGATTTGGTCGATCAAGACGCGCAGCTGAGCCGGCGACCAAAAACGAACGCCCGGGCATTGCGGCGAAACGGTCAGGAACGGCCAATCCTTTGCTTTTTCCGGCTTCGAGCAGATCATCGCCGGGCCGTGAATCTTCACTTTTTCCGGATTGTCGCCGCGTTCGCCCGCGCCGTGCAGGAAGAGCATCAGCGGGAAACCGGCGTCGGTTTTCGCCGATTCGTTCGACGGGAGGAAGAACCAGAACTTCAGCGTTTCGGTCTTCGTTTCGTCGATCGGGTTCGGGCCGCCGAGCGGCGCCGCGTCGCCGCCGGTCCAGGTTCCGCCGGTCGCGAGCGGGAGTTCCGCCGACATCAAAATTTGCTCGCCCGCTTTCGGGGCCGGATTTTTCTCTTTCAAAGTTTCAGCCTTCGCGACGCTTCCCGTCGAAAACGCGGCGCAAAGAGCCGCGAACGCGAGCGCCGACGTCAATTTTGCAATACTTTTCATCTTAACATCCCTCGTCGACGCGCAAACCGCCGACTTTCTTATTTCAATTATTGCGCTTAAATTTCGTTTCGCCTAAAATGCGAAGCCCAACGACCGCCGCGGGCCGCTGTTCCTCATAATATAAAGGAAAACGCGACGCGACGCAAGCGCTTTTCGCGCTTTCCGGCTCTTTTCCGTTAAAAACGCAACGACAAACGAAGCGAGAAACGCTGAAAAGTTAAAAAAGCGAAAATAGAGAAAACAGCGAAGTTCAACGTCGCCGAACGCGCCGTCAAGAAATAAAAAAACCCCTTCGAACGCGACGAGTCGAAACGACTTGACGAAGGAACGGGCAAGGTATCCTAACGCCACCCTGTGCGTCGCGTTCTCAAGGGGAATGCCCGCAATTAGGCAATCGCGGCGCCAAACGGAAAAAACGTCGTTTTTTCTTCGCTTCGAAAAGCGCTTTTTCGCCGACCGCTAATTTCTCACGCTCCTCAAACCGTTTAACGGCAACGCTTCCAACAAACGCAAAGTTTAAAAAATCGGCGAAAAAACTTTTCGATTTTTTTTCGCCGACGCTCCGTCCGCTCCGTGAACCGTCGAAACGAAACGCGGCGCCGCGTATTAAAGCGATTCAAAACGCGGCGCCGCTTCTTTTCGCCCGACTTGACGCGTCAGCGAACCAACGCCGGGACGCCTTGAATCGTCAGGTGGAAATCTTCCAAGACGCCGACGGTCGGTTTCTCGAAGCGCAGTCGCCAAAAACCGGCTTGCGGCGGCGCGACCGGTCGGCCCGTTTTCTCGTCGACCGGAAGGGTCCAAGTCGCGATTCCGTCGATATTCTCGCTCCGCCAAACTTCGGCTCCGCTCGGATCGAAGAGCGACGCCGAAACGCGCTCCGCGCCGTCGCCGCTAACGCGGACGCCGAAATCGGGCGCGTTTTTCGGAACGTAAACCCAAAAATCGCCGGCCGTTCCGATCAAATTAACCGCCGGGCGCGCCGCGCTTAAAATCGGCGTCGACTCCGCCTCCCAACGGAACGCGTTCGCGCCGACGGCGACCGTCAGCGTTTGCCAACCGCTTTCCTCGACGCGAACGGTAAAACGCGTCAAAACGTCGTCTTCCGACGCTTCGCCGGTCAACGTCGACGTTTTCCCGCTCGGCGTCGCCAGCGCGACCTTCGGCGCTTCAAGCTCGTACCGCCCGACGCGACGCAAACGAACCGCGAACGAAACGTCGTCCCCTTTTTCCGCGTAAAAATAGCCGTCGCCGTCGTTTCGGACGCGCAGTTCGCTCCGCTTTTCCTCTTTTGACGCCGCTTTCGAGCGCCAAGCGTCGACGATTTCCGCGGTCGTCGCTTCGTCGCCGTTCAAGCGTTTAAGGTCGAACGGCGCGACGCGGCGAAACGCCAATTCCGGGAAGAGCCGCGCAAAGTTTTCCGGCGAAAAATCCGTTTCGACCGTTTCGCCGCCCCGACGGATTCGCAACGCGCCGTTAATTTCCGCGACGCCGCAACCGTCGCCGGAACCGTCGTAAATCGAGAAAAGACGCGGTTCGTCGGTTCCCGCGTCGACGATTTCGACGTTCTCAAACGCGACGCCGCCGAGCGGTTCGATTCCCTCCGCTCTTGAACGCAACGTTATCCCGGCCGCCGACGACGACGTTTTGTCGATTTGAAAATTCGCGTTTTCCGACGGCGTTTCCGCGTCGGCGCTCGGCGTCGTCAAGCGAACGTTTCGGAAAACGAACGGCCCGCAAGCGGTCGTTTTGTCGATCGCCAAGATTCCGCGCCCGTTCCCGAGAAAATCGCAATTTTCGACGAGCGTTCGCCCCGGAAGCGCGCGATTCGGCCCCGCTTTCGCCGACCAATAGAACCCGCAGCCGCGATTCCGGACGGCGCGGCAGTCGACCATTTCGACCGTCGTTTCCGGCCCGTCTGAGTCGAGGTTCCCCAAGTAAAATTGGAAGCCGTCCCCGGCGTTGTTTTCCGACGTAACGCGCCGCATTACGACGTTTGAAATTTGCTCGTCTTCGCTGTTCGGCTCGAAATCGATTCCGGATTGCGGCGCCGTCCCGAACGTGTCGCGCAAAACGCAGTCTTCGATCAACAGCCCGTCGACGCTAATGACGCTGATCCCTTGCCGGTTGTTCGCGACGCACTCGACGCGGCGGATTACGACGTCGCGGCAAGGAACGCCCCGCGTCGCGACGCCGAGGTAAATCCCGTCGCCGCCGGTTTCGGCGATTCGCAAGTTCTCTATTTTAACGCTTTTCGCGCTCCGAATCGACAGTCCGTGCCGCCATTCCGACTTCTCGTAAGGCGCTTCCCAATATTCCGTCTTCCGCATTCGGAGCGTCGCCCCGGCGCCTTCGCCGCGAATCGTCAAATTTTCGACGTTCGGCGCCGACATTAAAACATCGCCTTTAGCGCGAAATTCCCCGGCTTTCGCGACGATTTCGACGCCTTCCTCCAAAACGAGTTCCAAGTCGCTCCGCAACGTCAACGGCGTCGTTACCCAAGGGCCGTCTTGCTTGTCGACGACGACCGTCCTCGCTCCGGAATCGATCGCCGCCTGCAAAAACGCCGTCGAATCGGTCGCGTCGAACCCGAACGCCGACGCGACGACGCGCTCCGGCGCCGCCGTTTCTCTTGTCGTTTCGGCGTTTACGTTCGCCGTCGAAAAAGCGACAAACGCCGCCGCTAACGCCGTTCCCAATTTCCAACGCATCGCTTTTCTCCTTTTTAAAAAAAACGCGCCGCCGAACGAGTCGACGACGCGCCTAATCTTGCTTTATTAACGATTTCCGCTCCATTTTTTCGCGCCCGGAGTCGGGTAATTCTTCGACGCGTCGTCGAGAACGAGAACCCAGTCGAGCGTTTCGCCCGGAGTCGGCGGAAGGAAACTTCGTTCGCCGGCGTTTTCAAATTCGCCGATCAAGCGCGCGGCGCCGGTTCGCGGGTCGAACCAATGCGCGCGGATTTTCTTCGCCTTGATCGCGTCCGTCCGGACGGTAAACTCGCGCCCGACCGGAACGTAAACGAACGCGTAAGTTCCCGCTTCGTCGCGGGTCGCCGCGAAGCGACGCGTTCCGGCGCCCGGTATCGAGCTTTGAATCCGGTCGGCGACGATCGGCGACATATCCGGAATCCGCGTCAGGAACGGGCGCGACTCGAGCAACGCCTTCGCGTGTCGCATCTGCGCGGCGCCGGGCGCTTCGATTCCCTCTTTCCAACTCGTCAGCGGACGGTTGACCTCCCATTGCGCCTGGTCTTCCGGGTCGAACATCTGCCAAATCGAATGACAGCCGTAAGTGTGCCCGAACGCGCCGTTAAACAAGTCCCAATAGAGCGGGCGGCGGACGTCGGCGGCGGTCGTGTGCCCGAGATTGTCCGGATTGAACGCGACCGGATGGTCTTCGTAAACCGGTTCGCCGTCGATAATCGGCTTGACCGGCGTTCGCTCGTACTCGCGACGCGTTCCGTCGTAGACGTTGTATTCGACGCCGTGCCCGTTTTGCCGCATATTGAAATCGAGCCAATCGTCGTTGTGGAAATAATCCGCGGAACTCCCGCCGCCGCGCGGGTGGAACGTTCGCAAATGCGCTCCGCCGTCGCCTTGTCGCAAGCCGCGCGCCATCGCGACGACGGTCGCCCGTTCTTCGTCGTTATCGATATTGCGGTCGCCGCCGAGAATCCAAACGACGCCCTTGTCGCGGTAACGCTCGCCGAGCCAACGCCCGTAACGCTCGGCGTTTTCCGGGTTAAAGAAGCCGCCTTCGCCCTTTTTCCACCAACGTCCCCACGTCGGCAAGAAACCGACGTACATACCGCGTTTGTTCGCTTCGTCGACGACGAAATCGACGTTGTCCCAATAGTCGTCGTTCGCGCCGGGGCCGACCGCCGGTTCGACCGACTTCAAATCCTTAAACGGCAAGAAACCGTAAGCGTTCGGCTGCGACGGGCCCTCCAACTCCGCGACCGCGACCGCTTGGATCACCGTGAAGCCGCGCTCTCGACGATTGTCGAGATAGCGAATCGCTTCCTCGCGGTTCAAACGGTGAAAGAGTTCCCAAGCCGTGTCGCCGAGCCAAAAGAACGGCGCGCCGTCTTCGGTCGTTAAGAATCGCCCGTTTTCGCTAACTTTAAGACGCGGCAGATTTTCCGCCGCTTGAACGCTCGCGGTTCCGAACGCGACCGCCGCCAAAAGCGCGCAAGCCGTCGCGAAAATAGTTCGTTTCGTCGTTTTTTTCCGTTCGTTCATTTTCGGTTTCCTTTCTTGACGCAAAACCTCTTGCGCTTTCATTGTAAAAGAAACGACGCCGAAAATCAAGCGAACGGCGCGAACTAACGCAAAAAAACGCCGAAACGCTCGACTCGCGGTTCAAACCGGAGCCGACGTTTCGGCGTTTCGGCGTCTTAAACTCGCTTAAAGCAAGAACTTTCGATTAGAGATCGAAGTTGAAGACGTTTTGTTTCGGGTTGTCGGTAACGGTCGCGGTAAGCGAAGTCGTCGCCGCGCTCGAATATTCTTCAGGAACCAAGTTCGCGCCGACAGAACCGCTGTTTTCTTTCATACCGCGCTTCGCTTTGATCTCTTGGTATTCGTCGTCCGTGATTTCACCCGCCTTGAGGCGTTCCAAATCTTCGTCGACGACCGTTTCGCGCTTCGAGATCGTAACTTTGTATTCGCCCGGTTTCAGGCCTTCGCCGACAGAACCGCTGTTCGCCGAGTATTCGCCCTTTTCATTCGTCGTCGCCGCGCCGCTTTCCGCGCCTTGACCTTGAGCGACAAACGTAACGAACGCGCCCGCCAACGGAGAACCGTCGAGCGTAACGACGCCCGTCGTCTTGCGGTAACCCAAGTCTTTGCCGCAACCGGAAACCAAAATCGCGCTCGCCGCGACCGCCAACAACATCAACGTTTTCATTTTCATCGGATTTTCTCCCAACGACCGACTCCCGCCGCGCCGTTTTGTTTTACATTATTTAAAAACGACGCCGCCGACCAAAGTCCGCGACGCCGTTTCGAAAAGCGTTGGGAAGGTTAAACGCCTTCCCGCGCGCCGTTATGTATTAGAGGGTCGCGTTCGTTTCGCCGCCCGCGATGGAGCCGAGAGCGCCCCAGACGCCGTACGGGGATTTCCCGCCGTAGTCTTGCGGACGCGATTTGTTCGTCGCGACGTCGTCGGCCGATTTCGATTGGTCGCCCGTGTCGATCGTTTCGCTAACGAAACGGACCGAACCGTCGCACATCACGACGTTGACGCCGCCCGAGTGGTTGCTCGACGCCGCGGTGATGCACCAGTCTTCCGCGTTCGAGTTCGCGCAAGACGGCGAGTTCGGCGGGAGAATCGCGAAGTACGGCGTGTAGTTCCCGTTCGCGTCAGCCCAACGGCAGCCTTGGCGCCAGTGCGAACCGGTCGTGTCGACCGAAGTGCCCGAAACGAATTCGCCGTTCGAGCCGCGAACCGCCGCGCAGTTCACCGGTTTGAAACCGAGGTTCGGCCAGCTCGTCGGGGAGGAACCGTAGTTCCCGCCGAGCGTCGCGATGCCGCCCTTGACTTTCGTCGAGGTATTGCCGCCGCCCATCACCGCTTCGCTGAACGCCATCGAGTTCGACAAACCGTCGGTGATGTGTTCGACGCCGACCGCCGCCGCGTCGCCGTCCGAACCGAAACCGCGGTGTTCGTCCCATTCCCAACCTTTGGCGAGGTCGCCCGCGCAGATGCGGTAGCTCGTGCCGCAGACCGCGCCTTCCGGACGTTTCGCGTTGCCGTCCGACGGGCAGTGGAACGCCGTAACGTTTTTGCACCACGGCATCGTCGCGCTTTCCGACCACGGCGCGTGGCCGTCGCCGATCGCTTTCATCACTTCTTCGTGCATCGCGTTTTGTTCCATATACGGAAGCATCACGGAGAAGCAAGAGAAGCGCGTCCAGTTGCCGTTCCCACTATATTTCGACTTCAAGAATTTTTGCCCGGAAAGGTTCGGGAAATACGTTTGAACGTCGTGGAAGTTTTGCGCGGCCAACCCGAGTTGTTTCAGCTGGTTCGTGCATTGCATACGACGAGCCGCTTCGCGCGCCGCTTGAACCGCCGGGAGAAGGAGACCAATCAAGATACCGATGATCGCGATAACGACCAACAGTTCGACGAGGGTGAAACCTCGTTTCGTCGATTTCGACATTTGCTCAACCTTTCAAAAGCTTACGATCGTAAAAATAATAATGCGTCGAACAACCTTCCTCGAACGAGCAAAGTCAATAGAAGTCCGTCGTTCGGCGCGTTTTAGCCCGAACGCGAAAGGTTGTTCGACTTGTTCGCGACGAAACGCCCGGAATTTTCCGAGCGCTTTTGCCTCTCGCCGCTTTTAGTCCTACGCCTATTTTACTCATTCTCGACGAATATCGCAAGCGTTTCGCGCCGGAAAAATAAAAAAACTTCCAAAATTTTCTCGTTTCTTGCGGAACCTTTGCGAAAAACCGGATATTCGCCCCAAAATCGCGTTCAAACAAGCCGCGCGACGTAGAGCTTGCGCGAACGTCGAACCGGCAAGAAACAAAAAACGCCGAATCCCGACGCGAAGTCGAAATTTCGGCGTTTTCGCGAACGTCGCTTAACGCGGACGGTCGATTAGAGATCGAAGTTGAAGACGTTTTGCTTCGGGTTGTCGGTAACGGTCGCGGTAAGCGAAGTCGTCGCCGCGCTCGAATATTCTTCCGGAACCAAGTTCGCGCCGACCGAACCGCTGTTTTCCTTCATACTGCGCTTCGCTTTGATCTCTTGGTATTCGTCTTCCGTGATTTCGCCCGCCTTGAGGCGTTCCAAATCTTCGTCGACAACCGTTTCGCGCTTCGAGATCGTGACTTTGTATTCGCCCGGTTTCAGGCCTTCGCCGACAGAACCGCTGTTCGCCGAGTATTCGCCCTTTTCGTTCGTCGTCGCCGCGCCGCTTTCCGCGCCTTGACCTTGAGCGACGAACGTAACGATAGCCCCCGCCAACGGCGCGCCGTCGAGCGTAACCTTGCCGGTCGTCTTGCGGTAACCCAAGTCTTTGCCGCAACCGGAAACCAAAATCGCGCTCGCCGCGACCGCCAACAACATCAAATATTTCATTTTCATAGGATTTTCTCCCAACGACCGACTCGCGCCGCGCCGTTTTGTTTTTGTATTATTGAAAAAACGACGTCGCCGACCAAAGTCCGCGACGCCGTTTCGAAACGTTTTCGGGAAGCGTTCGCGACGCGTTCCCGAACGTCGCCGTTAAGATTAGAGGGAAACGTTGGTTTCGCCGCCGGCGATGGAGCCGAGAGCGCCCCAGACGCCGTACGGGGATTGCCCGCCGTAGTCTTGCGGACGATCTTTGTTGATCGCGACGTCGTCGGCCGATTTCGATTGATCGCCGGCGTCGATCGTTTCGCTAATGAAGCGGACCGAACCGTCGCACATCACGACGTTGACGCCGCCCGAGTGGTTGCTCGACGCGGAGGTGATGCACCAGTCTTCGGCGTTCGTGTTCGCGCAGGACGGGGAGTTCGGCGGGAGAATAGCGAAGTACGGCGTGTAGTTCCCGTTAGCGTCCGCCCAACGGCAGCCTTGACGCCAGTGCGAACCGGTCGTGTCGACCGAGGTGCCCGAAACAAATTCGCCGTTCGAGCCGCGAACCGCCGCGCAGTTCACCGGACGGAAGCCGAGGTTCGGCCAGCTCGTCGGGGAGGAACCGTAGTTCCCGCCGAGGGTCGCGATGCCGCCCTTGACTTTCGTCGAGGTGTTGCCGCCGCCCATGACCGCTTCGCTGAACGCCATCGAGTTCGACAGACCGTCGGTAATGTCGGACGTCGTGTTCGGGTGCGCGTCGCCGTCCGAACCGAAGCCGCGGTATTCGTCCCATTCCCACGCTTTCGCGAGGTCGCCCGCGCAGATGCGGTAGCTCGTGCCGCAAACGGCGCCTTCCGGACGCTTCGCGTTCCCGTCCGACGGGCAGTGGAACGCCGTAATGTTTTTGCACCACGGAATATCGGCGCCTTCCGTCCACGGGGCGTGGCCGGCTTCGATCGCGCGGATAACTTCTTCGTACATCGCGCTTTGTTCAATGTACGGAAGCATCACGGAGTGGGCGGAGTAACGCGTCCAGTTGCCGTTGCCGGTATACTTCGACTTGAAAACTTTTTGACCGGAAAGGTTCGGGAAGAAACCTTGCGCGTCGTGGAAGTTTTGCGCGGCCAAACCGAATTGTTTCAGTTGGTTCGTGCATTGCATACGGCGAGCCGCTTCGCGAGCCGCTTGGACGGCCGGAAGAAGCAAACCGATCAAAATACCGATGATCGCGATAACGACCAACAACTCGACAAGGGTGAAACCATGAAGTCTACCCCCCCCCCCCAGTTTAACATTTTTCGTCATTTTTTTTTGTCTCTTTGCTTT
>JAFYQR010000177.1 GCA_017559825.1 Thermoguttaceae bacterium | reverse complement strand
GGCGCTTGAAAAAAACGAAATCTCAGGTATACTGATTTCATAAGTTTGGAGAGGTGGCAGAGTGGTCGAATGCGCGGGTTTGCTAAACCCGTGAGCCCGTAAGGGCTCCGCAGGTTCAAATCCTGTCCTCTCCGCTCCGAAAAGTCTCGCCTCTGCGCGAGGCTTTTTTGTTTCTTGACGCTAAACGGTGGATTTCCGGTTCGTCGCGCTCGTCGTTAATATTGACGCGCTCGTGTTTTAGCGCAAACGTTGAACCTTCCTCGCTTCTTCCGTCGTTCGTCCCGTTCTATAGTTCTCCCCTAATCGTCGCTCCACGCGTTTTTCTTATTTTACCGCTCTTCGACGATAAGTTCGCCCGCCCGTTTCGCGCATTTCCGCTGAAATCGCCGCCCACGGAACGTTTTTAGCGAAAATATCGCGCGTTCTCTTTACTTAGCGCGTTTCCTCTAATTTAACGTTTTATAACCTAAACGCTCTTCCGCGAATTCTTTCCAACGCCGCGCCAAGAAAAATCGAAAAAAATAAAATCGAGGGCTTGCGCGATCGTTAAAATCGGGTATAATGGCGGCATAAGTTTGGAGAGGTGGCAGAGTGGTCGAATGCGCGGGTTTGCTAAACCCGTGAGCCCGTAAGGGCTCCGCAGGTTCAAATCCTGTCCTCTCCGCTCCGAAAAGTCTCGCCTCTGCGCGAGACTTTTTTGTTTCTTGACGCTAAAAGCAGACGCGACGAACGCCGCCGCCAAGCGCGCCTTTTCCTTCTCCCCGATTAGCCGAGCCAACCGAAGTCCCCGCTCCGTCGAACGTTAAAATCGGCGCAACCCCCGTGTTTTATTACCGACAAAGCAACGTCGCGTCTTTTTACCGCTCGCCCAACGTTAAGATTGGCGCCAACCGCGCGTTTTACCGCCGTTCAAGCAACGAACGCCGCCCTTTTTTGAAATCCCCGACGGTCGTTTTCTCCGCGTCCTACTTTTTCCCATTCTTACGCTCCGTTACAACCGATAAAATCGTCGTCGCCTCCGCGACGACGTAAAAAAAGCGTCCCGACCGTTCGCCGAGACGCTTCTTTTCGCTTCAAAATCGATTAACGCAACGCGATTCCCGCTTTCGCGCACTCGCGGATCATTTCCGGCGGCCAAATCGACGCTTGCACTTCGCCGATATGAGCGCAGCGCAAGAAAAACATACAAAGTCGCGATTGTCCGATTCCGCCGCCGATCGAAAGCGGCAACTCGTCGTTTAACAACGCTTTATGGAACGCCAGCTCGCGCCGCTCCTCGCAGCCTTCAAGTTTCAGCTGCTTCAAAAGCGCCCGTTTGTCGACGCGAATCCCCATCGACGAAAGCTCCAACGAGCGTTTCAAAACCGGGTTCCACAACAAAATATCGCCGTTAAGCCCAAAGTAACCGGGCTCCGTCTCCGAACTCCAGTCGTCGTAGTCCGGCGCGCGCCCGTCGTGTTTCTCGCCGTTCGACAACTTGTGCCCGACGCCGATCAGAAAAACGGCGCCGTATTTGCGAGTAATTTCGTGCTCCCGCTCTTTCGGCGACAAATTCGGATATTCGTTCAATAAATCTTCCGCTTGCACGAACGTGATTTGGTCGGGCAAAATCGGGCGAATATGCGGATATTCGTTGTACACGCCGCGCTCGACGTCCTTAAACACGTCGTAAATCGCCTCGACGACGTCGCAAAGGTAATCGAGATTGCGGTCTTCCGGCGCGATCGTTCGCTCCCAGTCCCATTGGTCGACGTAAAGCGAGTGAATATTGTCGAGCTCTTCGTCGGCCCGAATCGCGTTCATATCGGTGTAAATCCCGTACCCAGGCGGCATTTGGTACTGCGCCAACTTCATCCGCTTCCACTTCGCCAGCGAGTGCACCACCTCGGCGCGTCGGTCGTTCATGTCTTTAATCGGAAAAGAAACGGCCCGTTCGGTTCCGCTCAAATCGTCGTTGACGCCGGTGCCGGAGAGGACGAAAAGAGGAGCCGTAACGCGTCGCAAGTTCAATTCCGCCGCGAGGCCCTCTTGAAAATCTTCTTTCAAAAAGAAAATCGCCTGCTCCATCAACTCCGGCACGAGTTTCGGAACGTACCCGGACGGCAGAATCAACGACATATTAACGCTCCTTGGCGACGAACGCTCAAAATCGAAACGGCGGCCGACGCTCGAACCGCGTTTCGCTTATTTTCATGTTGCGAATATTACCGTTTATTATAAAATTGCGGCGCGACGCGTCAAGGGGCCCGAGCGTTCCGCTCGCAAGTTTCGCCGACTTCGCGCTATTTTTCCGCCCTCTTTTCCACGGCGCTATAGTAATAACGACAAAATCGCCGTTCGACGCAAAAAAACGCCGCTCGCCTCGCGACGAACGACGTTTTTATCGTTTCAACCGATTTAACCGGCTCGTTTTATTTTTTCGGCGAGCAAGCCTCGGCCAACTTCGCGTACTTCGCGGCGTCGGCGGCGTTTTTCAACGCTTTCGACATGGTCGCCAGGTTCGCGTAAGGAACATAAAGCGCCGTTTTGTCGACGACGCCGGCTTCGACCGCTCGAGCCAAGACCGCGACCGAGCGTTTCAACATCGCGACGCCGTCGTCTTTCTTCCCGCTTTTCCAATAGAGCGCGCCGACGGCGGCCAGTTGCGCTCCGATTTCGGCGGCTTCCTTCGGACGGACGTCGTTTTCGATCTTTTGGAAGAGCGCGTCCGCTTCCGCGAAGTGCGCCGACGCTTCCTTGGCGTTTTTCAAACCGTTGAGGAAGTCCGCTCCGAGCCGCGCGTTCAGGAGCCCGACGATCGCTCGGTCCGTTTCCGGACGGAATTGGAGCGCGACTTCGAGATATTCCAGCGCCTTGCGACCGGAAATGATCGCTTGTTGGTAATCTTTGCGGGCTTCGAAAATTTTAGCGGCGTTCGCCAACGCTTGCCCGGCCGTCCAGCGAGCCGACGCGGCGGACACCTCGTCGAGCGTCTTCGCCAAATACTTGTCGACCGTCGAGCGCAGCTCCCGAGCGTATTGGTCGAGCTGCGGAGCGTCCGGCAATTCGAGCCCGACGGCGAGCCCGGTTCGCCAAACTTCAAGTCGAGCGCTCGCCAAATCCGATTTTTCCCCACGCGCCGCGTCGATTTCCTTCGCGATCGCGTCGGCGGCTTCGAGCCATTCAAACGCTTTCTCTTGGTCGCTCGCGTCTTTCCAGCTCTTGCGAGCGACGGCGAGCGCGACGGCGAGGTTCGCTCGCATTTCGAGCGCCTTCCCCGCTTCGACGACGTCGGCGGTCGCGTTCGACTCGCCGATCGTTTTCAACTTTTTCAACGCGCTTTGACCGAGCGAAATCGCCCCGTCGTAATCGGGTTCCGCCGCCTCGCGCTTGAGCGCCGAGCCGAGCAAGAGGCCCTCGATTTGGTACAGCGGGTGCTCGTCGAACGCGTCCTCGACCGCCTCCATGTACCGAGACGCCGCGTCGATTTCGCCCGATTGAACCAGCGCGTCGATCAGCGTCAAGTGGAACTGCGCCATCGAGTCGTTCATCTTGATCGCTTGGAAAATGTGGCGGCGAGCGTTCGCGAAATCGCCGACGGCAAGGTGCGTTTTCGCCAAAATCCAGTGCGCGCCCGGCGAGTTTTTCTCGTGAAGCAGCGCGTGCTCGGCGTCGTCGCGAGCGTTTTTCAGCGACGTTTTCAATTCTTGCTCGGCCCGCAAAATGAAGTACTCCGCCTTGACCGTTTCGGCGACGATTTGAACGACGCGGTCGCTAGGAATCGCCGGGTTGTCCCCTTTTTCCAAAACGAAAGCGACCCCTTTTTCCGGAAAAACTTCTCTAAAATTCCCAATTTCGTCCGGAACGAGGATCGGACGCGAGTCCTTAATCTCTTCGGCGAAAACTTTGCGAGCGTCCGCTTCGGTGCGCGGCTCGCTCAAGTTGATCATGATCGCCTCGACGACGCCGTCGATTCCGACGATTTGAATCGTGGTGTCCGGCAACGTCGGGACTTGATACGTCGCGACCTGGTAACCGTCGACTACCTCCTCCGCGACCGGTTTGGCCAAAATCGGGTTCTTTTTCAAGTCGGCGAACTTAGCGGCGCCCGGCATGACCTCGAAGAGCGCGGCGCCGTGCGGGGCGTGCTCGACTTCGCCTTCGTCGACCGCTCGAACCCCTAAATTCGGCAAATTTTCCAGCTCTTCCGCCAAGCGCCCGCCTTTCGAGCGTTCGCCGGCTTTCGGACGCGCCGCGCCGAGTCGAGCGCCGTTTTCGGAAGAAATCGGCGTTTGCGCCGCCGTTTGAACGATTTTCGCGCTTTCCGCCGCGCCGCTCGCCTCGACGGCGAACGCCGGGCGCACGAAACGCGTCTCGTTCGCCGACGCTTCGGAAATCGCCCAAGGAACCGCCGCGAAGAGCGTCGGAGCGGCCAAAGCCAACCCAACTCGCAAACGTCGAGTTCGCGACTTATTCGATAAATCGTTTCGCATCGTTTTCATTCTTTCGTCAATAACGTTTTTTTCGATTCTAACGCCGCGCGCCAAACTCGCCGCCTCGTCTCGCTTGCGAAAACCGACGGGACGCGGCCGACGAAACGCAACCGCCGCTCCGTTTCGCCGCTAACGTTGCGAGAA
This sequence comes from Thermoguttaceae bacterium, assembly GCA_017559825.1. Lineage (GTDB taxonomy): Bacteria > Planctomycetota > Planctomycetia > Pirellulales > Thermoguttaceae > RUG369. The sequence goes on along the minus strand of JAFYQR010000177.1, from coordinate 401 downwards.
TACCGAAAAACGCTCGCCGCGTCCAGCCCAAATTCCGCAAAAAAACGTCCTCTCGCCTGTTTTTTAAAAAAGCGGCAAACTTTGCCGGTCGCGCGGGTCGAAACGGAAAAAAATGAAAAAAAATCGTGAAAACGGGAAAAAAACGCTTTACTTTCCCCCCTCGCAAGGTGTATACTAACAAGCGATCATTGGAGCGCGACGGTCGATTTTTCGTTTCTTCACAAGCGAAACGCTCGACGGTCTCGGAAAATTCGTCCCGTCGTCGCGACCGACCGCCGTTCCCCGCGTTGCCTTGGAACGCGCCGGCGGTTTCTTATCGTTCGCGATTTAACGAAGTTTTAACGATTATAACGAAAAAAGGGTTCGCATAATGCTTAAAGTCGGTATTGTCGGCATTGGTT
>JAFYQR010000176.1 GCA_017559825.1 Thermoguttaceae bacterium | reverse complement strand
AGCGACTCGTTAATCTTATCACCGTTTTCGTTTTCGTCAAGAGCTTTTTTGAAAATTTTTTATTTTCGTTTTCGCTTTCGACTTCCCGCTCAAAAGCGGTCGACGGCGGTTGTCGTCGCGGTCATTGCCAGCGACAGGTAAAAATATACCCCAAGAACTCAAAACCGCAAGGGGCTTTTTTCCAAAAATTTCCAAGAAAATGCCTCCGCCAACATTTTCCTTTTAATTCGCCTTTACTCTTTTCTCTATTTTACGCAGTCCTCTTATTTTCTTTTTCACTCATTCTAAATTTCCGCTTCGTCGACGTTTCGGCGTCTTGGCGCGCCTCCTTTTTTATTGTATAATGACATTTTCGCGTCGTTTGTTTCCCAACGGCGCCCTTTGACGCGTCGACGTTTTCCCCGGAGGTTTCTATGGCCCGTTCCCGACACTCTCGTCCTCAATCGCAATCCCGCAACCGCAAACCTCGCCTCGATTCCTCGCGAGCCCCGAAACCCGGGCGTCCGCGCCTTACGACCAATTCCCGCCAAGAGCGCGCCGCGGCCAACTCCGTTTTTGCGAACGCTCCGGTCAAAAAGACGAAACAGATCGACGCCGACGACCCGCTCGCCGAGGAACTCGGACACCGCCTGCAAAAGGTTCTCGCGGCGGCCGGGTACGGAAGTCGACGCAAGTGCGAAGAACTCATCGCCGACGGGCGCGTCGAAGTCGACGGAGTCGTCGTTACGGAACTCGGCGTCCGCGTCTTTCCGAACGAACAGCGGATTCGCGTCGACGGCGAGGCGCTCCCGAAGGCGAAACCAATTTATATCGCGCTCAACAAGCCGAAAAACACCCTTTGCACCAACAGCGACCCGCAAGGTCGGCGGCGCGTCCTCGACTTTATCCCGGAACAGTTCGGCCGCCTCTTCCCGGTCGGGCGACTCGACCAAAACAGCGAAGGCCTCATTATTCTCACCAACGACGGCGCGCTCGCGGAACGCCTCGCTCACCCGCGCTTCGAAACGCCGAAAAAGTACAAGGTGCAAGTCGCCGGGCTCGTCGACTACGAACTGGCGCGCGACCTCAAACGCGGCGTCCACATCGCCGAAGGGATCGTGCAAGCGGACGAGGTCGTCGTTAAGTCCCGCCACAAGATGAGTTCCGTTCTCGAAATCACCTTAACGGAAGGGAAAAACCGCGAAATTCGCCGGATGTTGGCCCGCCTCGGACACAAGGTGATGCAGCTGCAACGCGTCCAAGTCGGCTCGATCAAACTTGGCAAAATGGCGCCGGGCGAGTTCCGCCGCCTCAACTCGAAGGAAGTCGCCGAGCTTTACAGAATCGCTCGAACGCCGAACGACGCCGCGTCGACGAAACCGCGTTTGCGTCCGATCGAAATCTCCGAAATCGAAATGCGCAACGCGCCGGAAACGGAAGACGAAAAACGTTCTAAAAACGGTAAAAAATCGAGCGTTGCGAACGACGAAAACGCCGCCGAAACGACGCCGTGTCGACGACAGTTCGACCCGAGTTTCGAACGCTTCGCCGAACCGTCGCGACGCCGCGAAGCGAACCCGGATTTCCGCGAAGAATTCCGCTCCGAAGAGCGCCGCGAACGCCGTCGCCGCGTCCGCGAAGAATTCGACGACGAAGAACGCACCATCGGACCGCGCAAGTTCGACCGCTCCGAGCGCGAAGGCGGACGCGACCGCTTCAACGTCGACGCTTCCGAACGTCGCGGCGGCGCGAAAAAGAGCTTCGGCGACAAACCATCGTCCAACGCTAACCGCAAGCCGAGCGGCGACTTCCGCGGCGGCTCGAAACGCGGCTCCGGCCCGAAACGCGGTCGCTAATCGCTTCCCGTTTTCGCCCTTTATATCGCCCTTAACCACAAACCCAAACGGCGGTTTCAAAAGACGTCGCGTCAACGCGTTTTTCGCCGCCGTTTCACTGTATTTTAACATCTTACGACGCCGCGCAACGGCGCCGACGCAACCGACAACAACGCAAGGAGATCGGCATGTCGCACGATTGTATTTCTCAACGTAAAGACGTTTGGACCGGCGTCGGGACGACGCTCGAAAACCGGCAAATCGCCGATTCGACTTGGAAGATTTCGATCGAGGCGCCGGAATTCGCGGCCCGCGTCGCGTCCGGTAAGTTTGTAATGCTTCGTCTTGTCGCCGGCGACGATCCGCTTCTCGGACGACCGTTCGCAATTTACGACGCCGACAAGACTTCGGGCCGCGTCGAAGTCGTTTACGCGGTCGTCGGCAAGGGAACGAAACGGCTGACGGCGCTTCGCCCGGGCGACCAACTGCGCCTTTGGGGCCCGCTCGGGAACGGTTGGGGCGTCGCGCAACGCGAAAAAGCGCCGAAAAACCTCGTGTTGGTCGCGGGCGGCGTTGGGAACGCGCCGTTCTATCTCCTTATTAAGGAACAACTTGAAGCGGCGAAAAAAGACCCGGCGAACGCTCCGAAAATCACGTATGTTTTCGGCGCGCGGTCGGCGGAGCGTTTGAGCTGCGTCGAAGAATTTCGGGCGCTCGGCGTCGACGTTCGCATTGCAACGGAAGACGGAAGCGCCGGAACGAAGGGCTTTGTAACGGACGCGTTGCCGGAAATCTTGCCGGAAGACGTCGACCCGGCGGACGTTCAACTCCTCTGCTGCGGCCCGAGCCCGATGTTACGCGCCTTAGCGAAATATTCGGCGGCGCGCGGTTTCGAATGCTGGACGTCGCTCGAGTCGCCGATGGCTTGCGGCTTGGGGATTTGCTTCTCCTGCGTCGTCGACTGGAAAACGGACGACGGAACTTGGGATTACAAACGTACTTGCATCGACGGCCCGGTCTTCGACGCGTCCCGCCTCCGCTGGGATTGACGCGGCGCAACGTCAACGAACGCGACGCGGCGCCGTCGAGCAAAAACGACGCCGCGTCAAACCCTTTCTTTCCGTCTTTCCTCTATTTACGAGCCGTAACCGCTCGCCGTTTCATTTTCTCTATTTGACGTCGCGTCGTCAATATTTATCGAACGTTCGTCGATATTGCTACGTCGCGAAGCCAACAACAGTTAAGTCGTTTATCCAGAAGATTTCATTCGCAACGTTTACCCCGTTTTAGGAGGACTCGCCATGCAAAACGTCGTCGCGGCTTTTTTGCTCGCGCTCGGCGCTTGGAGCGTCGAATTCAACGAAGCGACGTCGCGTCTCACGATGACGCACGCCGAAACCAACGTTCAAATTTCCGGCGAACTCGGGTTCGTCGTCGACGGCAAAGATTGGACCGTCGCCGCCCCGCGCGACGCCGTTTCGCACCGTCTCGCGCTCGTCGACCCGCAAGGGGAAGCGCAAGGCTACCTCGTCTTCAACGCCGACGGCGACCGGCTCGAAGTCCTTGCGTATCACCGCACTAGGCAGTTTTACCTCGGCGAAATTTCGTTCCGCGGCGACGTCGTTTTCCGCGACGATTCGTTCCCCTGCCGCACTCGCTCGCAAGTCGGGGAGCGCGTTCTGCCCCTAGCGACCGGCGTCGTCGACTCCGCGACGAACGATTCCCTGTTCGCCCGCGAAGAAGATTTGGCGCTTCGGTTCGACGCCGCGAATTTGCGCTTGACGACGAAAAACGCCGCGACGCAACCGACTGAAACGTCGAATTTTATCGACGGAGCGCAGTACGCCGTCGAAGCGTCCGGGCGGATTCACGAAGCGTCGGAAGCGGTCTTCTCGGTCGCCGTCGATAAACGTTACTATCAAAAGCGTTGGGTTCCTTATTACTCGCCGATCGACCGCAAGCGCTGCCCGTCGCCGCCGACCGGCTGGATGTCTTGGAACCTCTATTTCGACACGGCGGGCGCGGAGGAAAATCTCGCCGAAGCGCGCGTCGGGAAGAAGTATCTGCAACCGTTCGGGCTCGAGTTTTGGTCGATCGAAAGTTGGCAAGGAAACAGCGATAAGTTGCCGGTTTCCGGGTTTTACAACTTGAACCTCGAAGTCAACGAACGCCAATTTCCGAAGGGGATGAAACAGCTCGCCGACGATATTCGCGCGCTCGGTTTCCGACCCGGCCTTTGGACCGCGCCGTTCGGCACCGGCTCGAAAGAGTTTTACGAAGCGCATAAAGATTGGTTCCTGCACGATAAAGACGGGAACCCGATGCGCACCTGGAACGGCGTCTACACGATCGACCCGTCGAACGACGAAATGGTCGCGCACATGCGACGCATTCACGAAATCGCTTCGAAAGACTGGGGTTACGAGTTCTTCAAGATCGACGGCATGTCCGGCGCCAACTCCGGTTACTGCGCCCACTTCTTCGAACGCGCCGACGTTCGCGCCGCGTTCGACAATCCGCAAGTCGAAGCGCCGTTCGAACGTTGCGTTAAGGCGCTCCGCGAAGGAATCGGCGAAGACCGCGTTTTCCTCGCTTGTCAAGGGCACTTCACCGGCCCGGAAGCGGCGTTCGCCGACGCGGCCCGCACCGGCGCCGACGTCGTTCACCCGAACCAACCCGTTAAATGGGAAAACGTTATGCGTCAGGCCGGGCGCACGCTCAACCAAGTTTTCACGAACAACATCGTTTTCTTCTCCGATCCGGACACGCTCCTCGTCAACGAAGCGCTGACGCTCGAAGAGGCCCGCGTCGCGACGACCGTCGTTTCGCTCCCGGGGCAAATGATGTTCGCCGGGGACAAACTCGCCGAACTCCCTATGGAGCGAATGCGGCTCCTGCAAAAGACGCTGCCGGTTTGCGACGTCCGCCCGAGCGCGCTTTACCCGTATTTCGGCGCCGAATTGCCGGTTTGGAACCTTAAAGTCGGCAAGAACTTCGGCGCTTGGGACGTCGTCGCGCTCTTCAACTGGAGCGACGAAGAAGCGACGATCGGCTTCGACTTCGCGGAAATCGGGCTCGACGAAGCGCCGCGCGTCGCGTTCGAGTTTTGGACCGAAACGTACCTCGGCGAAAGCTCGACGCGCTTCGAAACGGTCGTCCCCGCGCACGGCGTCCGACTTTTGGCCGTTCACCGCAAACCCGACGTTCCGCAATTCCTCTCCAGCGACCGACACATAACGCAAGGCGCGGTCGATCTTTGCGACTGCCGCTTCGACGCGGAAACGGCGACGCTCGCCGCGACGCTTCGTCTTGTCGCCGACAATAAAACGACGGCGCGCTTCCTAGTTCCGGCGGGCTTCGAGTTCGTCGATGCGGCGCCGCAAAGCGACAACGGCTCGAAAGTCGCGGTTGAAACGACGCTTCAAGACGTCGACGGCGGCAAGATTTTGAGCGTCGGCGCGACGGCGTCCGAAAGCGGCGATTACTCGATTCGCTTGAAGTTCGAAAAACGTTAAACGCTTCCGCTTAACGCGTTAAGACGTAAAAACGACAAAACGCCGCGCCGACCGTTTTCGGGTCGACGCGGCGTTTCGCGTTTCTTGACGCTCGGCGATTACTCGGCGTCGCTTTTTACCGTTTCCGCTTCGAACGCTTTGCGCGCTTCGTCGTATGTTTCGCGAGCGCGACGCAACGGGCGCAAAGACTCCTCGGCGGCGAGCGCCTCCAACATCGCGAAGTGGAACCGCTTAGAAATCGGGTGCATATTGACCGGGCGCTTCGCGTCGCGACGCCGCCACCATTCGAGCAACTTTGCGAAACGGAAGTCCCGCCCGTTATAGACTTTCGACGCGGAAATACAGTCGCAAACCATTTCGAGCGCGTACTCGAACGGCATCGCGCACGGCTTCCCCTTTTCGTCGAGCCAGTCGAGCCAATACTCGTAATGGTGGGGGTTGCGGCCCTTGTGATGGAGCCAAGCGAGCGAAAAACCGTTGACTTCGCGCGAAATTCCGACCGGCGAACGCTTGCCGTCAAAATGACGAACCGACTCGAAAAATTCGATCGGCGAGTACTTCGACCAGTCGTGCATGAAACCGCGCCAAGGGATTCCGGCGTAACAGCAATACGCGAAAACGAGCGTCTTATGCCGCGTTATCAAACAAAAATGTTTAATCGCTTTCGTTATCCAATTCATCGCTTCGCTCCTTGCTCCCCTCGCGACGATTTTCGCCGTTCGACGACGTTAAAAAAACCCGACGTCGCGGCGACGTCGGGTCGAATCGAGACGCTCGAGAAGCGCCGCTAATCGCTAACGACGCTTCGTTTTAAGCGTGAATCACATGTCGGCGCGCGGAATCGAAATCCACTCGAACCCGGCTTCCTCGCGGAGGTTTTCGAGGAATTTCTCATTGAAACGCGAGGCGCGAGCGCGATTCAGGAAACCGACGGCGCTTTGAACGACGTAATCGTCTTCCATTTTCTCGAAATCTTCGCTCGTCGCTTCCGGATCTTTCTCAACGACCTTCAGGACGAAGACGCGGTCCTTCGGTTGGTTCGCCGCGACGCCGACTTCGCCGACGTTCAGATTGAACGCGAGTTCGTTGAAGTCCCAACCCGGCGCGACGATTTCTTTGTTGTCGCGGAACGCTTCGCCAAGCTCGACGCCCTTCTCGCGGATTTCGGCGAGACGAACCGGCGATTGCGACGCGAAGTTCGGCAACGCGCTCGGCGATTCGAGGAAGCTGAACGACTCGGTTTCAACGACGGTCAGACCGGCTTCCGCGGCCAAGGCGGCGAAATCGGCGCCGTCGGCTTTCGCTTTTTCGGCGAGCTCGTCGGCTTTCGCTTGCGCGATTTTGGCGGCTTCGCGGAGTTTCCAAGCGGCGAGGACGTCGGCTTTTGCTTCTTCAAATTCCGGACGATGTTCCGGCTTCGCTTCGATCGCGCGGTAAACGTAAGCGGAGTCGCCGAAGCCGAATTCGACGGTTTTCGGCGAAAATTCGAGCGGCGCGTTTTGGTAAATCGTTTGCAACTCTTGGAGCGGCAACGCGTCGGCGACGTAGGCTTCGTCGGCGGTCAACAAGACCGGAACGACCTCGCCCGCTTCGTTGGCGCTCGACGAGACGTAGTAGGCGAGCCCGTTGGCGTCGGCGAAGGCTTTCGCGTCGACTTCCGGAATCGCGGCGACGTCGCCGCCCTTCGTTTTGGCGCTCGCGTACTCGCGGTAGTACGCTTGGAATTGCGCTTTCAATTCGTCGAGTTTCGCTTGCGCCTTTTCACGGGCGAGCGTTCGGCGAATGCTTTCTTCAACTTCGGCCAACGGACGATATTCCGATTCCTCTTCCGCCGCGGCGGCTTCCGTCGCCGGAGCTTCTTCAGCCGGGGTCGTTTCAGCAGCCGGAGCCGCTTCCGTCGCCGGAGCTTCTTCAGCCGGGGCCGTTTCAGCAGCCGGAGCTTCTTCAGCCGGAGCCGCTTCCGTCGCCGGAGCTTCTTCAGCCGGAGCCGCTTCCGTCGCCGGAGCTTCTT
>JAFYQR010000175.1 GCA_017559825.1 Thermoguttaceae bacterium | reverse complement strand
GTCGCCGGACTCGGCGCGCCCGCCTCCTCGCCGGTCGCCGCGCTCCCGCTCGCGCCGGGAGAAGCCGAAGCGCTTCGCGCTCAAAAAGAAGAGCTGACGCGGCAATATCGCCAACTTTTGCAAACGATGCGCGCTCTTTCGCCGAGCGACGAAGCGCTCGCTTCGACGTTGCGCGCGGAACAAACGACGCTTTTGAACCAACTTAAAGAAATCGACGCGCGTTTGGCAAACGCCCCGCAAGCGCCGACGGCGCCGACGTTCCCGAACGCGTTCCCGGCCCCCGCCGCCGGTCTCGAAAACGCGATTCCGCCCGAAAACCGTCTTGCGTCCCCAGGACTCGATTTGATCGGCGGAAACGACGCCGCGGCGAAAATCCAAAAAGCGAACGAAGCGGCGGCGCTTCTGCGCGAAGCGGGTCTCGTCAATTTGGCGAGCCTCGCGGCGGCGGAGATTTCGCGCTTGGCCGACCCAAATTTCGTCGAAACTCGTTTCGTCCCGGGAACTTGGACCGAAGGCGCCGGGCTCGCGGAAGAGCGCTACAACCCGTTCCAACAGATTTCAAAAGACGAAATCGACGCGATCAAAACGTCGCTCGACGACCTGAAAGCTCGCGTCGACTCGCTGACCGAGATTATGTCGAACGTCGAAACGCAGTTGAAACTCTTGACGCGCCAAACGGTCGCCGCCCCGTCGCCGGTCGTTTCGACGCCGGAAGCGCCCGCCGACCTCGTCCCCGAAACGCCGCTCGCCGAATAAGCGCGACGCTAAAAGAAATCGCGAACTCCCGCCGAACCGAGCGTTACCCCGCTCCGCAAGAGTTCGCGAACGTCTCGCCGTTATTTCTCGGCGGTCTTCAACATCTCGCGAAGAACGCAAAGAACTTGCGAACTCTTGCAAAATCGAGCGTTAGCCCGCCCCGCAAGAGTTCGCGAACGTCTCGCCGTTATTTCTCGGCGGCCTCCGGAATCTCGCAAACGACGCGGAAGCCGACGTTAAACGCGCCTTGCCAAGGTCGCAGCGACGTTCGGTACTCGCTGCGAGCGTTGATCGGACGGTCGTACCAAGACCCGCCGCGGACGACGCGCTCTCCTTCGGCGCTCGCCGGGTCGCCGTCCGCCGTCGGGAGCGGCTTCGCCAAACTCGCCGTCCACTCGGCGACGTTGCCGTGCATATCGTAAAGCCCCCAAGCGTTCGGCTCGTATTTCCGCGGTTTTTCGGACAAAAATCCGCCGTCCTCGACGTCCGCGATTCTCGGAATCCAGTGGTCGAACTCGGTTCCCCGCTCCAACTTGATTTCCTTGAAGTACTGATGGCAAACGAAGTTGCGAAGCGTCGCGTCGGCGAGGTTGGCGGAGCGCGAAAAATCCGCGTCGACGGCGCCGTAATTCATCGACGTCGCAGTTCCCGCTCGGCACGCGTACTCCCATTCCGCTTCGCTCGGCAGTCGGAAAGTTTGCCCGCTCGCTTCGGAAAGTTTTTGGCAGAAAGCGTTTGCGTCGTTCCAGGAAACGCGAATAACCGGAAGTTCCGGCCCGTTGACGTAAAAGCCGCGAACGCCGAACTGAAACCCGTGCCGCGACTCGACGCCGGAGTCGTGCGACGGCTCGACCAGCTCGTAAAGCGCGTTTGTCGTCTCGTCGACGCTCATCCAAAACGAACGCTTAATCTCGACGACGCAAGGCTTTTCGTCGTCGTAACGCGGTCCGTCGGGCGACTGCGCGCCCATGACGAACGTCCCCGCCGGAATCAAACGGAACTCCATTTTCAGCCCCGGAATCGGTTCCAAGACGGTCGTCGTTTTCGACCGGTCGCCGAAAAGGCGCTCCGCTTCGTCCGCTTGCCGCTTCTTCGCTTCCGGCGCGTCGAACGCCCAATCGAGGAGCGGCGTCGCGTCGGAAGTCGTTTTCTTCGCGAGTTTTGCGAGCGCGGCGGCTCGAACGGTTTCCCCGTCGGCGAACGGCGCGACGTCGTTCGTGCCCGCGGCGAACGGATTCGCCGGAATAACGCTCCAGTTCGTTTTGGTCGTTTTGGCGGCGACTTCCGGGTCCCAAGTCGTCGGACGCTTGACCTCTTGGTCGACGCCGCCGCTCTTGTACAGCTCCATTACGTCGCGACGCAACTTGTTCCACCGCGCCGCGTTGGCGGAGTCGCCCTGTTCGCCCCAATACCCGTGATACGGCGCGTTCAGGTCGATCCACGTCAAGAGCCGATCCCAAGACTCCGCGTCGAGCCGAACGCCGTAATGTCCTTTGAGGAGCAACTTGTACAAATCGGTCGTTTCCGCCGCAAACTCCGTCGGCCTAAGGAGATGGTAATCGCTTTCCATCCCCGGACGGCGGACGTAACGGTGCAGAAAATCGTAGCTCGTCGACCAATTTCCGGCGCGTCTCGCCGCCGGGAAATACGTGCCGTAACCTTTGATATTCTCCAAACCGCGCAAGTCGAACGCCCCGAGCGGCGCGCTCTCGTCGCCGTTATGGCAGGCGACGCAGTAACGGTCGAGAACCGGCTGCACCTCGACGCGGAAGGAAAAACCGCGACTCGGGCCGCGCCAATATTCGATTTCGCTCGTTTTCATCCGTTGCACGACGGTCGGGTCGAGCGAACTCGGCGACACGCTGTTTTGATCTTCGTGGCACCCGACGCACGACAGGTTTTCGCCCGGCATCGCGGTGAACCAACTGCGCATAAGTTGGAGCGCTTTCCCGTTTTCGTCGAGCGGCTGCACCGAAATCGGCGTGTTCGCCGGAACCTTAAAGAGCGCCGAACCGTTCGGCTCGACCGGCACGACGCCGAGCGTGTTGCGCACGTCGCACGGGCCTTCCGCGCCGACGCCGCCGATCGTCCCGCCCATATTCGGATAAAGGTAATTGTAAGTGAAGAGGCGCAAGTACTTAACCGTCCCGCGCGGCACGTTCTTCAAACCGTCGCCAAAGTAAACGTCGGCGATGAAAACAGTCGCGTCGTCGCGGCTTTCGTCGATTCTGTCCTCGACGACCGGCGGACGTTCCGTCGGGCGCAACGGAATCGGCTCGAAGTGCGCAAAGCCTTGCTCTTTCGAAAGTAAAATCATATTGTCGTCCGTGTCGACGAGGTAAATCCCCCAACCGTCTTGCGAATTGAGACGCGCGGAGACGAGGTAATAATCGGCGTCAAGCGGGTACGGATGCAGGAATTTCGGCCAAGCTTGGTCGACGAGCGTGTCGACGATCAGCGTGTCGTCGTATTTCGGGTCGGTTTTCGACGCGACGATCGGCGTTTTCGCGCAAATGCGGCGAACGGCGCCGGACGCTTCTTTCCGTCCTTTGCGCGCGTCGAAGAGGACGAGTTCGCCCATCCGCGGAACGCCGTGGTGGCCGGTAACGATCGCGACGAATTTCGACGGTTCGCCTGGAATGGGGCGCGCGTAAAACATCGAGTTCGGCCAATAGGAATTCGTGCCGTAAAACGAGTTTTGGTTCGTGCCGTCCGGGTTCATCTGGAAGAGCAGGCGCGAGTGCGCGTGCGGAATGTCGGCGTATTCCCAACGTTGGTAAAGGATTCTACCGTCTTCGGTTACGGTCGGATGCCAGTTGTGTTCTTGGTCGAACGTCAAGCGGCGAATCGTCTTATTTTCGTCGGCGTACATCCGATAAGTGTTCGTCACGCGGGTCGACCCGTCGACGCAAGGCACCGCGATGTAACAGGCGCTCGACGTGTAAACGATCGACTCGTCCGGCAGGTAACACGCGTCGTAAGAGTTGGCGTCGGGTAAGTTAGGAAGCATTTCTTTCGCGGGCGACGCGACGATTTTTTCGCCGTCGTTCGTCAGTTTCGTTTCAAAAACGTTCCACTGTCCGTTTTCGCGCGTCGAGCTGAAGAGGACTTTTTCGCCGTCGAAGTGCAGGTCGACGTCGCCGACGAACGCCGGTTTTTCCGGACGGTAAACTTCGCGCGGAACGGCCGGGTAACGCGCCGAACCGTCGAGCGTCAGCCGATAAAGTCCGTCGTCGAACGCCTTAGGATTCAGCGCGCTGTTGCTGACCCAGTTGTTGACGAGGCCGAGATCGCGAGCGTTGCGCCGCACGAAGAGAATGTCGTCGAAGTCGAAAAGCGGATTCGCGCGCCCCAACCGCGAATAAAGGCGGACGTCGGCGAGAAATTCGCGAACGAACGCTTCCTTTTCCGCGTCGGACGGCGTTCCGGAAAGCGTTTCGTTCCAATCATTTAAGCCGTTCAAGCGCGCGTCGAACGTTTCCGCCGACGTCGCGAAATCGGGCCCGAATTTTTCCGCGACTTCCTCTTCGCCGAATCGCTCCGTCAGCGTCGACAAGAGTTTTCGGCTCTTTTCGAGCAAGAGGCGACGCCGTTTAACGTCGACTTTAAATTCGATCGTAAAGTCCGCTAGAGCCGCGACTTCCGCCGAATCCGCCGCTTTTTTCGACGAAACTCGCGCCGCAACCGCAACCGCCGCGCCGCTCGTTTCGTCTTGGGCCGCGAACATCTCCGGCGAGTACGTCAACTCGTTGTTCCAGTCGGGTTTAAGCGCTTCTTGCGAAAGGACTTCGACGCTCAATTCGTCTTCCGGAACGAGCGCGGCGGCGGTTTCGAGCCCGAAGTGATCTTCGAACGTTTCGCCCGACTCGCCCTTGCGAGCGCGGTCGACCGCCGGGTCGTTCGTCTCAAAGTTCGCGTCGGCGCCGTACGTAAAATCGACCGAAGCGCGAGGCGTCGTCCAATCGACCGGCCCGTCGAATCGCGGCGACAACCGGAACGCGACGACGTGCGGAATGCAAGTTTCCCGCGAAAACGACAGCGTATGTTCCCCCGCCTTCGCTTTGAACTCGGCGACGTCGCGCCAAGCGGCGGTCTCGGAGTTCCAACTTCCGGTCGTTTCGGCGAGAGCGTTCGTCGCCAACGTTTCGCCGTCGAGGAAAAACGTTACCGGACGGCTTTCTTGCGCGGCGAAGAGCGCCGAAAGTTTGTAAACGCCGTCTTTTGGGAACGTTATCTTGTACGCGGCGCGGTTCGGATACTGTTCGTTGTTCCCGAGAATCGGCTCCGGCCCGTAATTACGGTGCGCGCGCAAATTTCCTTCGTCGAACCAAACGGCGCGGAACGTAAAGTCGTTCGCTCCGCTCTCGCACCCGCCGTCGTCGCCGCAAACCGAGGAAAAACAACAGCTCGCGACGCTCAACAACGCCGCGAACGCCCAACGCCAACCGCGACGCGTCGCGCCTAGTCTTGCCATTACCCAACTCCTTAAAATACGGAAATTAACGCGTTTCGCAACGTTATTTCGTCGTGGAAATCGCGTCGTCAAAGCTCTTCGATTATAAAAAAAACGCGCCGAAAAATCAACCGTTCGCCGCAAAAAAGCGCCAAAAGTCCGGCGTTTTTCCATTCGCCGCCGCGTCGAGCGCTTGACGCGACCGCCGAAACGCTTATATTATCTTCCAAGCCGTCGCCGCGCCCCGTTTTCTCTTAAGCGCGACGGCGTTTTCCCGCCGCCGTTTCTCTATTCCCCCCTAATTTGGCCGAAAGGAGCCGCCCGATGGAACCGCGCGATTATTGGAACTCCGTCGCCGAAACGAAAACCTTCACGACGCCGTTCGACGCGGCGCTTTTCGCCCGTTTCGTCCCGCTCGACGCGGCGATTCTCGACTTCGGCTGCGGTTACGGGCGCACGTTGGCGGAGTTGGCGGAAAGCGGATACCGAAACCTTTGCGGCGTCGACCTTTCCGACAAGCTCGTCGAACGCGGAAAACGCCTTTTCCCGACGCTCGATCTGCGCGTTTCGCCGCCGTCGACGCTCGAATTTTCGGACGCGTCGTTCGACGCCGTTATCCTTTTCGCCGTCTTGACTTGCGTCGTCGACGACGCGGAACAGGCGACGCTCGTTTCGGAAGCGCGGCGCGTTCTCCGACCGGGCGGCGTTCTTTACGTCAACGATTTTCTTCTCAACGACGACGAACGCAACCGCGACCGTTACGAGCGTTGGCAATCGGCGACAAACGGTCGTTTCGCGTTCGGAACGTTCGCGCTTCCGGACGGCGCGACGCTTCGTCATCACTCGGAGGAGCGCGTCCAAACGTTGTTTCGGTCGTTCGAAACGGCGGCGTTCGAACGTCGCGTCTTCCCGACGATGAACGGGCATGTTTCGAACGGTTTTGCCGCCGTCTTCCGCAAACCGTTGATTTAACGCCGGTTAAAGCGTTCCAACGCCGTCGTTTCTCCGCTTCGACGGCGCTTTTTCTCTTCTCGCGAAAAATTTCGAAAAAATCGACGCCGCGCCGCCAAAAAAACTTGACGTCGCGTCCTACGTCCGCTAAAATAAACGACGTCGGATAACGGCGCGACGTCTTGTTTCCGGCGCCGCGCAGCGTTCGAATCTCGCAAGCATCGGCTAATCAAGGAGTTAAGAAATGACGCTATCCAAGAAAAAGCTCGCGACGCTCGTTATTCTCGTCCTTCTTTTGGCGACGGCTCCGATCGGCGTTCGGTTAGGCGGCGTCGCTTGCCGAGCGTATAAAGAAGGCGTTTCCTTCGAAGAAGCGCTCCGAATGCAAGTCGGCGAAGAAATCGGCGACCAGTTTTACAACAAAAGCGGCCCGGTTTACGACGCGTTCGTCGAGAAAGCCGAAGCGAACAAACGCGCTTGGGCGGAAAATCCTTGGCGCGCCGCCGAGTGGAACGCCCAAGCGGAGTTCGCCGACCCGAAAGCCGTCGCGCTCTGTAAAGCGATCGAAGAACGCGACTTAGCGAAAGTCGAACGAGCGCTCGCCGACGGCGCCGACGCGAAGGCCGTCGGGAAATCGGGCGCGACGCCCCTTCTTTGGCTTTGCCTCGACGAGACCCCGTCGGCGGCGATCGCGAACCGCCTCCTCGACGCGGGCGCCGACCCGAACGTCGAAACGACCGGCCGACTCAGCCCCCGAAACGACCTTAGGGGTTGGCGCAAATTTTCTCCCCGTTCGACGGCGACGCCGCATCTTATCCTGAGATCGGGCGACGTCGCGTTAGTCCGTCGCGTCCTCGCCGCCGGTTTCGATCCGTCCTTTTATTATTATTCGGATCTAACGCGAGCCGACGACGCCGCCGACTGGAGCGATAATCTCCCGCGCCTCGCCCTTTGGAAGGTCGACGAAGAAATATACTCCGCGATTCTCGAACAAGATTTTAGCGTCGACGCGTTAAACGAAGCGCTCTACCGGGCGATCTATAGGCCGAACGCTTGGGCGATTCGAGCGCTTATTAAAGCCGGCGCCGACTGGAAGTCGTTTGAGCGAGAACTCCAAGGACGCGTTGAATATCGCAAAGACCTTCGCGCCGAATACGTCGACGTCGTCGCCGCGTTCCTCGAAGCCGGAGCCGATCCCGCGCTCTTCGCCGACTTCGTAAACGACGCGAACGCGGAAAAAACGGAAGACGCCGAGTCGCCGGAAGCGGAAGCGGCGCCGGAAACCGCGCCCGTTTCCGAAACCGAAACTGCGCCGGAAACCGAGTAACGCCGCGCTTTGCGTCGCTTGCTCGCCAACTCGCTTTACCCTCGTTATTTAGGAGTTTACGCAATGAAACTTCAACGCTTTTTCCTCGCCGCCGTCGCGACGTTTGCCTTCGTCGCAAGTTGCGCCGTTCCTTGCGTTTGCGTCGCGCAAGATTACGGTTACTCCGAAGCGCACGGTAAAGAAATTTGCGATCCGTTGCCGCCGTCCGAATTTATCGTTCTGCCGGAAGATCCCCGCCACGGGCCTAGCGGCGCGTATGAAAACACGATCTTTCGCATCGCCCGATCGGGTCGCGTCCTCCGAATCGTCGACGGTCTCGACGCAAGCGGTTTGCTTCTGCACGACGCGGCCTTTACCAACGTCAAAATTCAAGACGCGAACTTCAGCGGTTCCGCGTTGGTAAACGTCGACTTTCGGCAAGCGGTTTTCGTTCGGTGCGACTTTTCGTCGGCCTGGTTGCATCGCGTTCGAACCGACGGATATACGCGCTTTATCGACTGCAAGTTTGACGACGCGTATTTGATGAACATCGATTTGGCCGATACTTTCGGCGGCGCGTTGATCTCGGCGGAAGAGCTAAAGGAAACGCGCAATTTCAAAAAGAAAATCGGTTTTTCCGGCGTTTCCGTCAATCACGCGCTCGATTACTCCGGTCTTACCTTCTCTTACCCCGACCCGTATTGCACCTACGCGTGCGACGCCGTTCGCGCCCTTGGTTTTCACGACGCGTTTTTAGAAAGCGGTCGCTTCGAAAACCTCGACGGCGACAAGTTGCGCCAAACGAGAAATTTCCGCCAAAAAATTTATCAAAACCTTTATTTTCGGCCCAATCTGCCCGAACCTTTCGATGGCGACAAACTATCGTTTCGCGAGTTCGATTTTTCGAACTCAATCTTAGTCGACGTTCAATTTAAACGCGTCGACTTAACCGCCGCTTCATTCGAGAACGCGGCGCTAAAAAACGCGAATTTTACCGAATGCGTCGGACTGACGCTCGAACAAATGAAGTCGACGTGGAACTGGAAAGCCGGGCGAATGGATTTGATCAAGTTGCCGCCGGAATTGCAAGCGCAAGTCGACGCCGCGCTCGCTCAAGATGCGGCGCAAGCGCCGGAAGCGGAAGCGTCGCTCGAAACCCAATCGGAAACCGCGCCCGCGCCGGAAACTAAGTAGCGTCGTCGGTTAACGCCGCCTGCGCTTCACGACGTCGCCGCGAACTTCCGCGGCGGCGTCCGCGTTCTTTCCGCATTACTTTATTCGCTTGCTTACGACATTTAGGAGCTTACGCCATGAAACTTCAACGCTTTTTCCTCGCCGCCGTCGCGACGCTCGCCTTCCTCGCAAGCGCTTTCGGTCCTTGCGTTTGCGTCGCGCAAACCTGGGACTACTCCGAAGCTCAAGGCCAAGAAATTTGCGACCCGTTGCCGCCGGAAAGTTACGCGGTTTTCGCGGACGGCAGCGTCGAAAAAATCGTCGACGGCGCCAATCTGTCCCAACGCGTCGTCGCGTCGCTTATGATTGTCAACGCAAAAGTCGAAAACGTCGACTTTAGCGGCTCGACAATTCTCGGCGGCAGTTTCGATCAAGCGGTATTGGTTCGTTGCAACTTCGCCGGAGCTTTCCTAAGAGGCGGTTTTTGCGACAATTACACTCAATTCGTCGACTGCGTTTTCGACGACGCGCTGCTCGACGGTTTCAATTGCGACGCGCTTTCGGCGAAACAATTAAAGAAGACGCGCAACTTCAAACGTCCGAGTTCTTTAGCGGAAGCGATAAGCGGAAAATTTCCGCCCGAACGTTTGTATATGCGCCTTTACGACGTTCGTTGCGCCGATCTCGACTTTTCCTTCGCCTATTTGCGCGGCTCTTACCGCGGCTTGTCGGCGCGTCAGTTGCGGCAAACGCTTGATTTTCACCACAAAATCTACCGCGAGCTGCGCGTCGGCGTCAGCGGCGCTCCCGGCGCGCCCCTTCTCGATTACCGCGACTTCGATTTTTCGCGCTCGTCCTTCGTCGAATGTCAATTTGTCGACCTCGATTTCACCGGCGCCGATTTTACCGACGCCGCGTTCCACGAATGCTCGCTCTCGGGTCGCGGTTTGACGCTCGAACAAATGAAGTCGACGTGGAACTGGAAAGCCGGGCGAATGGATTTGCTGCATTTGCCGCCGGAATTGCAAGCGCAAATCCCCGAAGAAAAACGGAAAACAATGTAACGCCGAAACTTAACGTCGCCCGCGTTTTGCGTCGCTTGTTCGCCGACTCGCTTTACTCGCCTTATTTAGGAGTCTACGCAATGAAACTTCAACGCTTTTTCCTCGACGCCGTCGCGACGCTCGCCTTCCTCGCAAGCGCTTTCGTTCCCTGCGTTTGCGCTTCGTCGTTCGCGCTCGAAAACGACGCGACGTCGACGGTTTCCGTCTCTTCGTTCGCCGACGTTTCCGAAGTCGATTTTTACCTTTATTTTGAACCGACCGAAGGCAACGCGTTTTATTCCCGTTGGAAAGAAGCGGTCGAGAAAATTCGCGCTAAAGTCGGGAACGACAAGATTAACGCGATCGCGGCGGCGATTCGCTCCGACGCTTCGACGCTCGCCTTGCGTCGCGAACTCGAAGGCGCGTTTATTGAAGACGTTCTCGTTTCCTCCGCGTCTTCGCTCGGATACGACGACATGTCGCTCGGCGATATTTTCGGCGTCCCGTTTACTTGGGAACTCTTGCGAAAAACGGAAAACCAGCGTTTGCAACGGTTAACCGGCGTCGTTTTCGACGACGTCGATTTGACCGGCGTTTCCTTTCGCGATTGGCGGCTGGAGCGCGTTCGCTTCAACGCGTCGGTCGTCGGCTTGGAAACCTGCGATTTTTCCGGCGCGACGCAAAACGACGTCGTCTTTTGCGCGCCGATAACGTTCGAACAATTCGCCTCGACGCGAAGTTTCCAAAACGACGCTTTACACGACGTCGCCTTACGCTTCGGCGACCCGATTTCCGGCGCGCTTCCCCCCGAAAAGCCTTTCGCTTTAAGCGGTTGGGACTTTTCCGGCAAAGACCTAAGCCGCGTTTCCTTCGGTCGGTTCGTCTCGGGCGCCGACGTCGACTTTACCGGCGCCGATCTAGGCCTTCCGTTCGACGACGTCGCGCCGCTTTTAAGCAATCCGGCGCCCGCGTCTCGACCGTCGGAGCTTCCGCTCGATATGACCGCGGCGCAATTCGCTTCGACGGCAAGTTACCGCTCCGGCTTGCTTTGCGGCGTCGCGTTCCCGAACGACGTAAGCGGTTGGGACTTTTCCGATTGCCTTTTAGTCGGTTCGCGCTTCGACTCCGTTTCCTTCGCCGGGGCCGATTTTACCGACGCCGACGTCCGAGGAACGACCTTTTGGCAAAATCCCAAGGGCCCGAACGCGCGCTTTTTAACCGCGAAGCAATTCTATTCGACGCGGAGCTATAAAACGGGCGATCTTCGCGGAATTACGTTCGGCGTCCATTGCTCGCTCGCCGGTTGGGATTTCTCGAAAAAGAATTTGTCCGGCTGCCGGTTTTATTGCCCGCTCGACGGCGTCGACTTTACCGACGCGATCGTTACCGACGTCCAATTTGAGGGGGACGCGGAACTAACGCGCGAACAACTCGAATCGACTTGGGATTTCAAAAGCGGCGCTTGGGACGCTCGCCAAAAGTACCAAACGAAGACCGCCGGCGTCGACCGCGACCGCAAAACGCGCCCCGTCAAGAAAACCGAACAAACGCCGGAAACGGAGTAAAACCGCCGACGTCGCCGAGCGAATATCGCGCCGTTTTCCCCTTTTCGCGACGCGGAAAGCGGCGTTTTTTCGTTAATTTCGGGAAAAACGCGAACTTTTTTCGCGAAAATCGCTTCAAAAAAGCGCAAAACGTTTGCGTCGCGGGCGCCGATAAGGTAAAATAAGGAAAAGTCGACGCGGCGACGGTCGCGGGCGGCGCTTTCCACTTCCCATTTCGCTCCGAAGCGTCGGCGAGTCGAGCCCCGTTCGACGACGGTCGCGGTTAGGAGTTCCTTCGTTTGTTTTAAGGAAAGAAACACAAATGAAACGACGCGATTTTATGAAAGTCGGCGGCCTCGGCGTCGCTACTCTCGCGACCGGAACCGGTTACAAAGGCTTCTCCGAAGAAACGGCGGATAAAAACCTCCGCGTCGGCCTCATCGGGACCGGTTGGTACGGCAAGGTCGACCTCCTGCGCTTGATCCAAGTCGCGCCGGTCGACGTCGTCTCCCTCTGCGACGTCGACCAAGAAACGCTCGACGAAGCCGGCGAAATCGTCGCGTCGCGCCAAGTTTCGAAAAAGGTTCCGCGCAAGTATACCGACTATCGCAAGATGTTGGCGGAAAAAGATTTGGATATCGTCGTCATCGGCACGCCGGACCACTGGCACGCGCTCCAAATGATCGAAGCGGTCGAAAGCGGCGCCGACGTTTACGTCCAAAAGCCGATCGGCGTCGACGTCGTCGAATGCCAAGCGATGCTTTCCGCGGCGCGCAAAAATAAAGCCGTCGTTCAAGTCGGGCTCCAACGCCGCAGCACGCCGCACTTGATGACGGCGAAAAAAGATATCGTCGACTCCGGCAAACTCGGCAAAGTCGGTCAAGTCGACATTTACAGCTACTACGGCGGCCCCGGAACTTGGGTTCAACAACCGGAAACCCCGCCGGAAGGCTTCGACTTCGACATGTGGACCGGCCCGGCGCCGAAACTCCCGTATTACCCGATGATGCGTCGCCGTTCGTGGCGCAACTTCTGGGAATTCGGGAACGGCACCCTCGGCGACATGGGCGTTCATATGTTCGACATGACGCGCTGGTTCTTGAACCTCCGTTATCCGAAACGCATCTACTCGACCGGCGGCATTTACCTCAAAAAAGGCGGCACGCCGAACATCGCCGACACGCAAACGGTCGTCTTCGACTACGGCGACCTCGAGGTCGTTTGGAACCACCGCAGTTGGGCCGAACTGACCGACCAACGCCACCCGTGGGGCGCGTATTTCTACGGCGAACACGGTCTCCTCAAAGCCAGTATTTACGGTTACGACTTCAAACGTTACAGCTCGAACGAAGTCATTAGCGGCGACGTCGACTACGAATACGGTCGTTTCCCGGAAGAAGAACACGAACGCGACCTCGAACGTCCGTGCGCGCCGGCGATTCGCTCCCACATGAAAGACCTCCTCGACCGTATCGCCGACCGCGGTCGTCCGCGCAGCGACATCGAAGAAGGCGCCATCTCGACGATCTGCTGCGTTCTCGGGAACATCTCGATGAAACTCGGCCGCTCGCTCGAATGGGACGAAGAAGCCGGGAAAGTCAAGAACGACGACGAAGCGAACGCGATGCTCGCCCGCGAATACCGCGCGCCGTGGGTTCACCCGCAAGTCTGAACTTGACGTTAACCGTCGGGTTCCCTGACTTTAGCTTGCGTCGCGGTCGGCGTTCGACCGTCGCGACGCGACGCCGTTTTGATTTTACACTCCGTCGCTCGTTTTTCGTCGGCGACGGGGCCTTTCGGCGTTTCTTGCCGTCGTCGCTTAAATGCCGCCGTTTTTCTTAAAGGAGCCGTCCGATGCTCGCGCCGTTGACCGAAAGCGTCTTTTTTTGGAGCGTTTGCGTCGCGTTCGCGGCGGGTTTTACTCTCGCGACTTGGTTGGGAACCCGGCGTAAAAGTTTGCTGTTCGTCGGCTTAACGGCGACTTTAATAACGGCGACGCTCGGCGCGTTCTGCCTTTTTTACGTCGCAACCGACCGTAAAGCCGTCCGGCGAACGGTCTTGGCGCTCGCCGACGCGGTCGGTCGAGACGACGTCGACGCGACCTTGAGCTTCGTTTCGTCGAGCGCGCTCAAAACCCGCTTTAAAGCGCGAACGCATATGGCCTTAGCGGAAATCGAATGGGCGAAGGTTCGCGACTTAGAAATCGTCGAAATCAACCGTTACACGTCGCCGCCGCGCGCCGTCGTTCGCTTTCGCGGCTCCGTCGGCGGCCGCTTTCTAAGTTTTGATTCGGCAAAATTTACGGTTCTTGTCGACTTTTCGGAAGTCGAACTGCGCGAAGAGGAGCCCGGCGTTTGGCGCGTTACCGACCGCTGCAAATTCAGCTATCCCGGTTACTCCGGCGAAATCAGCCTTTAACGCCGTTCCCTTCGCAACCTCTTAATCTTCAACCGTTAGAACGCGCGTCGTCGTTCGCCGACGCCGGTAAATCGCCTTCCCAACAAATCTCGTAAAGAGGCGAAAATTCCCGAATCGACGCCGGGTTTTCCGCGACGAACGCAAGGAGCGTCGGCAAGAGTTCTTTGGTCGCCAAACGGTCGAGCGCGGCGCCTTTCTCCCCGGCGAGCGCGGGACAATTCCGGTACCGTCCGATAACGAGCCGTCCGTCTTTCTCCATCGTCCGAAGCGGCCAAACCTTGCATTCAAACGGCTTGCGATCTTCCGGAAGCGAACAACCTCGCGCCGGGTTGAGAAACGGACAGTTTGCCGGTTCGTCGCTTCCGTCGACAAAACGCAACGCGAACGACGCTCCGCCGCGAGAGCGCCGAACGATTTCAACGCCGTCCGCTTCGAAACGCGCCGCTTGTTCGTCCGTCAAAAAGGGCGTTTCCCAAACGCTCTCTCGCTGAAAATTGCAACACAAACGACACTTCGCGCAATCGCTCGGGCCGAAGACTTTTTTTAACATTTTCCGTCTCCTTTAAACCGTTATCTCGTTTAACTTATCGCCGACTTTCGTTTCCGCCGCGCCGTCCGACTCAAACGCTTCCCAACGCGTCGCTTCGTCGCCGCTTTCCGCCGCCGCGTCCCAAACGTCGAGATCGTCCGGCTCGACGTCGCCGAACGCTCGCTCGACGGCGTTGAACTTCGCCGGCAAAAGCTCCGGAAACCAAGCCGACTTCGCCGTGCGCAACCCTTGCGAATTAAGGTCTTCCTCGCGGTTTAGCCAACGCGCGCCCCGTTCGAGCGCAAGCCGCGCCGCGTCGCGACAAAGAAGCGGATACGACGCGGCCCCGTCCGGCGTCGCCTTTTCGAAATGCTCGTTGCAAACGAGCGCCGAAGTCGACGACAAGAGCGCGAACCCCAACGGCTCGTCGCCGTCTAAAACAAGACGTCCAAAGAGTTTAAGTTCTTCAAAAAAACGAAACGCCGTTTCAAGCGCCCGCGTTTCCGCCGCCAACTCCGGCGCCTCGGCGTCCGGTCGGTTCGAACGCCAACGCTCCGCGACGAACGCCGCCGCTTCCAAATTCTCGACGGTCAACGGCTCGACGCGCAGTCCCGAACGCTCCCTCTCGAAACGTTTGACGGCGTTGCGTTTACGATGCATTCGCCGCCCGCTCAGGCTCGCCAGCCGCTCCGTCGAATAAAGGTAATCGGCGTCGCCGCGGTCGCAAGAAAAGCGGAACTTCCCGGGAAAAAGCCGCCGCAACGTCGCCGCTTGCGTTCGGGTCGCTAACGCGATTTTCGGCGCCCGGCCTCGCGACTCGGAGTCGTCGAAAATCGCGCGCAAAGCCGTTTCGACGTCGCCGTCGCCGATCGGAAACCCGTATCCCGCAAGACGTTGGCCGTCGTAATACCGAAAGAAAAAACGGTTTCGAAACGCGATCGTCGTCCGATGTTTCTCCTGCAAAAGAAAAACGTTCGCAAAATTCAACTCGTTTCCGGCCAAGCCGGAACGCTCG
Source organism: Thermoguttaceae bacterium (assembly GCA_017559825.1). Classification (GTDB taxonomy): domain Bacteria; phylum Planctomycetota; class Planctomycetia; order Pirellulales; family Thermoguttaceae; genus RUG369. The sequence continues at coordinate 15,936 of JAFYQR010000175.1, read as the reverse complement.
ACGGCGGCGCGAACGAGCGGCGCGTCCGCCAACGTCGGCGGAGCCAGCGGCAACCTCGCGTTTTCACTCGCTTTACGATTCAAATTTTCCTCGACAAATCAAATTTTACGCGACGTTTCGGCGCGTTCGCTTCGTTTTGCCCGCGATCTCGAACGGCGTTTTCGAACTCGACGCGGTTTTTCCCATTTTTTTCATTGTACTCGCGGCGGCTCTCGACGCGCAAAGCCCGACAAAATTGCCGGTCGCGACGCGTTTTTTCGCCGTCGACGCCGCGCTCGTCCGTTTCGCCGCCGCCTCGCTAAAACGCGTCGTCGCGGCCTCTTCTCTCGCCGCCGTTAAACGCGGGCGTTTTCGTCAATCCGCCTCGACGGCGCAGGGCGCGGCGCCGGCTTTCGCGCCGCCCAAAGTATACTCTTTTACCAAGTTAAGAAGCGCGACGCAAATTTTGTTCTCCTCGCAGAAAACAAACTCGGCGCCCGCTCGCTTCATCGGCTGCACGTTGAGTCGGTACCGCGCTCGCGCCAAAATCACGGCGGTCGGGTTCGCTTGCTGACACGCTCGCACGACGTTCAGCGCGACCTCGTCTCGCGGCGCCGTTACGACGATAATTTCGGCTCGCCCGGCGCCCGCTTCCCGCAAAATTTCCGCATCGGAGCCGTCGCCGACGACCGTCGCAATCCCGCGCTGCGCAAAGGGTTGCAGATTCACCGGGTTCATATCGATCAGACAGACCGACTTCCCGAGCGTCGTCAGCTCCTCGGCCAAGCTCCCGCCGATGTGTCCGACGCCGATCACGACCGCGTGCCCCCCCTTCGAGTTGATCGCCGCGGCCAAATCCGGATCGAGATCCGCGTCCGCCCGCCCGATTTCCGGCGCTTCCGGCTCCATGCCGAGCTTCGTCATCCCGAACTTCACCATATTCGGCGTCAACGCCAGCGACGCGACCGACACGAAGAGCGTCGTTTGGTACGCGACGTCGGAAAGCGCGCCCTGCGCGTAAGCGAGCGAAAGAATCATGAACGCCAATTCCCCGACTTGCGAGATGCTCAAACCGAACGCCAACGCGCCGCGGAAGTCCATGCCGCACGTTCGAAGCGCCGCCGCGGCCGCGGCCCATTTCAACGCGACCGCACCGACCAGCGCGCTCGCGCAAAGAAGCGGGTGAAGCCAAACATATGAAAAATCGGTCATCATCCCAAGCGAAATGAAAAAGATCGCCGAAAACGCTTCGCGGAACGGCAACACCAGCGCGTCGATCTGCCGCGTCAAGCGGTTTTCGCCGAGCGCGACGCCCGCCGCCAACGCGCCGAGCGCCGGAGTCAACCCAAACGCCTCCGCGACGCAACACATGCCGAGCAAAGCGAATACGGCGAACAAAATCACCAGCTCGTTCGAGCGCAACGCCGCCAAACGAGGCGCGATCAGCTTAACGGTCGTTCCCTTCGCCAACGCGACGACGCCGCAAAACGCCGCCGACTTCGCCGCCATGTCGACCCAAGAATTAGCGAACCAACCGCCGCTTTCGTCCGCACCGGCGCCCAAGATCTTCGGTAAAATCAAGAGAAGCGGCACCAATGCTAAGTCTTGAAAAATCAAGAGCCCGACCGTCGCTTGGGCGCGCTTGGTGTCCGCTTGGCCGACGTCCTGCACGCTGCGGTACACAAGCGCCGTCGAACTAAGCGCGACGACGCACCCCAAGACGAACGAGCTTGTTAAACTCATGCCGAACAACATGTTGGCGGCGATCGAAATAAGAATTGTCAACCCCATTTGCAGCGAGCCGCCGACGAACATGTAACGCGCCGTCGCCGCCAACTTGTCGAACGTAAACTCGACGCCGATCGCGAACAACAGGAGCAGAACGCCGAACTCCGTCGTCGCCTCGAACGCAAACTCGTCTTTTCGGATTTCGTCTTGAATCTCGACGACGCGGCGTTCGCGCTCGGCGATTTCCTCCGCAAGCTCTTCCCCTACAAAATTTTTCGTCGGCTCCGCTTTCGTTTTATCAGCCGCCGAAACCGCGTCTTCGCCCGCCGTCGTTTTGCCGGGAATCGTTTCCATATCGACGCTTAGACGATGCGTTTCGACAAAATCGGGGTCGAGTTCGACCGCCTCTTCGACCGCGTCGTTCAACGCTCGCTTCATCTCCTTCGAGCCGGTCAAATCGAAGCCGCCCGGCCCGACGAGCGCGCCGACTACCAAATACCCGATCAACGGCGACGCGTTCAAGCGTTTGCAAACCCAACCGGCGATCAAACCGACCCCCAACAATAGCGCGATATGCGTCAGGAAAATATTTTCCATTTTTTCTTGTCTCGCTTCAGTCGAAATTTCGTCGACGTTCTCGTTCGTCGGCGCCGTCCGCAAGTCGCCGACGATTGCATGCGTCTTACGCGACGCTCATTTTTTAAAATATAACAATTCCGCGCGTTATGCAAAGGCCTCGGCGACCAAAACTTCCAAAATTTTCGCCGTCGACGCCGCGACGCCTTCGCACGTTTCTCTATATTGCGCGTTCTCTCTCCGTTTGTCGGTATATTTTTCGATTTTCCTTAAAAGAACGCCGCGCTCCAACGGGCCGGAACGCCTCCTGAACCCCTTTTTGAAAACCCGGTTTTTTGCAACAATTTTCTTTTTTAGATGAAGCCGTCGCATTTTTCGACGCTTCCCCATGACGCGCGTTTGATTATTTGAAAAACGCTCGATTATATGCTCGCCGGATTCCGCCGCGACGCGTTCCGCCGTTTCGGAAGCGCGAAAAAATTTCCGCTTTTTCCGTAAAAAAGCGAGCGTCCGCGCTTCGAGCGCTGGAAATCGGCGGTCTCGTCGGATATAATAGACCGACGGTCGACGACGCGGCCCGGAACGCTTTCCCCCCGTCGCGTCTCGCAACTCGTTCTATTAAGCGTTTTACACACGTTCCGGTCGTCGCGGCGCCCGGAGCCCGAAAGGAAAATTCGATGCGCAAAAAATTCGCTCGCACGGCGGCCCTCGCGGCGCTCGCCGGTTGCCTCGTCGGCGCGACCTCGCTTTTCGCCGACGACGCGGCGTCCAAATTCCCGTTCGTAATCCAACACGGCGTCCAAGGCAACATCACCAACGTCAAGACTTGGGACAATCCGCTTCCGCAAGCCGGGTCGCGCGGTTTCCTCGGAACGAAGGACGGGCGCTTCGCGTTCAAGTCGGGGAACGCGCGCTTCCTCGGCACGAACCTCTGTTTCACCGGCAACTTCCCGGACAAGGAAAACGCCGAGTTCCTCGCTCGGTCGCTTTCGCGGTTCGGAATCGGCGTCGTCCGGCTGCACCATATGGACAGTCGCGAAATTTGGGGCGAAAACTTCGCGAAAACGCAAACCAAAATCGACCCGAAACAGCTCGACAAGCTCGACTATATGATCTATTGCCTTCAAAAAGAAGGGGTTTACGTCAACATTAACCTGCACGTTTCGCGAGCGTTCGACGAGCGCGACGGCTTCGAAAATTCGGACGGTCTCCCAACGCAAAATAAGGGCGTCGACAACTTCGAACCGCGCATGATCGAGCTGCAAAAGAAGTACGCCCGCGATTTGCTAACGCACGTCAACCCTTACACCGGCAAGGCTTACGTCGACGACCCGGGCGTCGCGGTCATTGAAATCAACAACGAAAACTCCGTCGTCGCCTCTTGGTCTTGGGGCGAGCTCGACAATCTGCCGTCGCCGTATTGCGACGAGTTCCAACGCCTTTGGAACGTTTGGCTTACGAAGAAATACGGAACGACCGACAAGCTCCGCGCCGCTTGGAACAGCCGCGAATACCCGGCGGGCCCCGAGCAAATCGCCGACGGCAAAATCGCGCCCGACTTTAAGTTCAACAATCCTTGGGAGTTGCAACTCGACGAAACCGCGAAAGCGAGTTGGCGAATCGTCCCGGCGAACGAAACCGGAATCGACGCGAACGCGTTGCGTCTCGACGTCGAAAAAACCGGCGCCGTCTCTTGGATTCCGCAAATTCACCGCGTCGGGCTCGGCGTCGAAAAGGGTACGCCTTATCGACTTACGTTCAAAATCCGCTCCGAAAGCGAATCGACGATTTCGGTCGGCGTCGTCGAAAACCACGATCCTTGGCAACCGGTCGGAGTCCGCCGCGACATAACGGCGACGAAAGATTGGCAAGACGTTTCGTTGCCGTTCCTTCCGACGAAAACCGACCCGCATATCCGCGTTTCGTTCGGCGAGTTCCACGACGGAACGTCGATCGAAATCGCCGACCTCTCGCTCCAAAGCGGCGGCACGATCGGCGTCGACGCATCGCAAACGCTCGAAGCGAAGTCGATTCCGGTTCCGAAGCGCAACGGCGATTCGCAAACGCTCTTCTCGCCGGAAACGCTCGCCGACTTCTCGGACTTCCTGCGCGATCTCGAAAACAAGTATTGGCAAGAGATGTATCGCTTCGTTAAAGACGATCTCGGCGCGAAACAGCCGGTCGCCGGGACGCAGTTGCAATACGGTTTTTGGCACGCGCAAGCTCGACTCGACTTCTGCGACATTCACGCTTATTGGAACCACCCGAACTTCCCGGGTCGTCCTTGGGACGGTAATCATTGGCTCGTCGGCGGCTCCTCGTTGGCGAACTCCCCGGCCAACGGAACGCTCTCTAACTTGGCCGCGGTTCGCGTTTTAGGGTCGCCGTTCACCTGCAGCGAATACGACCACCCGTTCCCGAACCCGTATTGCGCCGAGGGGAACGTTATGTTGGCGGCGGTCGCGGCGTTCCAAGATTGGTCGGCGATCTACCAATTCGCTTGGTCGCACAGCGATCAATACCAACGCGACGCGATGGCGCCGTTCTTCGACATGTGCGCGCAACCGATGAAAACGGCGCACCTTCCGGCGTGTTACGGGATGTTCGTTCGCGGCGACCTCAAGAGCGGCCCCAGCGAATACGTCTACAAGCCGTCGATGACGCAAGCCGAGGAATCGCAAATCCAACGCGACGGCTTGACCGGTTATCATCGTTCGCTTCAAGGGCTCGACCTCGACCGTTCGCTCTCGTTGGCGGTTTACGCCGGGATCGAACTCCCCGACCTGAACCTGCCGACGGCGCAAGTCGAGTCGGCGAAAGAAATTAAGAGCTGGGCCGACCTTCCGGCGCGCTTCGGTTCGAAGGAGAAAAAGGAAATCGTCAATGAGCACGGAGAAATCCGTTGGAACTTCGCGACGCCGGATAAAGGCTACTTCGTCGTCGACTCCGCGAACACGAAAGTTTTCAGCGGTTTCGTTACGCAACCGACGCAATTCGACGGCGTTACGCTCGACGTCGGCGCGACGGAGCTCGGCTGGGCGACCGTTTCGCTCGTCAAGGGGACGAACGTCGACCTCGACGCGAAGAAAGTCGGCAAGCTGACGAAAGGGCGTTACCTCTTGACGGCGACCGGCGCGATGCAAAATACCGACGCGAAACTGGTCGCGGTCGGCAAAGACGTTACGACGGCCGGTCATTACGGCGGTTCGAACGGTCGCGGCCCGGTTCTTTGCGAAGGCGTTCCGGCGACGCTGACGCTGAACGGCGTCGACGCGAAATCGTTGACCGTCTTCGCTTTAGACGCGAGCGGCGAACGCAAGGGCGAGCTTTCCGTCAAGTCGACCGACGGCGGAGCCCAATTCGAAATCGGCCCGGAAAGCCGAACAATCTGGTACGAAATCGTCGTTAAATAACGCCGCCGCGACGCGTTAGCGACGTCCGACGCCGTCGGCGCTCGACGGCGTTAAAAAACCCGACGCGAAGTCGATTTCGCGTCGGTTTTTTTTTCGCAAGCGCCGCGAGCATTTAAAACTTCGCTAAAACGCGCTTGAATAAAATCAGATCGTCGGTATAATTCATTTGTTTCCTCCGTTCTCTTGATAAGTCGAAAAATCGAGAGTTAGTTTATGCGATACGAAGACCTAATATTCAAAATCCCAATCGAATCTCCGACTTATAAAGAAGACTCCGAATTTGTTATACGGCAAATACATACGATACTCGACGCGCGAAAAACCGTCGGCGACGCCAAGATCGTTATCAACACCAATTAAAAATGGGTTTGCCGTTAGAAAACATCAATAAACTCGCCGGCCCTATGATCGAAGCCTGGGCCTATGAAGTTTTCGCCGGAATTAGAGACGCCGACGCCGAATTTCAACTTATCAACGTCGAAGCGCAGCAACGAACGAGTATGGCCGACGTCGTTCTCCAATTTAAAAAAGACGCGCGTGTTATTACGGGCGCGGTCGACGTAAAAGCTACGGCTAACGATATTCCCAGTAGCGGCAAAGGGCCGAATATCACGTCTTTCTCACGAATACGCACCGCTTACGTCAACGATCCGGACTATATGTTCGTTATCCTGTCGATTAAGCATCGCGTTTACTCCGAAAGAAATAAACAAACGCAACTCGTCGACGGAGTGATGAAAATCGTCGATTATCACGCTTACGACCTGAAATTTATTGGAGACGCCGATATAAATTACAATCCGGCGTTAGGAACCGGTCAACTTCAAATTAAAGATATTCACTACGTATCTTATCAATATCGAACGACTTGGCAAATGTGTCAACTGCTCGACCAAAAATATTTGCATAGTTCCCGTAGAACGTTCGACGACTTTTATCGAGAAGCGCGTAAAAACAAATGGATCAAAAATTAACGGCAATTTGCGGCGACGCTCTCGAAGTCTTGGCGACGCTTCCCGATAAAAGCGCGCGTTTAATCGTTACCGATCCGCCGTACAACTTAAACAAAAACTACGGCGTTTCACAAGACAAGTTAGAGTTCGAAGAATATCTCGACTTCACTCGAAAATGGCTTCGAGAAGCTCGACGGATTTTGACCGACGACGGCTCGATTTACGTTTTTATGGGCATGAGATACGTTTCCTATGTTTACTCGATACTTGAGCAAGAACTAGGGATGACGTTTAACTCTTGGATTACTTGGTTTTACACTCAAGGAATCGGCAAAACCAAAGGTTTTTCCCCGCGCCACGACGATATTTTGTACTTCTCTAAACCTCCGAAACGCTATGTTTTTAATTTAGACGCAATCCGCGTCCCGCAAAAGTTTTACCGCTCCGTCAACAATATGAGAGGCGCGAATCCAGGCAACGTCTGGCAATTCTCGCATATGCATTATTGTAACAAGAACCGTCAAAAACACCCGACGCAAAAACCCGAAGGATTGTACGAACGTATGATTTTAGCTTCGTCTTGCGAAGGCGACCTTGTTCTAGACCCTTTCCTAGGAAGCGGCACGTTATTAAGAGTTTGCCAACAAACTAATAGACACGGCGTCGGAATCGACATTAATCCGGAATATATCGCAACGACGAACGAACGTCTCGCGGCGCCGTTCGACGGTTTCGACAGCGTCGACGAACGTATGAAGCGAGTTCCCAACGACTTAAACGACCCGCAAGTTAGAATCGAATATATCCGAAATCATATCGAATGGTTTTTGAAAAATCACCCGAACGCGATTAACGACTTCCTTGAAGAAGTGAAACTCAAATATTACGATAAACTTGCGGAATCGGGGCAATTACGCGCGATCGAAAGTATGAAAATCGGTCGCCCGCAATATCTTTTTTAACGCCGCGTTTGTTCGGCGACGGTTTCGCTTAACGCGTTTAATTTTCCGCTTTATTTTCCGTCGTTTCCGTTTCGTTCGCCGTTTCCGTTTCGTTCGCCGTTTCCGTCGCAACCGCCGGTTTCGGCGTCGGCGAGAAAAGCGCGTAAAAGCTAATCAAAATCGCGCCGCAAACCAAGCAGCTGTCCGCGATATTGAAGTTCGGCCAATTATAAACCCAGTCTCCGGGCCCGTGAATGCGCACCAAAATCCAGTCGCGCACGGCGTAAATCGGTTCGCCGACCATTTCCGGCGGGCACCCCCAGACGTCGGCGTCGAAGTCGCTCCAACGCATTCCGTGCAGACCGACGCGATCCCAAAGATTGCCCAAAATCCCGGCCGTTATCAAGCCAAGCGTCGACGCGAGGAAAACGCTCCGCGTCGCGTCGGCCCACACCCAGCCGATAATTCCAATCAGCGCGACGCAAGACAACGTCGCGAAAAGCGGAATCCGCCCCTGCCCGATCCCAAAAAGCGCGCCTTGATTCAGCGACGTCTGCCAACCGAAAACGTCCGAAATCAGCCACTCGACCGGCGACTCGCCCGGGCGGCCTAAACGTTCGAAAATCCAACGTTTCGTCCCAAGATCAAGCGCGCAAAAACAGAGCGCGATAACGGCGAAAAGAAGCAAACGAGAAGAACGCGACGACAATTTTTTCATCGAGGAAACGTCCGACGGTAATCTAGGAAACACGGGCAAAACAGGCGTCGCCGTTTCTCGACAAGAAAGGGCGAAAAGCCGACAATTTTTTGTATTTTAACGAAAAAAACGGCGTTCGTCAACGCAAAAACGCGCTCGGGGGCTTCTAAAATTCGACTTTTGGAGTAAAATTTAAGGTCGTTCGACGAAGACGCCGCGCTTTTCCCAAAATAACGTCGTCGTTTTCCGTTTGTCTCGACGCGCCGTTAAAAAGCGCCGCTCGGCGAGCCGTCCGTCCAAGTCGGAAGCCCGTCGGCGCCGAGCGCGTCGGACCCGATTTTACCAAGTTAGCCCAACCGAAGGAAAGGGGCCGCTCGCATTCCAAGCGCCGCGGTCGCAAGGCTTTATCAATGAACGTTTTCCAGCGTTGCATTAATCCCCGTTGTCAAGCGACGTTCGACGTCGGCGAAATTCTTCACCGCTGCCCGACGTGCGGCGCGCTCCTCGACGTCGAGTACGATTGGGACAAGCTCCCGACGCCGAAATCGCTCGCCGACTTTGAAAAATATTGGAGCGAACGTTCGAATCCGCAACGTTTTAGCGGCGTTTGGCGTTTTCACGAACTGCTGCCGTTCGCGCCGCTCGACCAATGCGTTACCGTCGGCGAAGGGCAAACGATTTTGCAGCGTTCGAACGGCGTCGCGGAGTACGTCGGCAAGGCCGCGGGCTCGCTTTACCTTCAATACGAAGGGATGAACCCGTCCGGTTCCTTCAAAGACAACGGGATGGCCGCCGGAACGACGCACGGTCGGCTCGTCGGCGCGACGCAAGCGGCTTGCGCGTCGACCGGGAACACGAGCGCTTCGCTCGCGCTTTACTGCGCCGCGTCGAAATCGATGAAGTCGGTCGTTTTCGTCGGTTCCGGGAAAATTGCTTACGGCAAGTTATCGCAAGCGCTCGATTACGGCGCCCGCACCGTCCAAATCCAAGGCGACTTCGACGACGCGATGGCGCGCGTCCAAGAAGTCTCGAAGAAAACGGGAATCTACCTCCTTAACAGTTTGAATCCGTTCCGTTTAGAGGGCCAAAAGACGATTATGTTCCGCGTCTTGGAAGCGCTCCGTTGGGAAGTTCCGGACTGGATCGTCGTCCCGGGCGGCAACCTCGGGAACTCGAGTTCGTTCGGTAAAGCGTTTATCGAGTTGAAGAAACTCGGCTTGATCGACCGCGTTCCGCGTTTGGCCGTTATCAACGCCGCCGGCGCCGACACGCTCGACCGCCTTTACAACGAAGAAGGCCTTCGCTGGAACGACGGAAACGTCGACGTCGCCAAGATCGACGCGTTTTACGCTCAAATGGACGCCGAAAATCGCCGCGCTTCGACGATCGCCAGCGCGATCGAAATCAATCGTCCCGTCAACTTAACGAAGTGTTTGCGCGCGCTCGACTTCTGCGACGGCGTCGTCCGCAAGGTCAGCGAGCAAGAAATCGTCGACGCGAAAGCGAGCGTCGGCGCGAACGGCTTCGGCTGCGAACCGGCGTCGGCCGCGTCGGTCGCCGGCGCGAAAAAGCTTGTCGCGGAAGGCGTTATCGGCCGCGACGAGCGCGTCGTCTGCATTTTGACCGGACACCAGCTGAAAGACCCGAACGCGACGGTCGCGTATCACGGCGCCGACCCGGCTTTCTTCGAGAGCGTTCTCGGGAAACGCGGCGTCGCGACGGCGGAGCTTGCGAACCGTCCGGTCGTCGTCGGGAACGATATCGACGCGATTCTCGACGTTTTGCGTTGAGCGAAAGCGCGAAATCGTCGAAACGCCGGTTTTTGAAGCTTTTTCGGAGCGTTGTTAATATAATGACAAAATCGCCGTCTCGCCTTCCCGCCGACGAACGCGTTTCGACCAAACGTCGCCGTTCCCGCGCGCCGCTCGTTTTGGCGGCGCTCGCCGGAACGACGGCGTTTCTCGGCGCGGCGACGGTCGCGACGCTTTGCCGTTATCCGGAGCTTTGGCGCGAGCCGTCCCCTTCGACGACGGTTTTTCGCGTTCAAAGTCGCTCGATGGAACCGGCGTTTCTCGGCCCGCGCTTCGTTTGGCGCTGTCCGAAATGCGGCGAGTCGTTCGCGACGACGCTCGACGTCGCCTCGTCCGGCGGCGCTCTTTCCGACGCGAACGCTCCGACGCGCGGCGAAACGTCGAACGCCGACTCGCCGGAAGCGCGCCAATTCCGGACGACGGCGCGATTTTTCTCCTGTCCGCGCTGCGGTTTCGATCGCGTTCCCGCGTCGAGCGCCGTTTTTCAAGACGGAGTTCTCGTCGAAACGACCGACGCGACCGCGACGCAACCGCCGACGGAATCGGACGTTAAGAGCGTCGCGGCGACGTTGCGCGCTTGGCGACGCCGCGTCGAACGCCTTCGAAACGGCGAGAAAAACGAACCGCGTCCGGAACGTTGGGACGTCGTCGTCTTCCGCGCTCCGACCGGTCGAGCGACCTTGAAACGCGTCGTCGGACTCCCCGGCGAAACGCTCGAAATCGTCGCCGGAGACGTTTTCGTCGACGGACGCGTCGCGTTCCGAACGCTCGAACAAATCGTTTCGACGGCGACCCGCCTCGACTCGACGCAAATCCGCCGAACCGACGACCGCTTGACCGTCGTCGCGACGACGCCGATTTGGAACGCGCCGCCGTCGCCCGAAACGCCGAGTTCAAACGAATTTCCGCAAACCGTTTTCGCGACGACGATTTCGAACGAGTCGCCGACGCCGCGTTGGAACGGCGACGATCCCGCCCCGGTCGAGCCGGTTCGCGATTTCCTCCTCGACTTCGACTGGGCGAGCGCCGACGGAACGCCGACGCGGTTTCGCCTTCTCGCTCGGCGCCCGAAACGCGTTTTTTTACTCGACTTCGACGAAATGAAACCGACGATTTCGCTCCGCTCGCTTCCCTTTCTCGACGGAAAAACGAGCGCCGGGCGAACGTTCGACGAGTTAACCTACGACGATTTCGCCGACGCGCCGGTTGAGAAAGTTCGTCGCGGCGACGCGAAAAAAACAAGTTTAACCCCCGACGCGAAAACGTCTTCCGACGAAAAAAACGCGCCGCGATTTCGCGTTTTCCTCGTCGACGGCGAGTTGATTTTGGCGCGAAACGGCGTCGAGCTCGCTCGTTTTTCGACCGACGACGCCGACGATCCCGCAACGACGGCGATTTCGGCTCCCTTCGCGCTCCTCGGCGACGTCGCGCGAGCGTTCGCGCCGGTTCTTCGTCGCGACCTTCATTATTCGAGCGTCGAACCGTCGACGCCGCGCGCCGTCGACGCCGAGCCGCCCCGTTATTTTTTACTCGGCGACAACTCTCCGGCTTCGCTCGACAGTCGCTTCGAACAATTCGGAACGATCGACGCCGACGCGCTCCTTTTTCGCGTCGCGCCGACGTTCGACGAATTTTAACAACGTTGTCCGAAAATTGACTTCTCCCTTCTCGACGATAAGGAAACCTTTATGGGAACGCGTATTCCGTTGAATCCGATCGAATTGAAACGCCGCGAAATGCAAGAAAAGCTCGATATGAGCCTCGCTGAAATCGGCCTATCCGTTCGCACGACGAATTGCCTCGACGAACAGGGCGTCTCGACCGTCGGCGAGCTCCTCAAATGCAAACGCGCCGACCTGCTGAGCATTCCGAACTTCGGCGAAAAAACGTTGGAAGAAGTTTTTAACGCTTTAGAAAAAATCGGTTTCGTTCGCATCGAACGTCGAAACGCGGCGGCGAACGAGTCGAAAACAAACGAATAACGGCCCCTCGCGCCCGCTCGACGCGCGCCGAAATCCCTAAAAGCAAACGCTTGCGAAGGAAAAACGATGCAAACGACCAACTCGACGCCGCGACGCCGCGACGCATCGCTCGCCGTTTGGCGGCTCTCCGAAACGCTCCTTCTCGTCGGCGTTTTTTCGCTCGGTCTCCTGATTTTAACGATTCACTTGGCGACTTGGGGCGTCGAAACGCGCCGCGAAAAACGCCTGTTGACGCAAATCGACTGCGTCGTCGAGAGCCGAGCGCTCCGTTCGCGCGTCGACGAACGCGGCGTCGCTTGGTATCGCCCGGAGGTGAAAATCGCTTATCGCTTCGGCGACGAAACGTTCGTAACGCAAACGTTCGAGCGAGCGACGTTGACCCAAAACGGCGGTTTTCGTTTCGACCGCGACGGCGCGCTCGAAGCGTTGAAACCGTTCGCGCCGGGCGTCGAAACGCGCTGTTGGATTCGCGTCGACGATCCGAAACAAGCGTTTTTGCTGAAACCGTCGGCGATTTGGGGTTGGATTTTCCTCGTTATTCCGGTTTCGCTGATTCTTTTCGGCGGCGTTTGGCTCGTCGCTTGCTTCCGCGACCGCTCGCTTTCACGGGAGGCGCTCGCGAATCTTCGCCGTCAAAAGACGCGTTATCCAACCGTTCCTAACGTCCCGCCGCTCGGCGATTTCCCGGGCGTTCGTTTGGCGCGACGGTTGCGCCCCGACGTCCAAAAGTCGTTCGCGTTCGGCGCCGCGACGCTGGGGACGCTCGTTTGGAATTTGGCGTCGTGGAGCGTTTTCGTCTACGTCGTTTGCGCGGCGGAAACGTCGGTCGATTTGGCGCTCGCGTTCGTTTTCTGCGCGATTTTTTGCGGAGTCGGCTTCCTCTTCGCGTGTCGGCTTTGGGGCGCGTTTCGCGTCGAACGCGTCGTCGGCTCGACGGCGCTCGAAATCGCGGACTTGCCGATTTTGCCGGGACGCAAAGCGCGCCTTTGCCTCTTTTTACGAGGACGCATGGCGGCGAAGCGGCTCGCCGTTTTTATTCGCTGCGAGGAAGTCGCCCGTTACCTGCAGGGCACAAACGCGATTTGCAACAAGCGCGAAGTCTTCTCGCGAACGCTCTTTACGAAGTACGACGTCGACGTTCCGTCCGGCGCCGAGGAAACGGAGGAGTTTTCGACGACGCTGCCGCTCGGCGTCGCGCCGTCGTTCGAGGCGGAGCATAACGAAATCGTTTGGAAATTCGTCGTTCAAACGGAGTTCGCCGACGGCGGAACCTACGAGCGCGACTTCGGCGTCGTCGTTTACCCGGCGATCGTTCCGGAACGTTGAGTTTTCCATTCGCGCTCGTTTTGACGACGAAAAAAGACGCGACGTTTCGCGACGTCGCGCCTTTTCGTTTCTTGTCGATTAAGCGTCCAAGCGTTTCGCGTACTCCGGGTCGACCCACGAAACGTCGCCGAGCAACTCGCCGAGCGGGTCGATTTCGGTCGCCGAGAGCCCGAGCCAGTTGCGACGGCGCCAACCTTCGGCGAACTCGTACTTTCCGGAGAGCCGCCCGACCGCCGCGTTCGCCTCGACCATCGAATCGAGGTACGAATCGAACCCTTGCGACGCGTCGAGCCATTCCTTTTGACTGCGATGACAAGCCAACGCCGAGCGTTTGACGTCGAGAACCGACGAAACGTCGACGTAACGCTCGGCGCGCACCAAGCGCCGCATCGCGTCGCGGTTCCCGTGCGGCTGCGCGTGATAAACGGCGACGTCCTTAAAGGTCGGCGGCGTCGGCGGTTCGACCGGAGCGTTCGCCATGCAACGGCAAAAAGCGGCGGTCGCGGCCAAACGTCCGGCGTTTTGGTGATCCTCCATGTAGTCGGAAGTCGACTGCGTCAAAACGACGTCCGGGTCGACTTCGCGGATAACGGCGATCAACTGCAGAAGCGTTTCGCGTCGGTAAAACACGTCGAGATCGTCGGTTAGCGATTCGTGGTACGTAGCGCCGAGAAACGCCGCCGCGGCCGCGCCCTCGTCTCGCCGAGTTCGAATCGTCTCAAAACGACGCATCGTCGCGGAACCCCACGAACCGTTCGCGATCGACATATAGTGAATCGAACAGCCGCGCGCCTTCAAGAGCGCGAGCGTGCCGGCCATCGTGAACTCAATATCGTCCGGATGGCACCCGATCGCGAAAACGGTTTTCGACGCGACGGACGGCGATTTTTCTTGTTTTTCGTTGATTTCGGCGGACACGCGGCGGCCTCCTTCGTTAAACGGGATAAATTAGGCTAAATAAAAAAAGCGGTTTCGCGTCGGCGAAAACCGCTTCAAGGTTCAAAAATATCTCAACGATTGGCGAAATCGGAGTCGAGCGCGTACTCGTCGTGCGGGTCGTACGGGCAAAAGAAGGTCGAAATCTTTTGCGCAAACTTCACCGTAAACGTCTTTTGGAACTCGATTTCCTGATACTCCGACTTCGGAATCGGCGTCGGCGGATACGCGAAGTTCGGCGTCGATTGACGGGCGAGCGTGTCGCCGGTTTTCACGTCGATCAAACGAACGAGCGCTTTGGCGTTCCCTTGATAAAATTGGGTCGAGTGATGAATTTCGAACGCGTCGACTTCGACGCCGATAACGTAGTCCGCGCCGAGCTTCGCGCCCATTTTCTCGAAACTTTCGGAGCGAAACGCCTCTTCGTCAAACATTTCCTCGACGCGCTCGTACGGAATCCATTCGAGCTTCTTCTTTTTCTTCCCTTTAATGTTGTTCGAAACGACGTAAGTAATGCTCGTCGCCAAGTCGGCGTTAGGGTTCGACTGCCCGAAAAGATTCAGGTTCGAGCGGCAAATGACGACCATTTTCGACTCTTTTGGAATCTCTTTCATTTGGTCGGCGAAAATCGCGGGAGCGTCGGTTCCGTTGATGAGATAAAAGGGCATCATCAGCGCGCCGGCGCATCCGGCCGAGCAAACGAGCGTCGTCAAAAGCGCGCAAGCGGCGAGAATAAAGCGTCGTTGAGCAAGCATAATCGATTCCTTCGCTAAAACCGCGCCGAGCTTCCCTGCCTTTCGCCGCTCTATCTCAAGGCGGCGGGCGCGTTTCCGTTATTTCGACGTTCGACGGCGTTCGACGAATCGTCGGCGACGGTCGACTTGGCGACGCGTCGTCTTCTTATTTTATCGGCGCCGCCCGCCGGTCGGTTTAGCGAATTATCGTTAAAATCGTCAAAAAAGTCGTCGTCGTTACTTACCTTCGCCGACGAGCGCGTCGACGTAGCGGTCGGTCGAAACGAATCCGGCGGGATAGCTCGCGACGTATTCGGCGATCGAAACGTTCGTCGAGACGACGAGCTCGACAAAGAGAAGAACCGACTCGCGCTTCTTTTCGAGCGTCGCCAACGCGACGAGCGGATCGGCGGCGGAGGTCGGCGGAACGTCGAATCGGCAGAGCGTCGCCGGAGCGCCGAACGCCGCGCCGATCGCTCGGATCGCCTTCAAATTTTCCGGAATCGTCGCTCCTTCGAGCGCGAGCGTCGGATTCGTCGCGACCGGCGATTCGAGGCGGTACGTCGCGCCGACGAACGGAAGCGTCGCCGGAATCGGCCAACCTTCGTTTAAATTCCAACGCAAACGCCGCGCCAACTCGATTTGAGCGTCGAACTTGGCGGCCCGCGCTTCGGCGACGCGAGCCTGCGCTCCGAGCGCGGCGGCGAGGTAAAGTCGCGCCGACTCCGATCCGGCGGCTTTCGCGTTCAGTTCGTTGAACGCTTGCGTCAGCGTCTTGAGAATTTCGTTTTCGACCGCCAGCCGTGCGGTCGCGCCTTGGAGCCGCCAAAAAGCGCGAGCCGTCGCGGCGCGTTCGACCG
>JAFYQR010000174.1 GCA_017559825.1 Thermoguttaceae bacterium | reverse complement strand
GCCGCTTTGGGACGACGACGGTTTTACCTTGGAACGCCCGACGCCGGTCGAAAGTTACCCGCCGAACGCTTGGGGAATTTACGATATGCACGGCAATATTTCGGAATGGGTCGCCGATTGGTATCCCGCCTACGAAGACTCCCCGGACTGTCCGGAGTTGTTCGCCGCTTGGCGTTACCCCGATTCCACCGAGGAAAGTCTCGCTCAAGAATTCCCGCGCGAAAGATTCAAAATCATCCGCGGCGGGAGTTGGGGCTCGGGCGCCTGGGCGGCAAGATCGGCTTATCGAGGTTTTACGTCTCCCGACTTAAAAGACGAGACCTTTGGTTTTCGCGTCGTTTTACGCGACGCGGCGCCGGAAGTCGCGACGGCCCGAAAACGAACCGCCGCCAACGATTGACGCAAGCGAAACACGCACAAACGTCGTCGCAAGACGTTAAGGCCGCGTCGCGTTGGAAAGCGGAAGGGAAGCGTTCGGCGTTCTCGTCGGCGGACGCGGCCCCGGGAAAAGAGAACGCGCAACGGAGCGAACGCTCGTCGACTTCGCGTTTTTCTTTTAACGGACGCGTCCCCGGGAAAAGAGGACGCGCAACGGGGCGAACGCTCGCGCCGAACCGAAAAAGACGGCGATTTTATATTTCAAGCTCGGAATGCAAACGACGCGCGGTAAGAGTCGGCGGCGCAACGCTTTAAGGGACGCGTCGACGACCCGTTCCGCGTCGAGCCAAAGGAAATTCGGGACGGTTTCTTTGATCGTCGAAAAACGCATCGTCTCGGCGTCGTGAAAGCCGGTGCGGGTGAAACCGGGGCAAAGCGCCTGGACGCGGACGCCGATCGGGCCGACGTCGCATTGGAGCGAGCGCGAAAAACTGATAATGAACGCTTTCGTCGCGGTGTAATCCGCGGCGCCGTCTCCGGCGAAGAACCCGGCGACCGACGCGACGTTGACGATGAACCCGGCGTCGCGTTTCTTATTTTGCGCTTTCATCGGGACGAGCGCGGCGCGACTCAGCCGCATCGTCGCGAGGCAGTGCGTCTGAATCATCGCCGTTTCGACGTCGAGAAAAACGTCCGGAAATCGTTGGTTCCCGCCGAACCCGGCGTTGTTGACGAGGTAACGGAGCGTCGGGAGCGACTCCAACCGGCGTTCGACGCGCTCGACTTCGTCGAGTTTCGAGAGGTCGGCGACGAGCGTTTCGACCGCGACGCCGAATTTGGCTGTCAAGTCGGCGGCGATTTCGTCGAGGAGCGCGCCGCGTCGAGCGACGAGAAGGAGGTCGCAACCTTCGGCGGCCAAACGTCTTGCGTAAATCTTGCCGAAACCGCTCGAAGCGCCGGTGATCGCGGCGACGGGGCGGCTGTTTTCTCCGATGGGCATTTCTTTTCTCCGTTGTTAAGGCGTTGACGGCGGTTGTTTGGACGTTTTAGCGAAAATTTGACGGCCCGCGCTTGTCGTTTTATTTTGCGCGTTCGTTCTATTTTCGCTAATTTGACGGTGCGGCGACGTTCGGCGCGTTTTTCAATCGAACGGCGACGGCGAATCGGCGTCGGGGGCGAAATCGACGTTTTTGACGCGGCGTTCGAGCCGCAAAGTCGACGCGTCCGGAAAAATCAAGCGGACGTCGCCGGGAAATTGCGGTTCGGCGCGATTCGGAAGGGGCGTTTGACGGACGGCGGCGGTTAGTCGGCGCCATTCGGCGGCTCCCATCGCGGCGAGCGGCCAGTTTCGGTCGCGCCAAATTTGCCGAAAATAACGGCGAACGAGCGGTTCCGGAGCGTCGCGCAACGGTTCGAGCGGCAAAATAACGACGTCGGGGGAGGACGCGGCGCTTGCGTTGTTTGCGGGATTAACGGCGTCCGCGTCGTTGGGGGAATGTTTGTTGTTTGCGTCGTTTGCGGCGTCGGGAACGTTTAGCGAGTCGAGCGTTCGAGCGAAAAGCGCGTCGCGACGCTTCGCGGCGGCGATTTTCGCGTCGAGCGGGGCGGTTTGCGCGTCGAAAAAGGTTTCCGTTTCGGCGGCGAGTTCGGCGAGTCGGAGGAGCGCGGCGTCCCAACGCCCGGGAAAAATCGAATCGAGGAGGGGCGCCAACTCGTTGCGGATTCGGTTGCGGGCGTATCGCGGCGACGCGTTCGAGGAGTCGACGCGGTACGGTTGGTTGAGTTGGGCTAAATAGGCGAGAATTTCGGCGCGTCCGACGGCGAGAAGCGGGCGAATCAGGACGAGCGACTCGTCGAGCGGGCGAACCGCCGGGACGCCGCGCAAACCGTCGAACCCGGCGCCGCGGAAAAGGCGGAAAAGGAGCGTTTCGAGCTGGTCGTCCCGATGGTGCGCCGTCGCGAGGAACCGAGCGCCCCCCGTTTTCGCCGCGTCGACGAGGGCCCGATAACGGAGTTCCCGCGCCGCGCTCTCCCAACTTCCTTGCCGCCGCGCCTCCGCTTCCAACTCCGTCGGGTCGAGCGTTCGGCGAAAAAAATCGACGCCGAGTTCCGCCGCCAACGCCTCGACGAACGCGACGTCGCCGTCCGACTCCGCGCCGCGAGAGCGATGGTCGACCGTCGCGACGAAGAAATTGCGCCGCAAATTCGGATTATCCGTTATTTCCGGCAGTCGAACGAGTCCGCGAAGGAGCGCGACGCTGTCGGCGCCTCCCGAAACGGCGGCGCAAACGCGGCGAGAGCGCCAAGCGTCGAGCGGAAACGCGGCGAGAAGCGCCGTTTCAAACGGTCGCGGCGACAAGCGAAAAGAATCGGAAAACACGGGATAAGGGAAATAAGGGGAATCGGCGGTTTGGGCGAGCGTCGCTAAAAACGACAAAAGCGGCTCGACGCGTCGACGACGGGCGAGCCGCGTAAAAAAACGGCGGTTTGGGAAAACGGCGGGGATTAGTAAATTTCGCGACCGGTCGCCGATTCCGTTTCGCGTTCGGCGGAGCGGAACCACTTTTCGCGTTCTTCCGGAGTGATCGCGTAAATTTCGATGGAAAAACGTTTGCTTAATCGTTCTTCGTACGTTTTACGCATCGCCTCGCGGCGGTCGGCGATCAGTTTTTCGCGCACTTCTTCCTGCACTTCCGGAAAGCTCTTGATTCGTTCCGAGACGCGCTCGACGACCCGAGCGATCGTTAAACTGTTCTCGTCTTCTAAAATTCGACTAAGCGTTCCGACCGGCAAATCTTCGCTAAAAATCGCGTCTTCGACGACTTGCGAACGCAGGGCGCCGCGTTCCGTCCAATCGCGATAGCCGCCGTCCGACGCGAACACGTCTTCGGAATCGACGCGGCAAACCTCGGCGAAGAGCTTCTCTTGGCGACGCGGGTCGGACTCCGCCTGCACGGCGTTTCCCATGTGGGCGATTTTGCGGCGCGCCTCCTCTTTTGAGCGTTGGCGTCCGAAATAAACGGTCATCGCCTGCCAGCGAACGCGCGGTTCGACTCGATAAACGTCGCGATGCGCTTCGTAATAGCGGCGCAAGTCGACGACCGTCGGGTCGAAATCCTCCTCGCCGAGATTGTAATTCATCCAAAGATCGCCGAGCGTTTGCTGCATGAAAATACGTTTTTCTTGGGCGTAATCGCTTCCGATTTCGCGCTCGAAATAGTCTTCCAGCTCTTTGAGCGTGCGGCAACCGAACGAGTCTTTCAGCTCCGGAACCATTTTGGCGTCGAACTCCGCTTCGAGCTGTTTCGTTTGCTCCTCGATTTGGTCTTTCGGGCGACTGACGACGTAATCGTTGTAGAACAGCAGTTTGCGGATGTGGACGTCGAGGATTTGCGTAAAAATTTCCTCGCTGTTTAAATATTGATTCAGAATTCCGTTTTTGTACTCTTCTCGATGTTCTTCGCGAACGTCCTCCGGAATTTTCTTGATTTCCTCGAGGTACTGCATGTGCGCGAATTTTTTGATTTGGTGAAGAATATCGCGACGTAAAATCGCCTCGCGTCCGACGCGACCGAGCGTTTCCGCTCCGTCGTAATAGGAGCGCGTCGCCAACGTCGAGTCGGTCGAACGAACGTTCGAGCTCGACGAATTTTGGGCGAACGCCGCCGATTCGACGCCGACGACGCTCGCGGCGGCGAGGAGAAGCAGGCGTCCGCAAAGGAATCGGTCGCGACGGTTGGAACGGATCGAAGGATAAGGAAGGCGCGGCGAAAACATGGACGCTCCCGACGACGGCTCGCGAAAACTGATCCGAAAACGGAAAAGGTCGCGAACCGGAATAACGACGTGATAAAAACGGCGCCGCGACGCGATTTTCATAGCGCGGCGAAACGCGATTCGACAAACGTAAATCGAAAAGCGGCGATTTGGGCGCTCTCCGCGGGGAACGAGCGGCGAGCTCGACAAAACAAAGCGCCTTAGTATAGCGTTTTTTCACCCTAAAGCGCAAGAGAGGATTCCCCTTTTTTAAATTTTTTATCGTTAAAATCGTTAAAATAGTAAAAACAGGAAAGGCAGTGAAGAATATTTTGGGAGGATTGAGAAGAATGAAGAATTTGCGCTGGAAAAAAAGATTTCACAAATTAGAATAGTTGTAACGGTCGCGCTGATTTGGAGGTCGGCGCGGAACAGTTGGATTACGAGCTTTGTTAAGACGACAAGGAAACAAGCGATTTTAACGAAGCGAACGACGCGCGTTTTTCCGAAAATAAAGCGGAGCGCGTCGCCTCAAAGAAGTTAGGTATTGTCGATGATTCGTTTAAGCGTTCGTCGCGGCGCCGCGTTGCGCGTCGCGTTGGGGGCGGTCGTCGCGGCGTTGTGCGCGTCGCCGACCGTCGAGGCGAAAATTTTCAACGGCCAACGTTGCCGAATTTTGGGCGGAGCGCGTTGGGCGAGCCCTTGCGCTAAGTTCGCGCCTTGCGATGGGAGCGCGCGCTCGCAGGTCGCGAAGAATCCGGAGACAACCGGGACGGCTTGCGCGTCGCCGAACGAGCCGCTCGTCATTCCCGCTCCCGTCGGAAGCGGCGCCGCCGCGTTTTACGTCGCCGACGGAATCAAAACGCCCCTCTTCAACGGCGTCGATTTGACCGGATGGACTTCCGTTAAGGGCGACGCGCCGGGCAAAGGTTGGAAAGTCGTCGACGAAACGATTTTCCGCGAAAGCGGGAGCGGCGACCTCTATTTCGACGGCAAATTTGAAAATTTCGTGCTGGAATTCGAATTTAAAATCAGCGAAAAGGGCAACAGCGGCGTCAAATACCGCTCGTGGAATACCGAAGGGTACGGCCTCGGGTGCGAATATCAGATTTACGACGATATTAACGACGCGAAAAATCCGCCGCGCTACCAAACCGCGTCGCTTTACGACGTCGTTCCGCCTCGCGAAGGAACGGCGAAAATCAAGATGGGCGAGTTTAACCGCGGGAAAATCGTCGTCTTGGGGAATCGTATCGAGCACTACCTCAACGACGAGCTGATCGTCTCGATCAACGTAGGCTCGCCCGAGTGGAAAGAAGCGGTCGCCAAGAGTAAGTTCAAGGACGTCGAAGAGTTTGGGACGACGACGCTCGGGCGGATTTTCCTCCAAGACCACGGCTGCCAAGTTTGGTTCAAGAATATTTACGTTACCGAATTGAAACCGGCGTATCCGGCGGGCTGCCTCGGGTTGTTTTATCGTTATTGAAACGAATTTGAGAATACGAACGGTTAGTTCGAAGAAGCGAGGGAAAAGAGACGGCGTTCGCGCGTTCGTTTTTCCCTAAAAAGAAACGGCGAGCGCCGAAAACGCTCGCCGTTTTTTCGTTAAAAAACGTTTAAAAAGGTTCGATTTCTTCGACGCGCACGGCGAGCTTGCCGTCGGCGACGAGGAGAACGCCGCGTCCTTGGAGGCGACCGTCGGCCCAAATTTGCACGACTCCTCGCGACGCGTCGGAGAGCGGAACGATCGACTCGGGGCCCAACGCGGCGACCTCGGCGGCGGTCAATCGAACGCGTCCGAGTTCCAACGAATACGAAACGGACGGCGGAACGCGTCGACGCTCCGAATCGTCGAGCGAACGACGCAACGCCTGAACGCTCGCGTCGGAAACCAACGCGTCGAGCCGCTCGTTCGAACGAGCCAAGATCGCGTCGAGCCGAGAAGTCAGATTGGCCCAAGGAAACGGCGCCGCGACGGCGGAATCGGATTGCTTTTCTTGCATCGCGTCGACGTCCTCGCGGCGTTAAAATCGTTGCGACGGTAAAAAGTCGCGCTTTTTCGGAACGCCGCGACCGTTAAAACGTCTAAAATCGTTAAAGAACTCGGCGCTCAGCGAGTCGGAAACAATTCGGAAATCGGCGAACTGGGATTCAACGCTCGGTTCATCGCCCAACGGTCGACGTCGAGCAAAATTTTCTTCATGCGCGTTTCGGCGGCGTTCGGCTCGTTCGAACGCTCGTTGTATTGGCGCACGACGACGGTCAGGCCGGCCGTGTGGAAAAGGCGCAGCTGTTTCGGCGTCAAACGCGGCGTCGCGGAACCGGAGCCGGTCGTCATCAGAATCGGCAGATCGCGAGCGTCGCGCCAGTCGCGGAGCGGACGACGCTCCAACGTCGGAAACGCGCCGTCGATCGAAACGACCCCGGCGAACTCGCGAGGATTGCGAAGCGCGACGCGAAGCGCCATCGTGCCGCCGGAACCGCGCCCCGCGAGGAAAACGCGGCGACGGTTGACGTTCGCCTTCGCCAACGCTTGGTCGATCGAGTACAGAACGAGATTTTCCGCTTCGTAAACGCCCTGTTCGGTTTCGGGCCAATCGCAACGGATTTCCTCGCGGCGATTTTCGACGATCAGCCGTCCGTCGCTCGAACGACGGCAGGCGACTTGAACGCGCGGACAGGCGAGACCGCGCGGAGCGATCGCGACGTAGTTGCGTTGCGAAATTTGCGGAGCGACGTCGAAAATTTCCGTTTCGCTCGAACCGGCGTCGTGCAGCCAAACGATAAGCGGGTAGGCGTATTTCGGCTCGTAATGCATCGGCAGTGCCAAAAAGTGCGGAAAAGTCCGAGTCCGCGCGTCGCCGTTGCGACGCGGCGAATAACTTTCGACGGCGGTTTCGAAAACGGTCGCGGTTCGAGGAGCGGCGACGACGTTGGGGCGAAGCGTTTTGGCGTTGGACATATTCTCGACGAGTATAAAGGCAAAAGGAAACGCGCGCGGCGAAAATTCAGGTTATTGTTCGAGCCGTTAAAAACGGCTTAAACGGAGCGGCGAACGACGCGGTCGAGGAAAACTCGGCGCGATTTCGGCGACGCGAGGAACGTCGTTCGCAAAAAATGTACGTTCCCCGAGCCGTTTTAACGAAAAAATTTAAGCGGTTTCGAGGAATTTTTTACGAACTAACGGCGCGGCCCCCGTTGTTTCGGCATAAACGCTCCAGTTTGACGTCGACTGCCGACTATATGGATTAAACGGCTTATGCCGACGGATAAGGATATAATAGCCTATAGTCGGGGGGGAAGTCAAGACGTTTTGCGCGACTTTTGGCGATTCTCGCTAAAGTTTTTTCTTTTTTTGTCGATAGAAGCGCGGCGAAAGCGTCTCGATTTTCTAACGGCGTCGTTTTATAAAATCTTGTTCCGGTCTTTGATTAGTCGAGCGATAAAGTCTTTTCGAGCGGAAACAAACGAAGGCGCGATTCGTTTCGGTTTCTTTTTTTAGCTTGCGAACGCGAAACGAACCGACGCGCGGCGGTTGCTCTTGCGTTTTTTTTCGAAAATTTGTAAAAATTGCTACCATTCGGAAAAAAAGTAAAAACTTTACTTTGCTTCGAGTCGATACGAACGATAGGGAACCCGAACGACGCGGATACTCTAGCTTGAGTCGCCGCGCGCTCCGACGATTCGGCGTTTGGGGGCGACGTAAGGAGACGTCGCTTGTAAGTTTTGCGCGACCTTTAACGAAAAAAGCGTCGCGGTTGCGGTCGAGAGCCGCGGCGCTCCGCGAGGACGCAAAGGATTCAAGGAAGGATAAAAATGCGTTTTTCATCGAAAAAGACGAAAGCGTCGAGAAGGAAGACGAGAACGCCGCAAACGTCGAAAAAGTGGAGAGGCGCGATTCTTTATTTCGCGCTCTTCGGGTTCGCGCCGATCGTTTCCGGCGCCGAGGTCGTTCGTTACGTTTCGAATCATTCGGAGTTGAGCGCCGCGATCGACGAGTTCAACGGCTCGACCGGCGACGATTATAAAATCGTCCTGACCGGCGACGTCGCGGTCAAGGGCGCGCTTCCGACGATTACCGGGAACGCCGATTTGGTCGGCGCGTCTTGCGGCTCGTTGACGATCGACGGCGCCGGGTGCAAAATCGACGGCGGCGGAGCGTATCGCGGTTTCGTCGTCGACGCGGAAAAATCGGGCGCGTCCGTTACGATCGCCTCGACGACGTTCGCCAACTGCGTCGCGCAAGGCGGAAACGGCGGCGACGGCGCGAGCGGAGGCGGCGGCGGAATGGGCGCCGGGGCGGCGATCTTCGCGCAGAGCGGGAAAGTCGTCTTGAGCGACGTTTCGGCGACGAACAACAAGGCGGTCGGCGGAAACGGCGGCTCCGTTTTGCAACAATCTTACTCTTACGCGGGGGGCGGCGGTCTTGGCG
>JAFYQR010000173.1 GCA_017559825.1 Thermoguttaceae bacterium | reverse complement strand
CTGATTCCGGCGTCGACGGAGCGAACGCGCCCGGCCCAAGCGTCGGAGCGGGCGAGCTCGAATGCGAACGAGCGATCGACGCGACCGCGGCGCCGCCGGCTCGTTCTCGGGACAAAACGCGAGCGACCGAAGCCGTCGGACTGTTCAATTTCGGCAAAAGTCGATAATCGACGTAAACGCCGTTCGCTCTAAGTTGCGCTTGACGAGCGACTTCCGACGTTTTCGCGGCGAAGAGTCGACGCGCTTCCGGCGACAGTTCGGCGAGACCGGCGATCGAGCCCGACAACGCGCCCGGGTTCGTTTCCGCCGTTTGCGAAACGCTGTCGATGAAGGCGAGCGTTTGCTCAAAGTTCGAGTCGGCGAGTTTGCCGAGCGCGCCGCTGAACGTGCGGGCGAGGAGGTCGGCGCCGGGGTTTTTCAGGTCGACGAACGCGTCCAAACGACAAATCGCGATCGGGCGGCCGGTCGGATCCTCCGTGTATCGCGTCTGCAACACGAGGAACATCTCGCCGTCGAGCGAACGCGGAACGACCGGGCCTTGGTATTTTCCGGAACAATAAACGAGCGTCAGTTCGTCGTCTTGATAAAGGATTTGCGCCTTTCCGACCGTGCCGGTTTTCTCGCGAATCGAGTAAAGCGCGGGGCCGATTCGCTCCATTGACACGTCGTCGTAACCCATTTGCCGCCAAAGACCGACGACCGCGTGCGGGTGAGCGAGAAAAAAGTCGAAAAGTTCCGGGTTGCAGTAGCCGCCGGCCATCGGAAGACGACGGTAAATCGTCGGGTTTTTCGACAACGCCGCGAGCTTGTCGCGAGCCGCCGGTGAGAGCGCGTTCCAAGGGACTTTCGCCAACGCTTCGCGAGCCGCGTCGCGACTCGTCGACGCTTGCGCGAGCTCTTCCGGCGACGAAACGGCGGTCGGCGCGGCGGTTCGCTGACGAGCGTAAGCGTCGACGGACGCTTGGTTTGGAGCGGGCGAAGGTCGACGCGACGGCGGCGCGAATCCGCGTTGTTGCGTCGGAACGGCTCCGCGATTCGAACGCTGCGCGGCGATCGGCGCGGCTCCGCGATTCGGTTGCGCCGTAGGTCGGCGAGCGGACGAACCGCTTGGTTGCGCGGCGTCGCGGGAAAATTTTTCCGAAACGCCGCGAGCGAACTTGCCCGAGAATAAGGGCGATTTCGACGCGACGTCGTTTCGACGAGCGCCCGTTTGCGTTTGCGCTTGCGAACTCGGGCGAGTAGCGTAGCGTTGCGCGGGCGCTTTGTCCGCCTGAAAGAACTGAGCGCAAGCGTCGGAAGAATCGAGAGCGCCGCAAGCGAACGCGGACGCGAAAACGGCGGCGGCGAGCGCGTCGACAAAACGCGAACGGCGACGAATCGAGACGACGAGCGAAAGCGCGTCGAGCGTCGAGCGAACGTCGGCGGCGCCCGACGACGAACGGCGGGCGCGAGTGGGAGTGGCGTTGTTGCGAAGCGTCATCTTCAATCCTTTGTCTTGCTTTGCGAAGCTCGACGAGCGTCGATTTTCGCGCGTCTTCCTTGACGAGCCGGCCCTTGAGAAGGCGCCGTTATAAGCGTTATCGACTTTTTTTTTGAGGAAAAGGAGATTTCTTGGAAAAATTTTCCGAATTTAACGAACAGGACGGCGGAAGAACGATAAAATATAAGGAGAACGCGTCGACGTAAAGAAAACGAGGCGAGAATAAGCGGGTTGCGTAAATAAGATAAAACGACGGTAATAGGCGATTTAGTGAAAACGGACGGTTTGCGGAAAAAAAAGCGCGAGCAAACGCTCGAACCGTTGGCGTCGGCGGTCGACGACGCGACTCGGGCGTCGGCGCGGGCGTCGGCGTTTCGTTGGGGCGAGATCGCTCTTTGGAGCGCGTCCGGCGTCGGCGTTTTCGCTTGTTTTGCGAATGGTTTCGACTGTTTGGCGAACGTTTTAATCGCTTGTTCGACATGGAGTTGCGTTGTTGTTTTCGGCGCGTTGGGAGCGGCGCGAGCGTTCCGGCGACGACCGACTCTGTTTCAAGCGGCCCGGCGTTGGGAACGGCGCTTTCCCGAGATTGCCGGAATCTTGACGGCCGCGGTTGATTTTTTCGAGGAAAGCGGCGGAAACGCGACCGATTCGTCGGCGTTGCGGCGAGCGACGGTTGAAACGGCGATTCGGCGGTTTGAGGATTCGGCGCGAACCTTGGACGAGACGGAGCGTCGCGCCGTTTTGGCGGACGCTCCGCCGGAGAAATTGCGCGATATAGGTAAAACGCGAGGCGCGTTGGCGTTGGGCGCGGCTGTTAGTTGGGGCGTTCTGGGGGGAGCGGGCGCTTTAAGCGGCTGGGAAAAGGCGGACGTCGCGCCGAAAATCGCGTCGACGACTCGCAAATCGGAACAAGCGGCGCCGCCCTTGAAGAAATTTAACGAACCAAACGGCGTTCAAACGACGAAGTTCGCGCTAAAAGAGGAAGATAAGCAAAATGGCGAAGGCTTCGCGACGGAAGAAAACGATTTCGCCGCCGTTGAAAACGCGGAAATTTCCGTCGCGACGCTGGAATTGTTGAGCGGCGAGCTCGCTCGAAACGCCGAAATCGCGCGAACGCTTGAAGCGGAGTTGCGCGGCTTCTCGGGCGAGCGAACGGAAGGCTCGGAGACGGCGGTCTCGCTTTTGTTCTTGGCGCGGGAACTCAAAACGAATTTCGAGCGCCCGGAGCGAGGCGTCGACGCGCAAATTCGGCGATTGAGGACGGCGGCCCGACGAGAGACCGACGCGATTTGGGCGCGTTTCGGAGAATCCGGCGCTTTAAACAAGAAAAACGGGCGGGAGAGAGAAAACGTTGGGGAAAAAGCGGAGAAGGGTTCCGCGGAGGCGGACGAACGCGGAGCGCGAAAAACGACGCTCGGGCGCGAAACGGCGGTTTTCCTGTTGACCGCGCGACTTGAACGTTGGGAGGCGGAACGTTGGGAAAACGAAAGCGGGTACGACGCGGCGTCGAGAGCGTTGAACGTCGCTTTGCGAAGCGATTCGACGGAGGAACGAACGCAAGCGGCGAAGTCGGCTGCGCTTGTCGTCGGGCGTTGGGCGACGTTGTTGCGACAAGAAGAAACTGCGTTGCGGATTTTGACCGAAAGTTGGCGGTTCGACGCGGCGGCGCTCGACGGCGAGAACGCGTTAAGTCGAGCGGCTGAGGAAAATAACGCGCTTTTGGCGCGGTTCGCCGGACGCTCCGCGCTCGAGCCCGTTGAAGACGAGGATTGCAAGGCGGGAAAGCGGCGAATCGCGGCTTTTTTGGACGCGGCGCGAGCGGCGACGGACGAACAAGTCGCGATATTCGAACGGTTGCGCGAGCGATTGCGGAGCGAGGACGGCGCGGATTTCGTCGCGTTTCTCGAGCGAACGGTCGAATCGGAACGAGAAAACGTCGCGACGAATCGAGCGGCGCTCGACGCGGTCGACGATTGGGCGGCGCGTTGGGAAAAACGACGAGCTCTCGTCGGTCAAAGCGTTGAAAATAATAGGTTTGGAAAAGCGGCGTCGGCGTTGCAAATTTTCGTCGAACCGGCGCGAATCGAAGCGAACGAGCCGTTAGGCGAGGAAAGCGACTCGGCGGACGCGGAGGAAACGCGTTTTGCGGCGTCGGCGTTGCGTTTAACGTTCGGCGCCGGCGTCGCGTCGCGACAAGCGCTCGCGCTAAATGAGGAAACGCTTGCCGCCGTTGGTGTTCCGTTGAAACGAGCAACGGGCGAAGGCGGCGATCCGGCGGCGCGTTCCGACGGCGAAACGGAGACGGTGACAAGACGAAACGGCGCGCCGACCGACGTTCGAAGCGGCGGGGAAAACGAGTCGGCGACCGCGACGTTTGCCGATGGAAACCAAGAAAAGACAACGGATTGGAGCGGAGCTGCGAGCGGAGAAAATCGGAACTTTGGAACAGCGGGCGAAACCGTCGTCGGCGTCGGGACTTCCGTCGGCGAGAACGCTTCGGGCGTCGAAACCGGCTGCGCCCAGTCGGAAAGCGCGTTGGATGGGGAAGTCGTTGCGAACGAAGCGTTTAGCGGCGAGCTTCCGAGCGAGGCGCGGAGTCGATTTGAAGGAACGCGTTCTCCGCGAGTCGCGCCGGAATACGAGGAAAAGGTTCGGCTTTATCGGCGGCGAATCGCGAACGAACGGGGAAACGACGGTATGTAAAACGCGAAACGGGGCGCGACGTCAGCGGGTCGCGTCGGTCGGCGCGGCGCTCAGCGCGAGTTCGACGAAATCGGTCGGCGACATGAACGGCAACGCTTGCCGTAAAAGAGGTTCCGAAATTCGTTCCGATAACGCGCCGCGTTCGAACGCCGCTCCGACGAAACGCTCGAGAAGCGGCTCCAATTCGTCGAGCGCGAAAAAATCGCCGAAAATTTGCGCTCGCTCGATCCGACCGCGAACGACGTCGAACGCCAACTCGAACTTGCCCCAATCGAACCGCCGAGAAGCGCGGAATTGAAAACGCGGCGACGAGCCGAAATTCCAATCCCAAGTCGCGTACTTTTCGTCGCGCAGGCGGCGAATTTTCACTAGCTCGCCGTTGTTAAGCTCTCGAACGACAATGGGTTGCGTTTCGGAAAGCCGCGTTAAAAGATAGGTTTGAAAACGCTCGACAACGTTCGCGCGTTCGGCGGGCGGCAAAAATTCGACGAGGTTTGCGACGCGAGCTCG
Source organism: Thermoguttaceae bacterium (assembly GCA_017559825.1). Taxonomy (GTDB): domain Bacteria; phylum Planctomycetota; class Planctomycetia; order Pirellulales; family Thermoguttaceae; genus RUG369. The sequence goes on along the minus strand of JAFYQR010000173.1, from coordinate 9,647 downwards.
TATCGAAGAAACCGCTTTCGAGCGAAATTTTTCCGCGTCGACGCGCAACGCCGACGCGACGTCGTCGAGATTCGAGTCGAAAAGAAGGGTTCCGTGATGGAGCGTCCGCCCGTTTTTTCGCGCTTGCGCCGATCCGGAAACCTTGCGTTCGCAGACGGTTATGTCGTTGCGTCCGGAAAGCTCCGCAGGAATGTTCCACGCGCGAAGAACGTCGACGATCGGTTGCGCGAGCCGGCGGAAAGATTCGGCAAGCGTCGACGGCGCGGCGAGCGACGGCGTTTCGGTTGAACGCAAATCGAGGCGCGACGCGGTTTCCTGTTTAGCGGCGCCAAGTCGCGACGCGTCCGGAACGATAAAGGAATAATTCAAGTTGCCCAAATCGTGATAGACCGCGCCGCCGCCGGTGATTCGCCGGACAACTCGAACGCCGCGTCTCTCGATAAACTCTAAGTTGATTTCTTCCAACGTGTTTTGGCGGCCGCCGACGACGACGGTCGGTTCGTTTTGCCAAAGAAGGAGAATCGGTTCGGCGGGCGATTCGCCGAGCGCGGTCGCGTCGTCGACGGAACGCGTTAGAAAAAATTCTTCGACGGCGAGATTGAAATAAGGCTCGCGCGAATTATGTTTGACGTAAATCATGGGATAAGAACTGTTGCGGCGATAGGAAAAGGGATGAAGAAAAAGCGGGCGCTCCCCGACTTCGCCAACGGTTGACGAAAAATCGGGGAACGCGCTTTATTAAAAATGTTAACGGTTGTTATCGCGAGGGTTGCGTCGTCGCTTTTCGAAGCGGTAACGAATCGTCGCGACGAACGCCCAAACGAGGTTGGCGGCGAACAAGACGTAAAGAATCGCGACCTTGTTCGACTCGCCGGCCGCGTAGGAGTGCCGCCCGCCTCCGCCCATCGCGAAGCTGAGACCGTACCACGTCATGATAATCGCCAACGCGCCGAGCGTCGCCCCGACCGCAAGCTCGAAGCGTCCGCCGCGTCGGGCTTTAAGGACGTGCAGCACAACAAGATAAATCAGCAGCGTAACGAGCGCCCAAACTTCTTTGGGGTCCCAACTCCAAAAACGCCCCCAGCTAAAATCGGCCCAGCGCGCGCCGAGAATAATCCCGATCGCGAGGAACAGAACGGCGCTGCGAATCATTGTCGCGATTACGCCCGACACGCGGCGGCAATACGGCGGCTCCCAATTGTCGGAGGCGGCGCAACTCGCCGATTTTTCGGAGGTTGCGTTTCGCTCGGCGCGGGGGCGACGTTTTTCGCGACGTTTGGCCGAACCGGTCGCCTTCGCCGTCGCCGTTTCGCTTTTCGCCGCCTCGTCGGAATCGTAACGTCCGAACGCGTAAACTGTTAGCGACGTTAGCGCGACGGCCCAAGCGATCGCTCCGAGGGCGTAGCTAATAATGATGGCGAAAACGTGAATCGTCAGCCAAAAATTGCTGCGCAACACGGCGACGAGCGGGCGAATGTTCGGGTTGAACTCGCTCGAATTGAAATAAGCCGACGCGGCGACGAGGAGCGCGATAACCGAACTCGCCGTCAGAAACGCTTTGCGCCGAACGATTTCCGACGCGATGAAAAGACGAATTGAGGCGCGGTCGTCGTCGGCGTTCGCCGTTTCGTCGAGCGGATCGTCGCGGCGCAGCGTCGTTTTCGGGAAAAAGACGAGCGCGGCGAGGGCGGAAAGAGCTCGCGGAACGCTCCACGCGATGAAAACGAAAACGCCCAAAATCGCGCAACGGTCTAGGACGCCTTGCATTGCGAAGGAATCGAGCACGACTCGCGTCAAACTGTCGCCGGAATCGAACATTTCCTCGCTGTAACAAATTCGGAGCGCCGCGAGAACGCAAAGGACGATCAAAACGACTCGCGGCAAACGCAAAAGTCGAGAAACGCGGCGCTCGTCCGACGTCGCGTCGCCGCGGCGGCTCGGGAAAGCGGAAACGCGCCAAGCGTTCGCAACCGGGCGGCCCCAAGCCGGATACAACGCGTAGCCGATCGCGATCGCGGCGATCAAAAACGCAAGCAGCACAACGGTTTCGAACATGTTCGTAACCGGCGCCCAACCGGTGATATACGCTCGAATCGCGCCGCCGAGGAACGCGACCGCGCACGAAAGCGCAAGAAACGCGAAGCCGACGACGAAGAAAAATCGTTCTTCAAAAACCGACGACGAATCGTTTGAAACGCTTGCGGCGCCGCGTTTTAAGCGAATATAAAATTGACGCGAATACGAAGCCGCGAAAGCGACGACGGCGAGCAGGCACGCGACCCAGTTCCAATAGAACGGATTCAGTCGATTGTAAAAGAATTCGGCGTCGAGCGCGTCGGGCGCCGGATACGCCGTTTTAGTCAGAAACGATTCTCTAAGTCGTTGATCCGGCTCTTCTTCCGCCGCAAGCGCGACGCGGAACGGCTCGGAACGCTCGGCGAGCGCGCGGAGCGAATCGGCGAAGCGACGAATCGAAGCGTTGAAACGCTCGGCGCGATCCGGGGCCGAAACGTCGCGATAAGCGAGCGCGGCTTCGAGGAACGCCTCGGCGACGGGACGCTCGTAAACGCTTAAATCGATCGTTTTACGAAGCGCTTCGTCGAACGGCGCGAAGGGCGAAATCGCTTGCTCGTCGAGCGTCGGCGCGGTTTCGCGTTTGCGACGCGGTTTCGCGTCTTCCGAGAGCGCCGGCGTTCGCGCAAGTTGTTGCAATTCCGGCGCTAACGACGGATCGACAAACCGCGCGAGAAGCGAATCGGGCGCCCAAAGGAGCGTTTGAAGCGAAACCCACGGCGACTCTTGGCTTTCATGCAGGCGAAATTCGCGTCGACGGACGACCGGCGCGAGGTCGAGCGTTTTCGGAAGTTCCGAAGTCGTCGAGAGATACGCAAGTTCCAGCGAGTCCGCGATCTCGCCGAGCGCGTCGACGCAGTTTAACAATTCGCGGCGATATTCGTCGGAAAACTTCCCGGCGGCGAAGATTGCGTCGCGATGCGTTCGCAATTCGGCGAGCGCGTCCCCGACGGCGACCGTCAACGCTTCGAGGCGTTCGCCGTTCGCCGGAGTCGGCGCCGAGACGTTTTGCATCTCCAAGAGATAAAACGCTTTAGCAAGTTTTAGCGCTTCGACGCTTCGTTCGCCTTGCTCGAATTTTTCGGTTTGGCGCAATAAAAATTCGCCGTTCGAAAAGGGCGACTCGTTTCGCAATGCCTTGTCGGTCGTTGAGATAAGACGTTCGAGACCGCGCGTCGCGGCGTCGAGTTTCGCCAACGGACTCGACGACGGCGAAAGCGCGCCGTGCGCGCCGCTCGCCGGAACGCCGTACAGAACTCGTTGCAAATAACGACTTGGGCGCGACGACGGCGTCTGCGTTGGAACGAACGAAACGGAACGGAAGAGCGAGAGGCGCCGTTCGGCTTCGCTTAGCGCTTTCGCCGTTTGCGGCGCGTTTTTAGCGGACGACGCCCGGTAGTTTTCGACGACGGAACGGCCCGATTTCGCGTCGAGACGTCCGAAGTCGTCTGGGGCGAGACGCGAAAAACGGCTCGCGATTTCGGAAGGCGAGAGCGCGAAAACTTCTTGCGAAACCTCGGCTTGCGCGTCGGCGATAAACGGAACAAAGTCCCAAATTTCCGGCTCGACGATCCAAGAAAAGAGAAGCTCGGCAGCTTCGAAACGTCGCGTTTCGTTCGGGAAAGTCGCTCGGATTTTGGCTGCAATTTCACGTTGACGCTCGACGAGAGCGGTTCGAATCTCCTCGTAAGCGGCGGCTCGTTCGGCGCGTTTTTCCGGCGCGACTTCTTTTAATACGTCGTCTAACTCCGGGAAGTTCAACGGTTTGCCGCTTTCGAGGCGCGTTAGCGTTTCGGTCGGAATCGCGAAGATCGGCGTCGGGCTTCCGCAAACGTCGCGAACGAGAATTTCGGCGAACGTGTTGAGCGGTTGGAGGCGGCCGTCGGCGAAAACGGGAAGAAGCCGCCAAGTTTTCCAATCGAGCTCGCCGTCGGTCGCCGCGAAGTTTTTCGCCGCTTCGCTAGCGTTAAGCGTCGACGATTTAACGAGTTGCGTTTGTTCTTCTTCTTGCGCGAAGGCGGTCGACGCGCCGAGAAGCGCCGTCGTTAAAAGCGCGGCAAGCGTCGACGCGGCTTTTTTCTCGACGGAAGGCGCGGCGGCGGAAGCGTTTGCGATTCGACGACGCGACGTCGGCGATTTGCGATAAATCAGAAGCGCGGTTCCCCAAACGATCAGGAGCGAGCCGAGATATTTCAAGCCGCGACCAGGGTCGTCGTTGAGCGTAATCGTCGTTCGATAAAGGGTTTCCCGCGCCGTCGTTTCGCCCGGGAGAAGCCGCCCGGCGACGACTTCGTCAAACTCCGGATCGCCCGGACGGAACGGGCCGCCAAACGAATCTTGATAGGCCCAAAACGCGCGGCCCGAGTCGGCGGCTCGCAAAACGCCGGGGCGGTTCATCTGAATCAGCGCGTCTTTTTCGGGATTTTTCGCGAGCTCCGCCGCTTGCTCGTCCGCGCTAAGTCCTTGCGGAATAACGCGAACTAAGCTGGAAAACGACGCGGCGGTCGTCGAGCCGGGTTCGTAAACCGGCGTAAATTTTTTGACGAACAGAGCGACGCCGAGGTCGAGCTCGCGGTCGGTCAGGCGGATCGTCGCGCTTCGCTTCGAGGAAACGACGCGCTTCGTTAGGTAGTTAAGTTGTTCTTCCGAAACGCTTTCAAGCGGAATCGTTCGAATCCAAAACGTTTCGATCGCGTCGTCGAGCGAAACGCGAACTTTCGCCGTTCCGTAAAATTCGTTCGCTTTGTCTTGAGCGAACGCTCCCGGCGTAAAACGGTATCCCAATTCGGTTTGCAGCGCGACTTTGTCAAGCGAAAACGCCGTCGGCGACGCGGTTTCGGCGTTTGGCGCGACTTGGTTTAACGCGACTTGCTCAACGGCGACGGTTTCCGTTTCGGACGAGAGCGTTTTCGTTTCGAGACGGCCCGTTTGGAGCGCGTTTAACCCGTTGTTATATCGATAGTAAAGCGAACCGTCCGGCGATTGCGCCAGCTCGAGTTTCGGCTTCGAAAGCGCCGGATTCCAAGGGCGTCCGTATTCGGAGTCCGAGCCTTCGAAGCGATCGAGCCAAAGAGCGCCGAACACGCGGCCGTTTTCCGGATAACGATTGCGCTCGGCGAGCTCCGAAAAGAGCGTCGCTTCGCACTTAACGCCTTGCGGCGATTCGAGTTGAATAATCGCGGTCCAACCTTGCAATTCGTCGACGTTTCCAACGAGAGTCGGCGACGTCTCGAAGCCGACGACGCGCCAACCGGTCGAACCCAGCCGAGTCGCGGCGTCGAGACGGTCGAGTTCGGCTAAGCGCGACTTTGTGTCGTTCAACATCTTTTCGAGCGCTTCGCAAAATTCTTTCGAGGTCGCCGTCGCGCTTTCGAGTTGCGCCCAAGCCGACGCAAGGTAATTAAGGAGGCGACGTTGCGAATATTTTCGACGCGCTTCGACAAGGGCGAAATTTTCCGCGGCGCCGTCTTTATTTTGCGCGGACGACGCGGCGAGGAGCTCGTTCGTCGAGCGGAGCAGTTCGCTCAACTCGGCGGCGTTGCGTTCCAAGTCTTCTCGCTTAACGGTTTGAAGCGGTTTGAGCTCGGCGGCGTCGTCCGGCGTCGCGTCGGAACGCTCGCGCTCTAAGTTAAGTCGGCGCTCGATTTCCGTTCGTTGCGCTTTGAGCGATTCGCGCTGTTCGTCGGACGAGCCGGAGTAGGCGAGGGGCGCCAAGTCGGCCAAGCGGATTTGGAAACGCTCGCCGTCGACCGAAAGAACGACGACGTCGTTTTTCTCAACGTTTTGATTCTCGGCGCTTTCCGTCGTTTTTTCGTCGGCGGGCGTCGGAACGGTTTTTAGGAACGCGTCGATTTCCGCGTTCGAATCGGCCAACATATAAACGACTCGAACGCCGTCGGTTAGCGTAGAACGAACGGCGCGTCGCGACGTCGCAAGCGGGTCGGTTTGCGGCGTCGCGTCGTTCGGGAAGGCGAACTCAAATTTTTCGACGCTCGTTTCGCCGGACGGCTTTTTTAGCGTCAGCGTTCCGACGAGCGGCTCAACCGGCGCGAAGTCGTAAATCGTCGCGTAATCGAGGAGTTCGATTTTGAAGCCATTCGCGTCGTAAAGCGTTCCCGGCTTTTGAGTTCGGGAAACGTTCGCCGCGAGAAACGCCGCCTTTTGACTCCAGCGCGCGGCGCCCTTCGCAAGGTTCTTGAAGAACGTTCCTTCGCCCTTTTTCGCGAGAAGCGGTTCGGAAACGTGCGTTTTCCAGCTGTTGTAACTCGCGCAGTCTCGCCAGTTAAGCGGGCCTCCGGAGAACGGAAGGTCGAGTTTGGCAGGCTCGGCGTCGACGGACGCGGTCAGGTCGGCCAACTCGACGTCGAAGAGGCGCGAGTCGACGTCAAGCGCGGTTTCGCCAGCGGTTCCTTCGGGAATCGTCATGCGAGCCCGCGTCCCGCGCAGCGCCGTCGCCAAGCAGCCGAATAGTAAAACGACGATTCCTAAGTGCGCTAAATAAAACGGGATAAGACGCCGTTCAACGGCGATTTTCGTTTTCGACGGCGTTTTTTCGCTCGATTTGGAAACAGCGTCGCCGGAAGTGTTTACGTCGATCGGAACGCGGCGGATAAAGGCCGGAAGTCGGACGAGCGCCGAGCAAAGAACGTTCAAACCGAGCGCGCCGAGCAGAACGTAAAACCAGTTCGCGGAGTAAATTAAGCGTTGCGCGACCGGCGTGCCCATCTCGCGCTCGACAAACGTCGCCCAACCCATCGCGACGGCGAGGACGGTCATCAGCGCCGCGCCCGCAAGCGTCGAGCCGCAGTATTTCAATAAACGGCGGAAAAAGCGAGACTTATCGTTCATTTTAGGCCTCTTCTAAGGAAGGGTATGGAATTTCGACCGATTTGGAAGTCTTTTGGCGCGGTCAACGTTCGGGGCGGGGGAAGAGGAAAAACGCCGAGTCGAAACGGAACGTTCGACGAGCGGCGGAAAGAGGACGCGTCGCGGCTTCGCCGAACGTTTTTAACATTCGACGAAACGTAAGTCGCGGCGTTAGGGGAGGTTCAAACGACAAAGTGGAGAACGACTCCGACCAAAACGAGAAAGAAAAAGAGCCAGCCGGCGATTTTGACGGCTCGAGCGGCGATAAAACGCGGTTCCTCGCTTCGCGTCGCGGCGTAAACGACCGAAAACGCGAGCGCGAGCGGAATCGCCAACCAAATTTGTTGGAAGTCCAGCAATCCGAACAGGATCAAACGTTCCATCGACGCGATCTTTCTTCGTTAGGCAAATCGGGAAACGCAATCGAGCGCCGCGTCGGCGACGCTCGCAAGTCGTTGAATCTCAGTTTTTCGGACGAATAACGTCGAAGTCGACGTAGGGACGCAACGCCTTCGGAACGACGATCGAACCGTCTTCTTGTTGGTAGTTTTCCAAGACTGCGAGGAGCGCGCGGCTGATCGCGACCGCGGTGCCGTTGAGCGTGTGAACGAAGTTCGTCCCTTTTTCACCCTTGACGCGGTAACGGGCGTTCAGACGGCGCGCTTGGTAGTCGGTGCAGTTCGACGTGCTCGTAACTTCGCCGTATCCGCCGCGTCCCGGCATCCAAGCTTCGAGGTCGTACTTGCGATACGCCGGGCCGCCGAGATCGCCGGTCGCGGTGTCGACGACGCGGTACGCGATTTCGAGTCCGTCGAAAATGTCGCGTTCGAGTTGCAAAAGCTCTTGGTGCAGCGCTTCGCTTTGTTCCGGAAGGCAGAACGCGAACATTTCGACCTTCGTGAATTGGTGGACGCGGTACAAGCCGCGGGAGGCTCGCCCGGCCGCGCCCGCTTCGGTGCGGAAGCAATGGCTGACGCCGCAGAGACGCATCGGAAGGCGTTCCGCGTCGACCGTTTGGTTCGCGAGGAGTCCGCCGAGCGTGATTTCCGCCGTCGCGATAAGGCTTAGATCGCTGTTTTCAATCGAGTAAATTTGCGTTTCGTTGCCGCGCGGGATGTAGCCGGTGCCTTGCAGCACGTCGTTTTTCGCCAAGTCCGGCGTCGTCGTCGGCGTGAAGCCGGCGCGAACGAGCTTGCCGATCGCGTATTGTTCGAGCGCGAGCTCGAGGAGAACCGCCTCGTTGCGGAGGAAATAGAACCCGGCGCCGGCGACGCGAGCCCCGCCTTCAAAGTCGATTAAGTCGAGCTTTTCCGCGAGTTCGACGTGGTCGAGCGGCTTAAAGCCTTCCGGCCAAGTCGGAACCGGCGTTTTTCCGTAAGCGACGGCGAGGTTGGAGCCGTCGTCGTCTCCAATCGGAGCGTCCGGGTGCGCCATGTTCGGGATGCCGCGTTGGATCTGGTCGAGCTCTTTTTCGAGCGCGTCGAGCGTTTGACGAACGGCGGCGATTTTTTCGCGAATCGCGCGGCCTTCCTCCATTTTCGCCGCTTTTTCTTCCGGCGTTTTGCACTTGCCGATCGACTTCGAGACGGCGTTCGACTCTTGGTTCAACGCCTCGACTTCGCGCTGTTGTTCGCGGCGCGCCGTTTCAAGTTCGACGAAACGGTCGACGTCGGCGGGAACGTTGCGGTTTTGGCAGTTGAGTTTGACGGCTTCGACATTCTCCAAAATGAATTTGCGATCGAGCATGACGGCTTCCTGTTTGAGCGAACGAGGGCTGAGCGACGCCGACGAACGTCGGAGCCGCGTTCCGGTTTTTGTCTCTATTATACCCGTTTCGGCGAAGATGAAAAGAGCCGTCGCGCCTCTTTGCGCCGTTTATTCCCGTTATTCTCGCCGCCGTTTGGCGTTATTACGTAAAATGGGCAAGATGAGCGAAATGGTTGGTTGGCGTCGCCGACTCCGGGGAACTTCGCGAACGATTTTATTTGTCGCCGACGAGGCGTTCCCAACGAGCGCGGCGGTTCGGATCGCTTGCGTCGAGGCGCGTCAGCCAAAGAGTTCGGAGCATTTTGCGCGCTTGGTCGCGGCGGTCGGTTTTGACGTAAATTTCGACGACGCGTTCTTTAGCGTCCCACCAAGCGGGCGAGCCGGCGGGGACGAGGTCGGCGGCGTCGCTCCAATAGCGAACCGCTTGGTCGAGCGCTTTCGGATCGTTTTGCGCGGTCAAAATTGCGGCGATTCCGAGCGTCGCGTCGAGATTTTTCGGGTTTTGACGGCGAATTTGCGCGAACAGCGTCAGCGCTTCCTGCGTTTTTCCGGCGAGTCGAAGCGCGCGAGCCCGGATAACCGACCGTTTTTCTTGCGCCGCTTTGGTAGTTTGCGTATTTTGCGCGGTTTGAGCGACTTTGGGCGCGTCGAGCGAGGCGAGGGCGGCGGTTCCGATTTTGATTTGCGTTTCGCGGGGCGTTTTTTCGGCGAAAACGAGGAGCCGCTCGAGCGTTTCGAGCCCGGCGCTTTGCGTCGCTTCTTCGAGGTTCGCGAGGTCGCGGAGGACGGCGTCGGTTTGCCCGGCGTCGAGTCGGAGAGCGAGACGGCGCGCGGCGACGGCGGATTGGAGCGCGGCGCGTTCGGGGGAACCGTCGGCGAGGGCGGCGTCCCAACGGTCGAGGAGCGTTTCGAGCGCGGCGGTAAGTTCCGCGTCGGCTGCG
>JAFYQR010000023.1 GCA_017559825.1 Thermoguttaceae bacterium | reverse complement strand
TTGGCTCAACCCCATCGAGTAGTTAAGCCCCTTCGCGTCCGACAAAATCGCTTCGGAAAGGAGGCGTTTTTCATGCAAAATACGGTCGATTTTCTCCTCGATCGTCGCGACCGAAACGAATCTCGTAACGGTAACCGGCCCCGCCGCGCCGATGCGGTGCGCTCGGTTGATCGCCTGATCCTCGATCGCGGGGTTCCACCAACGGTCGAAAAGGAAAACGTATTCGGCGAATTGCAAATTCAACCCGACGCTACCGGCGCCGTAACTCATCAAAATAACGTGGCAATTAGGGTCGTTCCGAAACTTGTCGATCACCGCGTCGCGCTCTTTCGACGGCGTGCGTCCGCTGTACTCGACCGGGCCGAACCGCGCCAGTTTCGGGCGCAACCGTTCGAGCGTCGCGACCCATTGACTAAAAACGATCGCTTTGCGTCCGCTCGACGCCACCTCCTCCAAGTCGGCGACGAGTCGGTCGAGTTTCGCGCTCTCGCCGGTCGCCGGGTCGAAATTGCAAATTTGTTTCAAACGAATAATCAGCTCGAACGCGTGGCTTAACGTAACGGAATCTCCCATTTCGTTCAGCCGAATTTCCCCCTCCTCTTGCGCCATTCGGTACGACTCGTACTGCTCCGGCGTCAGGTCGACGTGCGCGTCGCGAATCAGTTTCGGCGGCAAATCGGTCAACACTTTGTCTTTAGTGCGACGCAAAATATATTCGCCGACCGTTTTTGAAATTTCGCTCGGTTTTAGGCCCGATTTCAGGTACCCCGGCGAGAGAAACTCGAAAATGCCGACCAAATCTTCGGCCGAGTTTTCGACCGGCGTCCCGGTCAGCGCCCAGTTGCGCCGACGCGGAATCGCTCGCGCCGCCTCGGAAGTTACGTTCGCCTTATTTTTGATCCGCTGCGCCTCGTCCAAAACGACCAAATCGAACACGACGCGCGGATCTTCCCCCTCCGGAGCGTAAAACTCGCGGTCGCGATTTAGCAGCTCGTAATTCGCGATGCGAAGCGGTGCGTTCGGAAGGCGCCAAAGCCATTTGCGGCGGTCGCTTTTTCCCTCGATTATTTGAACGGGAATCTCCGGCGCCCAAAATTCGAACTCGCGCTTCCAGTTCGTTACCAGCGGTTTCGGGCAAACGAGAAGAACGCGCCGACACTCGCCGCTGCGGAAAAGAAGGCGAATCGTCGTGATCGCCTGCATCGTCTTCCCAAGCCCCATTTCGTCGGCGAGCGTCGCGAACTGCGAGCCGTAAAGGAAAGCGACTCCTTGCTTTTGATAACCGAACGGCTCGAACGGCATCTCGAGCAAACGCCGCCCAAGCCAAGTTTCGAGCGGCGGCTGCAAAATGTACCCGAGCCGATCCTCCATTTTAACGACGTCGTTCGGCACGCGAATCCGGGTGGGGTTTTCCGGCGATTCAAAAAATTCCGGAACGCTTGATTTTTCCGACCGCGACGACTTTTCCGCCCCCTCCAAACCGTTAAACTCGCCGCCGTTCGCCCCGTTTTCCCTTTTTGTCTCGTCAAACTCTTTTTCGAGCGCGTCCGGATCGGGCTCGTCCTGCGGAAAGAAATAAAAACTCTCGACGTTCCGCTCGACGGCGACGTTTTTACGACGGTCGATCGGAATCGAAAAGACGCGAACGTCGCCGGAACGCGCCCCAAGGCGGAGCGATTTCGTCTCGATTTCGAGCCGCCGCCCGTTTTCGTCGAGGAGTCGTCGAGGGCAAAGAACGCTCAACGTCTTCGGCGTCGCGACGCGACCGTTCCAAGTTCGCACCGGTATCGCGAAGCGAACGTCGTCCTCGCTCGGCGTTTTCGTCGATTTTTCGGGGCTCGCGCCGTTTCCTTCGCTTGTCAAACCGTTAAACCTTCGCTACTTTCGCGAACTTTCCGTCGCCGCCCGCGCCGCGGATTTCGCGCCGCCGCCGCGTTTTCCCTAATCCCTGCAAACAGCCGAAGCGCCCGCTCGCCGCTTTCAGCCGGATTTTTGCGCTTCCTCGACCGCCAAGCGAATTCGCTCGAACGGCTCGGCGCTGTCGATCGATTTAAAAAAGAGGTCGAGCCGCGCCGAAATCTCGTCGAACGAAACGGCGCGACCGTTAGAATCGGCGTAATCGGTCGGCAACGCGAGGCGATTGCGTCCCTTCGCGACCTCGCGCCAAAGCGAATAATCGACGCCCGGCGTCGGAGGCGTTCGCTCGAACGAGTCGTAAAAAAAGGGCCGCCGCGACGTTTTCTCGCCCGTTTCCGCGTCGAACGTCCAATTTTCGTCCCCGACGCGAGGGGGCGACGCGACGTTATTTCCCGCGTTTTTATCGCAAACCGCGTATTTTTCCTCGTCCGCCGGATCGAGCGAATCGTTCGCTCGCCGAAAAACCATCGCCAGCGGCGCGTTCAGCGAATTTCCGGCGGTCAGCATATTCGGATTATTCGTCAAAATCGCCGCAAATTCCGTTTTCGACCGCCCGACCAACGCCCGAGCGATCTGCTCGCCGCACAAAAACCCCTCCAAAGTGGCGCCGTACAAGATTTCCTGAGCGCGATTCGGCCGCACCGGCGCGGTGCAGTGAAACTCCGTCGGTCGCCCGACGAGATTCAAGACCAAAAACCCGCCGACGACTCCGCGAGCCGAGTCGCCCATCGCCGTCAAAAATCCCAAGTGCGTCGGTCGTTTTTTCTCTTCCGGTCGCGTCATTTTCTCCAGATTGCCTAAATTCCGCTTTTCAACCGGCGACGACGTCCGCTCGGAGCGTTAAACCGCGTCGGCCGCGAAGATTTTAACGTTTTTCTCATTTTTCATTCTTCGCGTCGCGCTCCGTTTCCGAACGGCGAGCGGCGCGAGAAAGGCGGCGACGTTCAACAACCGCCCGAATTATTTTAAAGCGGCGCCGTTTGTTCGGCAAGGGGGGGCGGCTTTTTTCACTCAAAATCGTCCCGACGCGCTCAACCGCTAAAACCGATTTATTCCGCGTATATTGCTTCCTCCCCCTTATATCCGCCGATCGTCCGTTCGTTTTTACGCGACGCGTCCGCGTTTCGCCGGGCAAATTTTCATTTTTTCGCGAAAAAGCCGATATTTTTGAGCAAAATCCGGCAAAAACAAGGTATAATAGAAGTAATTCGGGTTCCTTCGCCGCGTTTTCCGCTTCGGCGTCCGTCGAATCCGAACGTCGAGCGCCGCGTCGAACGGCGTCCATTTTTTTAACGAGGAATCTCGCCAATGTCCAACGAACCTAAGTACGAATTGGTCAACTCGATCGACGTCAACGCCGGCACGATCACGCAGCACGCCGACCGCCAATCGGAATTTACCGCGCTCGTTCGCCAGCTCCTCGTCGCGCAAACTCGCCAAAACGAACTCCTTCAAGAGGTCGTCGACTGCTTGAGCGCCGGTCAACGCCAGCGCGCCGCCGAGCTTTCGCAGTGGAAAGAGGAAAACCCCGGCTTGGCCAAGTCGTGCCGCGTCGCCGCCGATTGCCTCGGCAAAATGCAGACGGAGTTTCTGTCGTCGCTGACCTTTGAAATTAACGACAACTTTGAAAATTTGCAGGACAGCGAGTTCCTGATGCACGAATTTTTCGATAAATACGGCCCTCGCGTCGCTCACCTCAACGCGTTGCTGCAGACGCTTACCGTTCTCGGCTCCGTTCCGACTCGCTGAATCCGACGCGCTTTCCCGGCTCCGAACGTCGGTCGATTCGCCCCGCGGCGCCGCGTTTTCGTCGTTTTTGCCGCTTGTTAATATGCCGTTTATTATAAGGCGATTCGTCGAGTCGCCGCCGTCCGTCGTTTCGCTCGCCTTTTTAAGCGCGGCGCGACGACGGGCCTTCCTTTCGTTTTTATTCGTTCGAAATTGGAGTTTTCCCGATGCGTTCCGTTTTTGAATCGTTCTTCTCCGCGCCGCGCCGAGCGTTCGCCGTCGGCGCGTTCGCGCTCCTCGCTCTCGTTTCCGCGCCGACGCTCGCCGACGAGCCGGTCGTTTCGGGCAAGTTGAGCGACGACGGCTCGCTCCGCGTTTACGTCGACGGCGAGCTTTTCGCCGGTTGCGATCCGGACGTCCAAGGAACGCCGATCGTTTGGCCGTTGCGAACCCCGAGCGGCGCCCTCGCGACCCGCGGTTGGCCGATGATCGACGAAATCGACGTCGCCGCCGAAACCGACGCGGCGATGAAAGCGATTTATCAAAACGCGAAAATCGGCGAGCGCGGCGGCGCCAAGGACCACCCGCACCACCGCTCCCTTTGGTTCAATCACGGCGCGGTCAAAGGCGGCGACTTTTGGGCGCTGACCGACTCGAAAATCCGTCAAACCGAGGTCGTTTCCTTCGATTGCGACGGCGAAACGGCGGTTTTCGTTACCAAAAACCGTTGGCGCGACGCCAAACTCGACCGCGACGTCTGCGAGGACTTGCGAACGCTCCGTTTCGGCGTCCTCCCGAGCGAGCAAGTCGGCGGCAAAAACGTTCGTTACCTCGATTTTTCGATCCGAATCGCCGCGCTCGAAGACGGCGTGATTTTCGGCGACACTAAAGAGGGCTCGTTCGGCGTCCGCCTGCCGTCCCCGACCGCGTTGACCGCGAAGAAAGCGAACCCTAAATGGGGCGGCCGCATTCTCGACGACGCCGGGCGCAAAGACGGCGAAACTTGGGGAAAACGTTCCGCTTGGGTCGATTATTCCGGCCCGGCCGCGCGTTTCCTCGAAGGGGACGAGCTCGCGCGCGAACTCGCTCGCGGCGACAAGGCGACCGATTTCCCGCTGACGACGATCGGCGTCGCCGTCCTGAACGGCCCGGAAAGTTGGGCGTTCCCGTCTTGGCGGCACGTCCGCGATTACGGTTTGTTCGCGACGAACCCGTTCGGGCAACGCGACTTCGAACCGAAAAACAAAGACGCCGACGGCTCGAAAACGTTGAATCGCGGCGAGACGCTCCGTTTCGAATATCGCGTTCTGTTGCACGACGGCGACCTGACCGCCGCCGACCTCGACGCCGCGTTCGAAGCGTACTCGAAGGAAGTCCGCCCGTAAGCCGTCGAGTTGAACGGTCGTCCTATTCGCGACGACCGCGCCAATTTTAACGCCGCGCTCTCGGTCGTCGCGGCGCTCTTTTTTCCGTTCCCCCGCTTTAACGTTCGCCGTCCCGCTCGGCTTTTGCAATGCCTTCGTTTGAAACTCGTTGTCCGAACTGCCTCGCCGTTTTCTCGTTGGACGTCGCGCTCCGAGACCGCCGCGGTCGCTGCTCGCGCTGCGGGTCGACTTTCGTTTTGAAGGAAGCGACCGTCGACGACTCGCTCCTCGCGGAAACCTCGGCGACCTCCGCTTCGGCTTCGGCGAGCGCGGCCGATTCGGATTCGTTCGCGCCGGACGCTCCGTTCGACGAGGCGCTTTCGGACGATTCGCTCGTCGCGCCGCGTTCGAGCGCCGCCTCGTCCGACGAATCCGCCTCCCCCTTCGGTCGCTTCGCTTCCGACGCGGAAGACTCGAATTCGCTTCCGAGCAATCTCGACGAAACCGGTTCCGGCGACGCGCTTCCGCCCGAGTTCGCAAACGAGAAGTTTCCCCCGCCCCCGCCCGGCGTTTGGCGCGTCGGAGAGCGGCTCGTCGGCGGCGCGTACCAAGTTCTTCCGCTCGCGCCCGGCAAACTTTACGCCGAAGGAGGCGTCGGCGTCGTGCAACGCGTTCGGCACGTCGAATGGGGCGTCGACCTCGTCGTCAAGAGTCCGAAACCGAACGTCGTCGCGACCGAAGCGGGCAAGGAGAGCTTCGAGCAAGAGTGCCGCACTTGGATCGGGCTCGGGCTGCACCCGAACATCGTTTCCTGTTACTTCGTCCGCCGCATCGCCGGGATTCCGCGCCTCTTCGCCGAGTTGGCGCCGGACGGCACGCTCCGCGATTGGATAGCCGACGGCCGCCTTTACGCCGGAACGCCTCGCGAAGCGGCGGCGCGAGTCCTCGACTTCGCGATTCAGTTCGCTTGGGGGCTCGAACACGCGCACAGCCGAGGGCTTTTGCACCTCGACGTGAAGCCGAGCAACGTCATGACCGCCGGAGAAACCGTCAAAGTCACCGACTTCGGGCTCTCTAAAGTCGCGGCGCAATCCGCGAGCGGCGATTTCGTCGCGGCGTTCTGCGACGGGATGACGCCGTCGTACTGCTCGCCGGAGCAATACGAAGCGTTCCTGCGCTACCGCGAAAACCGAGGCGCCGTTTCCTCCGACGACGCGGGCGCGCCGATTACGCGCCAATCCGACATTTGGTCGTGGGCGATTTCCGTTTTGGCGATGTTCCACGGACGCTCGCCGTGCAAGATGGGGGGCCAAACCGCCGCCGAAGTCTTCGAAGCGTTCCTCGCGGCGCCGAAGAGCTCGGCGCGTCCGACGCCTCCGCCGCGTCTCGTCGAACTTTTGCGCCGCTGTTTCCGCAAAAATCCTCTCGAACGGCCCGCGTCGATGCAAGAAATCGCCGACGAGCTCGTCTCGATTTACGAAGAAGAGTTCGTCGAAAAGTACCCGCGGCGTCAAGCGCGCGACGCCGCGTCGACCGCCGAAAGTTTCTCGAATCGCGCGATTTCGCTCCTCGAACTCGGTCGAACCGACGAGGCGTTCGCGCGGTTGCGCAAAGCGGTCGCCGCGAATCCGCTCGCGCCGCAGATCGCGTTCAACCAAACGTTGGCTTGTTGGCGCGTCGGCGAAACGAGCGACTTGCAGGCGGTCGAGCGGCTTTCGGAACTCGCGCAAAATCGTTCGAACGACCCGTCGGCGTTTTACGCGCTCGGATTGCTGCATTTCGAACGATGCAACCTCCGTTCGGCGGTCGACGCGTTCGAACGAGCCGCCGAGCTCGCCCCCGAGCGCGAGGACGTTCGTCGAGCGTTAGACCGGGCCCGCCGTCTCCTTCCGTTCGACGCTCAGTGTTTGCGCCGCGTCCTTCTCCGCAAAAAAGACGCGAAAAAAACGGCGCGTCTTTTCGCCGACGCCGACGGTTCGCGCCTCCTCCTTCCGTCCGGCGACGACGCGTTCCTCGTCTTGAGCGGCAAAACCGGCGAGACGGTCGCGAAGTTCGTCAAAACAACGTCCGACGCCGCGCCCTCGCCGCCCGATCCGACCCGCGTTATCGCCGTCAGCGACGACTATCGCTGGAGTCTTTTCCGCCCGGAACCAGGCGTTCGAACGATCGCGCCGGCGACCGGTTCCCGTTCCGAAAAGAACGAACTGCGGTTCCAAGAAGTTTCCGCTTGGGGATCGCTCGCGCCGCAAAAGCTCGAAATCGCGATCCCGACGCGACGCTCCGACGCCGAAAGCGACGGCGGCGAAAAAACGCCCGAAACGACGAAAGCTCGTCTTCTCGTCGCTCCGGACGCTAACGACGTCGTTATCTCCGACGCCGTCTCGAAAGCCGAGTTGCGCCGCCTCCCAAGCGACGGACAAACGCTGACCGCGTTCGCCGTTTCCGCCGACGGACGCTGGCTCGCGACGGGCGGCGACGACGCGCAAATCCGCGTTTGGGACGTCGAGCGAGGCCGACGAATCCGTACGTTCCGCGGTCTTTCCGGCGCCGTCGAAGCGCTCTGGTTCGACCCCCGTCTCCGTTTCGTCGTCTCGCTTGTCAAAGGAACGATTTTCCAATATTGGCGAGTCGCCCTCCTCTGCGGACGCTCCGAAAAACTGCGCGCTCCCCGCCTTCTTTGCCTCGTCAACTCGTCCGAAGAGCTCGGCGAGCGACAGGCTCGGCTCGACGCGGCGGTAACGGCGGCTCGCAAGGCGGCTTCTCGCGGCGACGTCGCTCGAATCGTCGCCGCGTACCGCGACGCCCGGCGGATC
>JAFYQR010000172.1 GCA_017559825.1 Thermoguttaceae bacterium | reverse complement strand
GGTCGGCGAAGTCGGTTACAAGGTGTTTTATCGAATTGACGGCGGCGCCTGGCGGTTGGCGGCGACGATGAAGTCGTCGGAAACGGTTTCGGCGACGGCGGGTAATATCGTTGAGCGCGTTGCGACAAGCGTTCGCCCGGGGCGTATCTATTCCTTTAAAATTTGCGCCTTTGCGTTCGACGCGGCGGGGAACGAAGTTCTTTCGGAACCGTTGATCGCGACCTTTAAACCGAGCGCGGCGCCGCCGACGGTTGAACTCGACGGCGCGTTCGGCGTCGGAGGAACAGTCGTCGTCTCGGTCGAATCGGGCGGCGTCGACGCGACGCAAACCGCTAAATATCAATGGTTCCGAGTTGATGCGGAAGGGGGCGAAACGTCGATCGACGGCGCGACCGCCGCGACGTATCGACCGACGACCGCCGACGTCGGGTTCCGCTTGAAGGTCGAAGCGCGCGTCGCAAACAACGGCGCCGCGGCGATTTCGGACGCGTTTGTCGTCGGCGCGGAAAACCTCCCGAAGGCGCCGACCGATTTCCGGTTCGGGGATTTTGTCGACGGTCGGCTCGAAACGAGTTGGCGCGACGAAGCGGTAAACGAAGACGGATACAAGGTTTACTATCGCGTCGACGACGGCGAATGGCGGCTTGCGGCGACGTTGAAATCGTCCGAAGCGGTTTCTGTGACGGCGGGTAATATTGTTGAGCGCGTCGCGACGAAAGTGCGACCGGAAAGCGTTTATTCGTTTAGGGTTAGCGCGTTCGTCGTCGACGCGGCCGGAAACGAGATCGAGTCGACTCCTCTTGAAGCGAGTTGGCGCGCCGTTTCCGAGTCGACGCAATTTAAGGCTCCGGCGACGTTTGCGTTCGGCGAGTACGACGTGGCGTCTCGAACGCTTCCGCTAACTTGGGGCGCGGGCGACGGGGCCGTTTTGTACGAAGTCGAGTACCGCGATTCGAGCGACGGCGGCGCGACTTGGCGTCGCGATTGGACGTTGGCGCAACGAACGACCGCGACGGAGCGGACGGCGACGGCGGTTTACGCGAATTATCGTTACGAGTTCCGCGTTCGGGCGTTCGGAGCGGGGGGCGAAGTTTCCGATTGGACGACGATTTCTTTCGCCGCGTCGGATGTAAACTACGAAAAACAACGAGATAAAGAAAATTCGGCGTTGGCCGCGGCTCTTCTCGACGCGTTTTTCGCCGACGAGGAAAACGACGACGCGTTCGCGGCGTTCGGAGGCGACGAGCGTTAAATAAGAACGCTAACTCTTGCCGTTAAAAGAGAAACGCGCCGTTCGACCGGATTTTAGGTCGGCGGCGCGTTTTTTGTTCGTCGGTTTAACGTCGTTTAACGGCAAGCGTTAACGCAAAGAGTCGCCGACTTTGAGCGGATAACCGCGCAAGAACGTTTCGGACGCAAGTTGTTTTTTACCCGCCGGTTGGACGCCGAGAACGGCGAGCGCGCCGTCGCCGGTTTTGACCCAAAACGCCGTTTTCGAGACCGCGACGATCGTTCCCGGCGCGGCGTCGGTCGGAACGCTCGGCGCTTCGCAAGTCGTTTGCGCGTCGTCGGTTGCGAACGGTCCCAAGACGAGGCGAACCGGGGCGGCGTCCGGCGCGTCGGCTTTCGTCCAATCGGAGTAAACTCGCGGCCAAGGTTGGAACGCGCGGTATTTGTCGACGAGCGTCGCGGACGGAAGCGACCAGTCGAGTCGGCCTTCGTCTTTGCGCAATTTCGGCGCTTTCGTCGCTTCTAAGTCGTTTTGCGGAAGCGGTTTAATTTCGCCCGCTTCGATTTGGTCGATCGCGGTCAAGACGAGCGGAGCGCCCATTTCCGAGAGGCGCGTTTCAATTTCGACCGCCGTTTCGTCGAGCGTCGGGAAGTAGGAGTCGACCGCGACGATCGGCCCGGCGTCGACTTTCGGCTCGATGAAGATGACGCTGACGCCGAGTTCGCGCTCGCCCGCTTCGATCGCGCGGTTGATCGGCGCGGCGCCGCGGTATTTCGGCAGGAGCGAACCGTGCAGATTGACGCCGCCAAGTCGCGTCGCGGCAATAACTTCCGGTAATAAAATTTTGCCGTAATCGCAGATGAAAATCAAGTCCGCGTCGAAACTTTTGACGAGCGCGACGCCTTCGGGCGAGTTAATATCCTCGGGGGCGAAGAGCGGAACGTCGGCCAAAAAATCGGTCGCGGCGGCGCGAATCGGCGGGATTCCGGCTTTTTTGTCTTGGCGTTTGGCGCGAATCGGCATCGCGACGAGCGCGACGATTTCGTGTCGGGAAGCGCGGAGCGCCCGGAGCGTCGGAAGCGCGAATCCGCCGTTGGCCATCGCGACGATTTTCATAACGTCGTCCTTTCGTTGTTGCGTTAATCGATTTGGGAAGCAGGGCGGCGTCGAATGCGAGCCGCTTTTTACCATTATAACTAAAGGGGCGTTTTTTTCAACCGACGCGGCCGATTTTAGCCGAACGCGGGCGCGAAATTTGGAAAGGCGGCGCAAATTTTCAAAAAAAGTCGTTTTTCCGGCGAAAAATCGTTGATTTTTGGCGTCGCGTCGGGTAAAATGGGGGCGTTTCGACGTTTGACCGTCGAGTTTCCCTATTTGTTCGCTTTTAATTAAGGAAAAGAGAAACATGTCGCTGAAATTTTGGAAAAAAGCGTCTCTTATCGCCGCTTCTCTCGCGCTGACGCTGGTTTGCGTCGCCGGGGCTTCCGCGCAAGATAAAATCCGCGCGGTTATCATCGACGGACAAAACAACCACAACTGGGCCGAGACGACGCCGTATCTCGTGAAGATTCTCGAAGACGCGAAGATGTTCGACGTCGACGTCGCGACCGCGCCGGGCCGAGGCGGCGATATGTCGAAATTCAACGTCGATTTCTCGAAATACGATCTCGTCGTTATGAACTACAACGGCGATAGTTGGAATCCGGAAATGAACAAGGCGTTCGTCGAATTCGTCAAAAACGGCGGCGGGTTCCTGAGCTATCACGCCGGGAACAACGCGTTTGCGAAGTGGCCGGCGTTCAACGAAATGATCGCTCTCGGCGGTTGGGAAGGGCGCAACGAAGACAGCGGCCCGTACCTCTACCTCGATAACGACGGCAACACGGTTATCGACGCGGTCGAACCGGGCCCCGGCGGCGACCACGGCCCGCAATGGGCGTTCCCGATCGACAATCGCGCGCCGGAACACCCGATTATGAAAGGACTTCCGAAAACGTTCCGCCACTGCGAAGACGAACTTTATCAACGCATGCGCGGCCCGGCGCACAACGTCGAAGTCCTTATGACCGCTTTCGCGCCCGCCGACAAACGCGGTTTGAACCGCCACGAACCGCTCCTCGTCACCGTTCCTTACGGCAAAGGGCGTTGCGTGAACTACATGCTGGGACACGCTGGGAAGCAATGCGAAAGCGTCAGCTTCATCGTTCTCTTCCAACGTTGCGCCGAATGGGCCGCGACGGGCGCCGTGACGCAAGAAGTTCCGGCCGACTTCCCGGGCGCCGACGAACCGACGTTCCGCGACTTGCTGTAACGAAGCGGCGCGCTTTAAAAGCGGCGTTGCGAACGGTTTAGCGTTTGAACGGCTCGGCTCCTTCGCGGCGTCGAGCCGGTTTTTTTTGCGCGAACGGCGGAAGCGACGAACGGTTTCGCAAAAGAAGAAAAGAAAACGAGGAAACGAGATGGAAACGTCGACGAATCAAACGCTTAACAAAAAAACGGAACGACTTTTCGATTGGTTCGACCGCAACGATTGCGCAGTCGCGTTTTCGGGGGGCGTCGACAGCGCGACGCTCGCCAAGGCGTTGGTTCTCGCGACGGAACGACAACCCTTCCTGACGACTGACGACGGAACGTCGACGGGAGTTAGGAAGGCGGCGCCGACCGGGTTTTTCGCCGTCGGAGCGACTTCGACCGACGAAGAGAAGCGAGAGGCGAGCGCGTTGGCCGCCGAAATTGGAATCGCGTTGCAAGTTTTGGAAACGCAAGAGCTTAACGACGAACGCTTTGTCGCGAATTCTCCGGAGCGGTGTTATTGGTGCAAGAAAATTCGGTTCGCGGAGCTTGGGCGGCTCGCCGTCGCGACGCTTCGAGGAGCCGCCGTCGCCGACGCGAAAAAAGAGGAAAACGTCGCGTTGCAAACGGTTGAAAAAACGACGTTTCCGCTTGTTTTTATCGACGGAACGAACGCCGACGACGCGAACGATTTTCGACCGGGAACGAAAGCGGCGCGAGAAGCGGGCGTTCGCAGCCCGTTCGCCGAATTGGGGATAACGAAAGCCGAAATTCGAGCGCTGGCAAGAGGGTGGGGGCTTTCCGTCGCGGAAAAACCGTCGAATCCTTGTTTGGCGACGCGGATCGGATACTGGCTCCCGCTCGACGTTGCGACATTGCGTCAAATCGAGGCGGCGGAAGTCGCGGTAAAGCGTTTCGGCTTTTCGACTTGCCGCGTTCGCGTCGACGCGCCGGGAACGGCTCGCGTCGAAGTTCCGGAGGCTGAAATCGACGCGGCGTCGACGCCGGAAGTTCGACGCGCGCTCGTCGCCGAGTTGCGCGGGCTCGGGTTCGCGTTCGTCGCGCTCGACCTCGAAGGGTTCGCGTCCGGGAAGGGAAATCGAATTCTTGGAACGACGCAAGGCTCGATAAAATAACGAGTTGAAAATGAGTCGCGGCGAAGCGACGGCGGCGGTCGCGGAAGAAAGGATAAACGCGAATCGTCGACGCGGCGAGCGTCTGGGAAACGAGAACGGCAAGGCGAGAAAACGAAACCGGCGCGATTCGACGAAAGAATCGCGCCGGTTTTTGGTCGACGGAAAGCGCGTCGCTTAACGAGTTAAAGAAGCGGAGGACGGTTGCGAATCGACGTCGCGACCAGAAAACGGACGAACGAGAACGCGACGCGAACCAATCCAATAACGCTCGCCGTCGGTCGCCGCGACGCGAACGACGCACTCGCCGGAAAAGTCGGCGGGAACGTCGATATCCGATTGAAAACGACCGGTTTGCGTCGCGACTTGCGACGAGGCGACGACGAAATTGTTGGCGGCGCGGTACGTCGTTTCGAACTCGGCGCGAGCTTCTTCCGATTCGACGAAAGACTTGGAACGGCGCGGTTTAGCGATGGGAGAACGAAAGTCGGCGAGCAAAAGTTCGACGCGAACGGTCGTTTGACGGTTTGTCGCGTTAGGGACGACGCCGGAAACGGGAAACGTCTGCGTCGAATAGACGATTTCCGGCGCTTCGACCGCGCAACTTTCCGGGAATTTGACGCGTAAAAGCGGGTCGCCGAAAAGGTTAAAGAGCGCGACGTGATCTTCGAGCTGATCGTCGAGGCGGCTCGCCGTCGGGTCGAAAATCTTGGCGGCGCGGTCGAGCGTTTCGCGAAACGACACGGCGTCGCGACGACGTTTCGCTTCCCGAGCGCTCCGTTCGAGGCGAGCGTTCAGGCGGTCGAGGCCGGCGTTGATTTCGGCGACGCGTCCGCGCTCTTCGGCGATTCGGCGTTCGGCGCGAGCGATCGCGTCGTCGGGCGTTTCGCTAAACGAAGACGGCAAAGAGGTTTGCGCGTCTTTAATTGAAATTGGCGGCGTTTTGTCGTCGAATTGAAATTCGATTTCTTGATCTTGCGGCGGCGCGTCGTTTCGAGGCGCCGCAAGCGTTTGACGCTGCGCTCGAAGGAAAAGTTCGCCGAGCGTTGAAGGCGCGTCGTCGTCGGCGTTATTGAAGGCCGCTTCGAGAAGGGAAGAGCCTAAAACGCACATGCCGTAAGGAGCCGCGCGACGACTTGCCGCGATCGCCGCGACCGGGCCGTTCGGCGAAAGCGCCACCGCTTCGGCGAGACATGGCTCGTTCGCGTCGTAAGCGCCCGCGTAACAAGAGAAAAAGAGCGCGATCGGCGCGGCGTTCGGCGAGCGCAAACGAGGCGCGTCGTCGATTTCGAAAACGCCGTAATCGCCGCCGGCTTCGGTCGTTAAGCGATCGAGCCCGAAAACGCGACCGTGTCCGAGGTAAACGAGGAAAAGGGCGCCTTCGTTCGCCCGAGCGAGAAACGTTTCGCCGAATTGAGGAGGATAAGGACAAAATTCGCTTTTGAGCGAGCAACGCGTCAGCGACACTGCGTATTCTTGCGGTAAAAATTCGGAAAAAAGTTGGCGCGACATGTTGTCGACGACGGAGTCGACAAGAGACGACAAACCGGAAAACGCGGCGGACGAGGCGTTCGCGTCGCCCGGGGACGAACCGACGACGCCTAAGTCGAGACCGTTCGGCCCGGCGACGACGTTGATTTTGCGCGTCCAATCGCCGACCGGCGACGCGGTTTCGTATCGGGCGATTTTCTCGACGAGCGCGGTCAACTCGGCGGGCGTTTCGACCGGAAAGCGACCGAGCGGAACGTCCGGAACGCCGTCGTCGTCGAGATCGGAGTAAAACGAGTCGGTCGCGAGATGGTCTTCCGAGCCGAAAAGTTGAACGACTTGAGGCGAAAGACGGGGCGCCGGAACGACGTCGCGCCAACCGAACGGCGCGTCGAGCGTCGGAGCGCCGTCGCCGACGAGAAGAATCGCCGCGACCGATTCGGGGCCGGGCGAAGCGAGAGCGAAACGGCGAATTTGAGCGCGCAACTCGTCCGGCGTCGCGATCGGGGTCGTTTTGATTCCAAAATCGACCGAGTCGCCGGAACGCGCCGCGACGCTAAGTCTGGAAATTTGATAGCCTTGCGCTTGGCGACGTTTGATCCAAGGCTGCAGCGCGTCGTCGAAGATCGGCGGTGAAACGACGAGGACGCGACGCGGCGGCGCGACTTCGGGCGTCGGTTCGGCGGCGAAAAGTCGAGCCGCGGCGAGCGTTAAAACAGTAAAAATCGTCGCGACCGTTAAAATCGGTTGACAAACGCGGCGAAACGGCGAACGGAAACGGTGCGCGGCGGACATGGAATCGAGAACGTTTAGGGGCGAGTCGGCAAAAAGCGCGGTTCGACGAACGTCGCGGTCGGACGGAGCGTCGGAACGTCGGTTGACGCGGCGGGTTCGGCGGGCGCTTCGGCGAGCGGAACGGCTTGCGAGAGCGGCGTTTCGACGGAAGACGACGGGCGTTCGGCGGCGAGCGGTCGCGGCGACTCGGGCGTTTTGGCGCTTTCTTGCGTTTCGTCGAGCGAGGCGGCGCTCGGAAGACGAACGAGATCGGTCGAAAGGAAGACGTTAGGCGAAAGGCGCAGCGCGTTCGGACGAGTCGGGAGAACGAAGGCCGCGAATCCGTCGTCGGCGAGTTCGAGCGGAGCCGGTTCGAGGGCCGACGCTTGGCGGATTTTCGAACGGTTGGCGCGGGCGGCGTCGAACGGCGCGTCGGCGTTTTCGCGGACGAATTCGGCTCGACTAGGAGCAAGCGCGGATTTCGGCTCGGCGAGCGTCGGAACGTCGAGCGATTCCGACGGTTTCGTCGGAACGGCCGCGGCGGCGCTCGCTAGCGCGAGACGGCGCGAATATTCTTCCGGACGACTGGCCGCGAGGAGCGCGTCGAGCTCTCGAAGACGGCGGCGTCGGGCGGCGGCAAGCTCCTCGTCGCTTATCGGTCGCGGCGTTTGAGCGGTTTGCGAAAGAGACTTGATCGGGGATGTTTCGGCGGTTCGCGTCGATTGGGGGAGCGGACGAAGGCGTTCGACCGTCGTCGGCGCGTCGGTCGGAAGCGAAGCGGCGACGGACGCGCCGTCGCGTCGCGTACCTTCCGCTTCGGAGCGGCGAGCGAACGCAAATTTCGGCGACGAAACGGGGCGATTCGGCGTTCCGAAGAGGAAAGCCGCCCAAATTTCGGCCGCTTGCGACGAGCGCGTTCCTTGCGAGCGAGCGTCGGCGGGCGTTTCAAGACGCGCCGAAGGCGTCGGAGTCGCGTCGGACGACGTCGGAACGTTGCGAACGGCGGGGCTCGGACGGCGAACGCGCGCCGAAGAATCGTTGTTTTCATTATTGTCGACGCGAGCGGTAAAACCGAACGTCGGAGCTTGCGCTCGAAGCGATTCGCCGGCCCCGAAGAAAAGCCCGCCCGCGCTCAAAAGAGCGAGTAAAATCGACGGGAAACGCGAAAAACTGAGGAACGTCGGCATAAAAACCTCGACCTGCGAAACAATTTTGAAAAACGTCGGCGCGAAAACGATTTCGTCGCGGAAACGGCGTTGGATCGACGCGGATTCGCTCGTTCGTCGGTTCTAGG
>JAFYQR010000171.1 GCA_017559825.1 Thermoguttaceae bacterium | reverse complement strand
GGCGGTCGACGAAACGAGCGAGACGCGTTCCGCGTTGGCCGCCGCTTCGACCGCGACGACTCCGGAGGAAATTAAAACGGTTTTTGAAGCGTTGAATCGAATTCGGGACGAGCGCGGAGCGCGGCTTTCCGTCGAGGACGCGAAGGCGCTCGACGCGGCGCTCGACCGGTTGGCGTTCGAGGTTTTTTACAATCCGGCGCAAGCGATTTTGGAACCGCGTTGGCAAACGACGACAGGGGAAACGCTCGCGACGATCGCCGAGCGAACCGAAACGACGCCGGAAACGCTCGCCGCGATCAACGGGCTGAGTTTGGCGAACGACGCGCCGCTTCCGGTCGGAACGTCGTTGAAAACGGTTCGCGGGCCGGCGTCGGCGGAAATTTCTATTTCGAAGAAGGAACTAACGCTCCGTTTCAACGGGCTTTACGCCGGTCGGTTCGCGCTGGGAGTTCCGGCGAGTTCGGCGAATTTGCGCGGCGATTTTCGCGTCGTCGAGAAGTTGGCGAACCCGAATTGCGACGCGGTCGACGCGAACGGGCAAACGATTTCGATTCCGGGAGGCTCGCCGGAAAACCCGCTCGGCGCCGCTTGGATCGCGCTCGACGGCGGCGTCGGGCTGCAGGGGACGAATCGGCCGGAGCTCGTCGGTCAAACGATTTCGGAGAACGGCGGGTTCGTTTTCAGCGACCGCGAAATTTCGCAATTGAGCGTTTTGCTCCCGATCGGGGCGGTCGTTTCGATCGTCGATTGAGCGCGGCGTTAATATACTTAAGGGGAAATTGGGGCGAAGCGGCGGATTCGCTCGACGGCGACGCGGTAAAAAAGCCTCTCGAGCGTTCGGAACGCGTCGCGGGTTCTAAAATTTTGAAAGCGCGTCGGCGCGTCGAGCGGGCGCCGCTTGACAAAATCGGAACGCGTGTTAAATTCGAGACGTCGGAAGCGTCCGCGACGAAAAGCGGGCGGTTTCGGCGCGATACGCTCGATGAAATTTTAGCGAATGCAACGAACGATTTTACCGAATGCCTAAAAAGAAAGGGCGCGATGGAGTCGAATCTTGGAAACAACGGCGCGTCGGTCGGAACCGGCGAAAACGTCGAAACTCAAAAAATCGTGAAGCGCGTCGCGCCTCCGACCGGCGTCAACGACCGTCGCGACGCGGCGCAGTATTTGCGTCGAGAGATCGCGACGCGGCTGATTCAAGCGGTTTGGCGCGGCGACTTGGTCGAAACGATCGACCGAACGCCGTTCGAGATGCGCCCGAAAGGCTCCGAAGCGCCTTATCGTTGCTGTATTTATAAAGAGCGGGCGATTCTGCGTTTGCGTTGCTTGAGCGCGCTCGGGTTCGCCGTCGAGGACGACGACGAGTTCCGACCGCTCTCCGAATACGCGAAGCGGGCGCTCGAACGAACCGAGCCGGAACCGCCGACGCTGACCGTCGCCGACGTCGCCTGTCGAGGCTGCGTCGAAGGGCGGTACCGCTCGACGAACGTTTGTCAAGGGTGTCTGACGCGGCCCTGTCTCGTCAACTGCAACTTCGGCGCGATTTCGGTCGTCGACGGGAAATCGGTCGTCGACCCGTCGAAGTGCAAGGGGTGCGGACGTTGCGCGGCGGTTTGCCCGTACCGCGCGATCGTTAAAGTCCGCGTTCCTTGCGAAGAGGCCTGCCCGGTCGCCGCGATTCATAAAGGGGCGGACGGTCGCGCCGAAATCGACTTGGCGCGTTGCGTTTCCTGCGGGCGTTGCGCTCGCGCCTGTCCGTTCGGGGCGGTGATGGATCGCAGTCAAATCGTCGACGTCGCGCAACTTTTGGGCGAAGCGCGCCGTCGTCGCATCGAAGCGAAGGTCGGGAACTGTCAAGAAGGACAAAACGGGCAAAACGGCGAAGACGGCGCCGAAGGACAAAACGGCGAAAAGTCGCAAGTTCGCCGACTTGTCGCGTTGTTTGCTCCGGCGTTGGTCGGGCAATTCTCCGGAACGCTCGAACAGATAACGGCCGCGCTCCTGAAACTCGGCTTTGACGACGCGATCGGCGTCGCGGCGGGCGCCGACCGAACGACCGTCTTGGAAGCGGAAGAATTTATCGAACGAATGAAGCGCGGCGAACGCTTTATGACGACGTCGTGCTGTCCGGCTTACGTCGACGTCGCGGCGAAACACGCGCCGGAACTAATGCCGTTCGTTTCGGAAACTTCGACTCCGGCGCGGCTGACGGCGGAAATCGCGAAGGGGCGCGACCCGAATTGCGTTACCGTTTTCATCGGGCCTTGCGTCGCCAAGCGCGTCGAAGCGTCCCGAGACGCGTTGCTCGATTACGTCTTGACGTTCGAGGAGTTGGACGCGGCGTTCGTCGCGGCGAAGATCGACGTTTCGACGGTCGAACCGCGGGTGATTTCCGCTCCGGCGAGCGCGGAAGGACGCGGTTTCGCGGTTCCGGGCGGCGTCGCGACGGCGGTCGAAACCGCGGTCGAGGCGTTGCAAACGGGCGTTCCAGACGCCGATAAAATCGCCGTTCAAAAGATTTGCGTCGCCGGGTTCGACTCCGTTGGAATTCGGAAGTTGCGGACGTTCGCGACCGGCGTTTGTCCGGGGAACCTCGTCGAAGCGATGGCTTGCGAAGGCGGGTGCGTCGGCGGGCCGGGAACGATTCGCTCGGCGACCGTCGCGGCGCGGGAAATTAAGGCGTTGGTCGAACATTCGCAATCGATCGCGGAGCGTTTGGTTCCGGCGACGGTCGAGCAAAAAGGGGACGCGGAAGACCCGGATTCGGTCGTCGGCGGTTGACGGCGAGTTTTGAAACGCGGAAAAGATTAACGCGTTGAAATCGGCGGAGTTTGCGGATTTTAACGCTTAATAATAAGAAGCGCGAACGGCGCCGGCGTTGTTCGCGCTTCTTTGTTGGAGAGATTTTTAACCGATTTAGTTGAGATTGCGGCGAATTAAGAAGCGTTCGCCGTTGGGAAGCGGCAAACGACGAGCGTTCGACTTTGCCGGTCGCGTCGATTTTAACGGTTAAGCGATTCGGGAGAACGGCGTTTTAAACGTTCGCGACGCTTGCCGTCGACTAAGCGGAGACGGAGCGAGCGTTCGATTTTGCCGGTCGCGTCGATTTTAACGGCGGTTTTCCGTTAGCGCAACCGTTCGGCGGCCCAAACGGCGAGGTCTTCGCGGTTGATTTTTGCGTTGTGCCGGACGTCGACCGGGAGCGCCGGGCAGATTAAAACGCGTCGAATCGCCGCCGTCGTCGCGTTCGCGGCCAACAGTTCTAAAATTTCGGCGCAAAGCCGCTCTTCTTCGACTTCGTTTTCGGGGCGGGCGTTCGGGAACGGTTCGACGACCATTACCGGCTCGCGCCAAAGGTCGCGGTTCGCCGCCGCGCGTTCCGAAATTTGCGCCGGAGCGACGTAATCGGCGTGGAGCGGAACGCCGACGAGCGCGGAGCGGTAAATCTTCGGCGACTCGTTCGAAATCGCTTCGCAAGGAATAGTAAACATCGGTCCGGCGGCGGTTTCGACGCGGTGCGACTTCCGCCCGCAGAACCAAAAACGGTCTTGGTCGTCGATGTAGCCGACGTCGCCGACGCGGCGCCAAAGTTTGCCGTCTTTATCGAAAACAAGGGCCAAGTCGTTCGCTTCGACGCGAGTAACGTATCGAGGCGAAACTTGCGGGCCGGAGACGAGGAGTTCGCCGATTTCGCCGCGACCGAGCGTTTCGACGTCCTCTAAGCGCGGAATCGGGGCGTCGGTAACGGGCAAAACGCGCCGATCGATCGTGTCGAAGAAGCGTCCGACGCAAATTCCGGCGCCGCGCCGCGTCTTCGCCGCCGTCTCTTCGAGAACCTCGCGAGACTCGATCATCGCGAGCGGAAGGGATTCGGTCGCGCCGTACGGGGTGAAAATGTTCGCGTCCGGCGGCAAAACGCGTCGGAATTTTTCAAGGAGCTTGAACGAAACCGGCGCTCCGGCGATCGCGGCGCGCTTGAGCGTCGGAATGATCCGCTTTTCTTGGAGACAATAGTCGACGACGCGGTTCCAAAGCGCCGGAGAACCGAACGCTTGAGTGATTTGCCAATCGTCCGCCGATTCGAGGAAAAGACGCGGGTCGACCGTCGCCGGGCGAGTCGAGTCCATATCGGGAATGACCGCCGTCGCCCCCATTCCGGCGTCGAAGAGGCCGAAGAAGGGAAAGCCGACCAAGTCGACGCCGCCCGGTTTCGCGTCGAGCCGCTTCGAGATTTCCTCGACCTGCGTTTTGAACATGCGATGCGAGTAAAAAACGCCTTTGGCGACGCCGGTGCTGCCGCTGGTGAAGATGATCGCCGCGGCGTCGTCGAGTCGGCGCTTCGGGTCGGCGGCGCGAACGAACGGCTCGCGGCGGATTTTGTCGAGCGAAAGCCCGCGCCAAAACCAACGTCGCCCGACGGTTAGGTTCTTTTTCGCTTTCGGGAAACGTCGGCGGAGGAAAACGCGCGCCGCTTGGACTTGCGGAATCGCGACGAAACCGTCGAGCTCGGCGTCGCGCAGGCAAGCGAGCATTCTCTTAATACCCATCCCGGGATCGATCAGGACGAGAACGGCGCCGCTTTTGTACAACGCGAACACGAGCGAAACGAAGTCGACGCCTTGCCGAACCATCAGTGCGAGCCGGTCGCCCGGTTTGACGCCGGAGCGTTGGAGCGCGGCGGCGATTCGGTCGGAGTCGCGGTCGAGTTCGGCGAAAGTCAGCGTCGAGTAAACGCG
Organism: Thermoguttaceae bacterium; assembly: GCA_017559825.1. Classification (GTDB taxonomy): domain Bacteria; phylum Planctomycetota; class Planctomycetia; order Pirellulales; family Thermoguttaceae; genus RUG369. Next base: position 7,215 of record JAFYQR010000171.1, on the reverse strand, counting down.
TTTGCCCGCCGGGTCGCGGAGCGGACGTTTGCTTCGGCCTTCGTAAAGCGGTTGCGCGACGGCGATCGCGTCCGGCATGGAGGCGGCGAAACGGCGCAAAAAGTCGGCGGTGTTGAAATATTCGGATTCGGCGGCGTTCGAGTGCATAAAATCGGCGTCGTCGGCGCGGCTAACGAACGAAATTCGCCGAATTTAACGGGAATCGGCGCTCGAGTTAGCCGCGGCGGCGTCCTTATTAATTAATAATGGCAAAAACGACGAAATCGACGGCGAAACGAGTCGCGAGCAAAAGCGGAACCGAACCGCGTCTCGCCGTCGAAGGGATAATGATTTAACGCGTCGTTTTTCAATATTTTTCGCCGTTGCCGCGGCCGAGCCAGTCGTTTTGGAGCATGTCGGCGCCCGGGCACGACGTTTTGAGGTTCGGTTCGGTCGAAATTTCGATTTCACCGAGCGCGGCGCGGGTCAGGTCGGCGATGAGACCGTCGAAATCGCCTTCAAAAAACGAATTCTTATGTCCGAACGCGCAGTAAAGAACGGTTCCGGCGCCTTCTTTGCGGGCCCAAACGCACGGGAACGCCGGGCGGTCGTAGCACTTGTTGTGGTCTTTGTTCTTCATGCCGGCGGTTTGGAGCGACATCAGAACGCGCATTTCCGGCGCGAAATTCTTGTTCGCGTACCATTCGTCGTGATGGCGGAACGATTTTTTGCCCTTCGACCACGGAAGAACGTCGTCGACGACTTCGACGGTCGCTTCTTGTTGTTCGCCGTGAATGATGAACTCGCCCCCTTGCAGACGGATGTACTCCGGTTGGTCGAAGAACGCGTCGACTTTGTAGCCGGTGTTCCCGCGCCAAGTGTCGGTCGAGGAGTGGAAGCCGAGGAAACCGACGCCGGAGCGGATCGCCGCGTAAAAGTTTTTGACGCCTTGCGCGGTCATCGGTTTGCCGCCGTCGTTTCCGCCGTCTTTATCGAGGTCGCCGCTCGTGTAGAAAATAATCGCGCCGTATTGAGAGAGATCGCCGTCGAAAACGCCGCCGTCTTTGGTGCAAACGACTTCGACGCCAAGGTCTTTAGCGATCCGTTTGAACGCTTTGTCGGAGACGCTTTCGCCGTCCGGGCCGAGCTTCACCGGGTCGTGTTGGAACCCTTGGGAACGGGAGAAGTAGAGGATTTTTTTCGGGGCTTTGTCGTCCGCGAAGAGTTGCGAAAGGGCGGAGGCGAACGGAAGGGCGGCCGCGGTCGCCGCGGAGTAGGTCAAAAATTCTCGTCGTCGCATGGGTTCGGTTCCTTCGAAAGCGCGCGAACGTCGACTTTGACGGTCGCGCCGATAAAGCGGATAATAACGGAAATTAGCGTCGCGCCGGTAAAACGGCTGCGAAACGCGGTTTGAGCGACCGCAAAGGGCCGCTCGCGAAACATCCCCTTTATTATAAAGGAAACGCGCTCGCTTTGCAAACGCTTTTTCGATTTTTTTCCAAAAACCGACGAAGAAATCTCGTCGAGCGGGGCGGCCGGTTTTACGGATCGAATCGTTTGTAACCGTCAGGCCGAAACGAGCAAAAAAATCGCGCCGAATCGGGAATTATCGGGGCGCGGCGCGTCGAAACGAATTGACGCGGAAATTCTATCGGTTATAATAATTTAGGCCGTTTTTACGCGCCGACTGTTTTTAAGCGGCGTTTGGGGACGTTGGAGGCGGATTTTGCCGATCGCGCCGGTTTTGCGGGCGCCGAGTCGCGTTGAAAACGGTTGAAACGGTCGAAAAACGTTTGGTTTTTGATTGTTGGTTGGATTGAAGGATAAATGCAGCGAGATTTTGCGCAAACGATCGTCGTCGGCGTCGGGCTTCTCGGCGGCTCGGTCGGCTTGGCGGCGAAGAAAGCGGGCGTCGGCGGGAAGATAATCGGCTTCGGACGCTCGGAGGCGAAATTGCGCCGCGCGGTCGAGTTGGGCGCCGTCGACGCGTTCGCGACCGATTGGCGGGAAGCGCTCGAACTCGGGGCCGGGACGCAAGGGACGACGCAAATCGTTTTCGCGGCGCCGGTCGAGACGAATTTGCGGGTTTTGCGGGATTTTTGCCGAGTTTGCGGAGAGATTTGCGCCGAGAAGGGCGTCGACGCGTTCGCCGGGCGGTCGTTTTTGCTTTCCGACGTCGGAAGCGTCAAAAGCGATTTTGTTCGAACGGTCGACGCGCTGTTGGCGCCTCCGGAGCGTCCGAGCGGCGCGCGAATCGAGTCGGTCGCCGCGCACCCGATCGCCGGAAGCGATAAATCGGGCGTCGAGTTCGCGACCGCCAACCTTTTTAGAGGGAAATTAACGATTTTAACGCCTTGGGAGAGCGCCGCCGACCGTCGCGTCGCCCTTGAGAGCGGGGAAGCGATTTCGGAATCCGCCGTTAAAACCGTCGAAAACGGCAAAGTCGTCGAAGTCGCGCAAGTCGAGGAAAACGGCGCAACCGGCGCGGCCGTTAAAACCGGTTTAAACGGCGAGATTTCGCGTTGCGTCGCCGGAGAGAAAGCGTCCGCCGTCGCAGCCGTTCGCGCGTTTTGGGAAGCGCTCGGCTCGACGGTCGTCGAAACGTCGGCGGACGAACACGACCGAATTTTGGCGCGGACGAGTCATTTGCCGCACCTTGCGTCCGTCTTGACGGCGAGCGTCGTCCCGACGGAGGAACTCCTTTTTACCGGAACGGGTTTCCGCGACGTTACCCGATTAGCTGGAGGGGCGCCCGACGTTTGGGTCGAGATTTTCGGCTCGAACCGCGCCGCGACGCTCGACGCTCTCGAGCGCTTGGAAGAGAAGATTGTTCTTTGGAAATCGTTCTTGAAGGAGAACGACCGGGAATCCATTTTAACCTTTTTGAAGGAAACGAAGAAGAAACGAGATGCTTTGGGAAGTTGACATTTTTGCCGCGCCGGGATTGCCCGACGTCGTTGGAACGGAAACGGTCGCGGACGCCGCCGACCTCGGTTTTTCGCCGAATTTGACCTTGGGCTTCGCTCGCGGATATCTCCTTCAAGGCGATTTGAGCCGCGAACAAGTCGAAACGCTCGCGTCGCGCTTGCTCGCCGACCCGGTCGTCGAACGCGCTTCGATCGGCGTCGTCGGGGACGCGGTTCTCGCCGAGTCGCTCGCCGGCAAAACCGGTAAAATCGTTTACGTCCTCCCGAAACCGGGCGTTACCGACGTCGTCGCCGACGCCGCGCGCCAAACGGCCGCCGATTTTGGAATCGAGCCGGAAGCGGTTCGCACCTTCAAGAAATATTGGATCGACGGCGTCGACGCGGCGGAAATCGAACGCCTCGCCCGCAAACTCCTCGCCAACGACGCGATCGAGCAAGTCGCGTTCGACGAACTTGGCTTCGACTCGTTGCAAGTCGGCTCGCCGTACAAGTTCGAGCTCAAGACGGTCGCGATTCGCTCGATGAGCGACGCCGAGCTCGAAACGCTCAGCAAGCAAGGCCAGCTCTATCTGTCGCTCGTCGAAATGCAAACGATTCAAAAGCATTTCCAAGACCTCGACCGCGACCCGACCGACGTCGAACTCGAAACGATCGCGCAAACTTGGAGCGAACACTGCAGCCATAAGACGCTCGCCGGTCGTATTTCCTATAGCGGCCCGGAAGGCGAAATCTTCTTCGAGAACATGCTGAAGGAAACGATCTTCGGCGCGACCGTTAAAATCCGCGAAAACCTCGGCGCCGACGACTTCTGCGTCAGCGTCTTCGCCGACAACGCGGGCGTCGTCAAGTTCGACGACGAATACAACGTCTGCTTCAAGGTCGAAACGCACAACCACCCGAGCGCGCTCGAGCCGTACGGCGGCGCCAACACCGGGATCGGCGGCGTCATTCGCGACCCGATGGGCACCGGCCTCGGCGCGAAACCGATCTGCAACACCGACATTTTCTGCTTCGCTCCGCCGCAATTCGACCCGAACGAGCTGCCGAACGGCGTCCTTCACCCGCGCCGCGTCATTAAGGGCGTCGTCGCCGGCGTCCGCGACTACGGCAACCGAATGGGCATTCCGACCGTCAACGGCTCGATCTTCTTCGACAAACGCTACCTCGGCAACCCGTTGGTTTACTGCGGCGACGTCGGGTTGATTCCGGTCGACAAGTCGTTCAAAGAACCGAAAGTCGGCGACCTCATCGTCGCGATGGGCGGTCGCACCGGTCGCGACGGGATTCACGGCGCCACCTTCAGCAGCGCGGAACTGACGAGCGAAAGCGAAACGCTCTCCGGCGGCGCGGTTCAAATCGGGAACGCGATCGAAGAAAAGAAAATCCTCGACGTGATGCTTGAAGCGCGCGATCGCGGCCTTTACAGCGCCGTTACCGACTGCGGCGCGGGCGGCTTCTCGAGCGCGGTCGGCGAAATGGGCGAAAAAATCGGCGCCGAAGTCGACCTCAACGCGATTTCGCTTAAATACGAAGGCCTTTCTTACGCCGAAATGTGGATCAGCGAAGCGCAAGAACGAATGGTCTTCTCGGTTCCGAAAGACAAGTGGCCGGAACTCAAAGCGTTGGCCGAAAGCGAAGACGTCGAAGCGATCGTTTTGGGCGAATTCAAGCCGACCGGCCGCCTCGTCCTGAAATACGACGGCGTTACGGTCGCCGACTTGGCGATGTCCTTCATGCACGACGGCCGCCCGCCGGTGATTCGCAAAGCCGTTTACGAAGTCCCGACGGTCGAACCGATTACGGTCAAACCGGAAGGCGTCGAACTCCCGGGCCAAACCGCCGTTTCGAAGACGGTCGCTTGCCCCTGCTGCGGCAAGGAAAGCGGCAAAACCCCGGCGACGCTCGACTTGGAGGCGATTCTCGGCTCGCTGAACGTCGCGAGCAAGCACTGGGCGATTCGTCAATACGACCACGAAGTTCAAGGCGGAAGCGTCTTGAAACCGCTCGTCGGCGTCGAATGCGACGGCCCGGGAGACGCCGCCGTTTTGCGTCCGCGCTTGACTAGCCGCCGCGGTTTGATCGTCTCGAACGGGATGAACCCGAACTACGGCGACTACGACGCCTACTGGATGGCCGCCTCCGCCATCGACGAAGCGACGCGCAACGCCGTCGCGGTCGGCGCCGACCCGACGACGATTTCGATTCTCGACAACTTCTGCTGGGGGAACGCCGACAAGCCGGAAGTTCTCGGCTCGCTGGTTCGCGCCGCGTTGGCTTGCCGCGACGTTTCGGTCGCGTTCGGTTCGCCGTTCATTAGCGGTAAAGACTCGCTGAACAACGAGTTCCGTCCGGAAGGCGAAGAGCCGATCGCGATTCCGCCGTCCTTGCTTATCAGCGCGATGGGGCAAATGGACGACGTTTCCAAGGCCGTCTCGATGGACTTGAAGGAAGCCGGAAACGCCCTTTATTTGGTCGGCGCCACGAAGCGCGAACTCGGCGGTTCGCACCTTTCGCTCGTCCGAAACTGGGTCGGCGGGCAAGTTCCGACGCTCGACGTCGACGTCGCGAAACGGACTTACGTCGCGGTTCACAAGGCGATTCAAAGCGGTCTTATCCGCGCCGCGCACGACCTCAGCGAAGGCGGTCTCGCCGTCGCGGCGGCGGAAAGCGCGTTCGCCGGGAACTTGGGCGCCGAAATTTCGTTGGCGGCGATCAAACTCGCGGCGACGGACGGCGAATCGACGACGCTTCCGGGCGTCGAAAACGTCGACGATTATTGGAAGCTCTTCTCCGAGTCGAACTCGCGCTTCCTGATCGAAGTTCCGGTCGAAAAGAGCTGCGCGTTCGAAGGAATCCTTTGCGAAGCGAAGGTTCCGTTCGCGCCGATTGGGAAAGTCGTCGAAAAGCCGGAGTTGACGATCTTCGGCGCCGACGGCGCGGTCGCGGTTCAAGGCGATTTGGCCGACCTGAAACGTCGTTGGCAAAAACCGTTCGATTTGGGCGGCTGGTACGCCGACTGATCGCGTCGGACGGCGAGCGAAAAAGGCGAGTCGGCGTTTGCGCGTCGGCTCGTCGAGCGCGCCCGTTTTCCCCTTATATTAATTAATAAGGACAAAACGATAAAACGGGAGAGCGCGTTTCGTTCGTAAAAGATTGAAAAAATGAAATAAACGATTGAAAAATCGAAATAGAATAGCATACGGTAGCGAATAACAATGAAACCGAACGTATTGATTTTAAGAGCGCCCGGAACGAACTGCGATTACGAAACCGCCTACGCGTTTGAATTGGCCGGCGCGACGACCGAGCGGATTCACGTCAACCGCCTCCTGGAAGACCCGTCGATTATCGACCGTTTCCAAATTATGTGCTTCCCGGGCGGCTTTAGCTACGGCGACGACGTCGCGGCGGGCCGAGTTCTCGCGTCGAAGATTCGTTTGCGCCTTTTCGACGCGGTTAGCCGTTTCAAAGACGCCGACAAGCTCGTCTTGGGGATTTGCAACGGCTTCCAAATCTTGATCAAAAGCGGTATTCTCGTCGCGGACGACGAAATCGGCGCCCCGGCGACCCTCACTTGGAACGACAGCGGCGTTTACGTCGACCGTTGGGCGCATTTGGAAGTCAAGAGCGACAAGTGCGTTTTCCTCCGCGGCGTCGATAAGATGTATCTCCCGATCGCGCACGCCGAAGGGAAGTTTATGGGACGCGACGCGGCGGTTCTCGACTCGCTCGAAGCGCAAGGCCGACTCGCGCTCCGTTACGCGGCGGGGAACAACCCGAACGGCGCCGTTCGCGACGTCGCCGGCGTCTGCGACGAAACCGGACGCGTTTTCGGTTTGATGCCGCACCCGGAACGCCATCTCGACAAAACGCAACGTCCGGACTGGACGCGTTGTCAAAACGACCCCGATTTCGCGACGAAAGTCGGCGACGGGTTCGCGATTTTCAAAAACGCCGTCGAGTATTTCGCTTAATTCGACGAGCGGAAACGGCGAGCGCGCTTCGCTGGGGCGCGTTCGCTTTGCCGATTTGACGTTTCGGCGTCGGTTCGGAACGTCGCGGCGCCGTTTTGCGCGTCGACTTTAGCGCTTCGGCGGATTTTAACGTCGAAGCGAACGCCTTGATTTTGCAACCTGGAACGGAAGACGAACGGATGAGATTTCCCGAGGAAAACTCGGAACGAAACGACGGACGGAACGGCGAACGAACCGACGCGACGAGCGGCGGCGAACGCGGCCCCGCGCCCGGCTTGAACGCTCCCGACGGAGAGCGCTTCCGGCGTCGTCGTTCGAACGGTCGCGGCGGAGCG
>JAFYQR010000170.1 GCA_017559825.1 Thermoguttaceae bacterium | reverse complement strand
GAATCCGAACCCGGTCGCCGCCGCCAAATCGCCTCCGAACGAGCGGAGCGTACCGAACGCCGCGAGCGCGAGCGCCGACAAAAGCGCGACCGTCGCCGGGCCCCAAACGATCGGGTTCGCCAGAATCGCGACCGGCGTCAGCAGGTTCGTCGCGTTCAAAATCAACGGCGTTCCGACGCCCCAAATCGCCGCGCCGACCTTCGTCAACGCCCAAAATTTCCCGAAAACCGCCCGCCGACTCCGCCTCGCCGCCGACTTCAACGCTCGACGCCGCCGCGCCCGTCCTTTGTTTTCTTCGCGGTGCGCGTTTTCGTCAAACTCGGCGCCGTCCGCCGATTCCCCGCTTTTCGCCGCCGTCGTCAGCGTTCGGCGACGCTCTCGAACCGCCGCTAGCCTCGCCGTCGCCGACTCGCCTTTATCGCGAACGTTTCCTCGGCTCGACCAAAGAAAAACGCCGGTCGCTAGAAACGAAAGTTGCGCGCCCAGTTGGAAAAGCTCGCAAGGGTTCCAAAATAGGAGCGCGATCGCCGCCGTCGCCAGCGCGTTCAACGAAACGACTCGTCGCCGCAAAATAACGCCGCCGCAAAGGATCGCGATCAAAAGCGTCGCTCGCAACACCGGCGTCCGCATGTCGGTCAGCCCCAAATAAACGAGAACGAAGCCGACCGTCGCGACGGAAACCCAACGCGCCGAAACGCCCGTCCAGCGCAAAAGAACGCAAAACGCCGCCGCGACCAACGAAACGTGCAGCCCGGAAATCGACAGCAAGTGAATCGTCCCGGTCGCGCGGAAAGTCTCGTTCGTCTCGTCGTCGATTCCGTTGCGAAACCCGAACGTCATCCCGGACGCGACGGCGGCGTTTTTCGGCGAAAGCTCGTCGGTCAGCGTTCGAGCGGCGCGCAGACGAACCGATTCCAACGCTCTCGCGACTTGAATCGCCCAAGAACGGGGCTCCGATTCCGGCAAAAGCTCGACGTCGGAGGGCCCGCCGACCGCCAATCGCGTTAAAATACGCCGAGCGCGCAAAGAATAACGGCGGTCGTATTCCCCCGGATTCCCGATTTTCGCCGGACGCGACAGCTTGCCGGAGACGCGAATCGCGTCGCCGATTTGCAAAAAAGTCGCGTCGCCGTCGACCGAAACCGCGATTCGACCGTCGAACTCCTCCCAAACCCCGCCGTTTTTCGCTCGCAAAACCCGCGCTTCGAACGCCGTCGTTTCGCTCTCGCCGAACCGCGCTCCGGTCGCCTCGTCGCGAGCGTAAAGAACCGGCGTCGACGTCGTTTGAAGCTCCAACGTCGCCGGAGTTCCGCCTCCTTCCGGAACGAAAAAAGCGATTTCGCGCTCCGAAAAAACGTTGAAATAAGCGTCGTGCCGCCAACCGGCCAGCGCGGCGACCGCGACCGCCGCCCAAACGATTCGCCAAGGAAGCGTCCGCGCCCAAGCAAGCGCCCGATCGCGTCCGAGCCGACCGACTTGCGCCGCGTTCGTCCGCAACTTTGCCCGCCAAGCCGCCGAATCGCAGGTCGGTTTCTCGTCGTCCGTTCGCTCGACGCCGGAAAACGCCGCGCCGTCCCAAACGCTAAACTCGTCGAATCCCTCAAAGTCGAAAAGAAGCCGCTCGCTTTCGCCGCGTTCTTTCTTACCCGCTTTGCCTATTCCTTCAATTCCAACGTCTTCGCCGCCGTTCTCAAAACGCGCCGCGCCGACGAGAGACGCTCCGCGACGCCGCTTTTCCGTCAAAAAACGCCGCAACGCGTCGTTCCAATCTTGCGACTCCGCCGCGACGCCTCCGTTTTCGCTCCGATTATCCGGTTTCTCGTCGTCGGCGCGTTCGAGCCAAGCGTCCCAAAACGCCGAGGCGTTCGGCTCGACGCGCTCTTCAAGCTTTTCCGTTTTCCCGCTTTCGCTAAAACGCCCAAACGCCGCCGACTCGCCGCCTTCGCCGTTCGGTTCGTTCGCCGCAAACGCAATTTCGCCGAAATCGCCGTTCGATTCGCGACGCCGCCGACGCCGATCGCCGAGAAAAAGCGCGAAACTCGCCGACGCCGCCAAGACAGCGAGCGCCGCCCAAAAAAGACCGTCGGGAGAAAAACAAGCGTCCGCCCAAATTCCAAACGCGACGGCGATAAAATAAGGAACCGCCGGCGCGGAAACGCAACGCTTTTTGTTGTCGCGAGAAGGCATCGAATCGACGGCGCGAGAAAAAATCAAAAAAAACAAAAAATCGACGAACCAACGACCGCCCGTTCCGCGTTCGACAGTGCGGAACGTCGCGCCGCTCGCCGTCGAATCGACGCGAGAACGCCGACGCTCGCCGACGCTCTCGCTCGTCCGTTTCGAGTCGCGCTTCCGCCTCTCGAAACGGACGCCCGCGTTCGCTCAGTCTTCGAGTTGCGCCAAAATTTCCGGCGCGATAACGAAGTTGGCGGAAACTTTTTGAATGTCTTCGTGCTCGTCGAGCGCGTCCATCAACTTCATCGCTTTTTTCGCGGTTTCGAGGTCTTTGATTTCCATCGAGTCGCGCGGAACGTACGAAATTTCCGAGTGCTCCGGATGGAGGCCGGCTTGCTCGAACGCCGCGAGCACGCCGTCGAACGCTTCCGGTTCGCAGAAGATTTCATACGAATCTTCGTTCGTCGTCACGTCGTCGGCGCCCGCTTCGATCGCAAGCTCCATCATCTCTTCCTCGCCTTTTTGGTCGACCGGAATCTCGACGACGCCCTTTTTGTCGAAGTTCCAAGAGACGCAGCCGGACGCGCCCATTTTGCCGCCGCAAACTTCGAAAATCTTGCGAATTTCCGGCGCGGTGCGATTGCGATTGTCGGTCAAACCGGCCGCCATGACCGCGACGCCGTTCGGGCCGTACCCTTCGTACAACACTTCTTCGAGTTCGACCGGATCGAGTTCGCCAGTGCCGCGTTTGATCGCTCGGATAATATTTTCTTTCGGAAGGCTAACCGCTTTCGCCTCGTCGATCGCGGCGCGAAGTCGGATATTTTCGTCGGGATTGCCGCCGCCTTGCTTCGCCGCGACGATGATCGCCTTCGCCAATTTGCTCCACAGTTTTCCGCGTTTCGCGTCGATCAACGCTTTTTTGTGTTTAATACCGGCCCAGTGGGAATGCCCAGCCATTAGAATCTCCTCGCCAAAAAGAAAAATATCCAATTAATTCAACGCGTTTCGCCGCGACGCCGCGTTTTCCCCAAGCGCGAGGCTCGGCGCCGCAGCAGCGCGTCGTTCGTTAAACGCCGTTCTACCGAACCTTAGGCGTCGCCGCTCGGTTCGTCTTTACTCGCGCCGCGTTTCGTTCGCGTTTTCGCTTTAGCGACGGTTTCGCCGCCCGCGTCGTCCGCGCTCTCGTCGCCGCCTTTCGCTTCTTTTTTAGCGGTCGACTTTTTCGCGCACTTTTTCGCTTCCTTTTTCTCCGATTTCGCGTCGTCGGCGGAGCGTTTTTTACGCGCTTTTCCCGCCGCTTCGTCGTCCGACACGCCGTCGAAATCGCCGTCCGCTTCTTCGCAACCTCGACGTTTGCGCTTCGGCTTCGCGACGCTTCGTTTTTCATCGTCGTTTTCCGGAGTCTCCGCAAACGAAAACAAATCGCGCTCGCCGTTTCCGTAAAAATCAGAATAAGCCGCCTCGTTTCGCGGCGTCGCGTCTTCTCCGGACGCTCCTTTGCGCGTCCGTTTTTTCGGAACGCCGAAGACGGAGTCGTCGTCGGAACGCGCCGCCTCCGCGCCGAACGTTTCGCCGTATCCGTCGTCGACGTCTTTCGCCAACAGATCGTCCTCGCCGTCCAAATCGTCCGACTCGATCGCGTCGTCGAGCATGTCGATTTCATCGATGAGCGGCGTCGCGGCGCGTTTTTGCCGCTTCTCTTGCTTCGCGACCAAACGAGCGATCTCGCGCGGATCGGTCGGCCCGGTCGGTTCGACGAACGGCTTCCAAGAACGCTCGTCGACCGCCGCGTCGAGCGACCGCAAGAACTTCAGCGCGTCGGCGCGACGCTCGTCGTCGAACATTTCGGCGCCGAGTTCGTGCAACGCAAAGAAGAAATCGAGCGCCTCGTCCCCTTCGAACGCGCCGTCGAGCTCCGGAACGATCTCGCGTCCGTCGGCGGAAACGACGACGAAATCAAGAAGCCGCAGCGCCCGCATCGCGCCCTCGGAAAGCGGAAGCGAACCCTCGCCGCATCCAAACAGCGCCGCGTAATCGTTCATAAAAGGCGTCGAAAACGGCACCGTTTTCAAAAATTCGACGACCGCGTCGCGCCCTCGCGCTCGCAAGTCTTCGAGATCGAACTTATACGTCGCGTCGAAAATCCATTGAAGAAACCGACGCAACCGCTCGCCGACGCGCGTCGCGTCCGGAATCGGGCCGACGACGTCGACGATTTCGTTCGCGGTCGAAACGCGAATTTCGTTCCAGTCGATGTAATACCGCTCCATCGCGTCGAACGCCGCGCAAGCCGTCTCGCGTTTCGCGTTTTCCAAAAAAACCGCGAAAACCAGATGTTCGAGCAACTTACGATCGCGCGCTAAAACGACCGGCTCGTCGGGATAACGTTTTTTCAGTTTTTTATAAATTTTCTTCAATTCTTTTTGACGCGAACTCATTTTTTCTCCGGCTTCCTCGTTGCGCCTCGACCGGGCGCGTCGTTCGGTTACGTTTGCCGCCGACGCGTCGTCGAACGCGTTCCCGAAATGTTCCCTCGACGCCCGAGCGTTTGCTCGCCGTCGACGAGAGCGCGATCAAGCGTTCGTCTTCGTTTCGTCGGCGTCCTCGTCTTCGTCCGCCGCGTCGTCTTCTTCGAACTCCTCTTCGTCTTCGAACTCGTCGTCCTCGTCGATCCCGGCTTCGGCCGCCTCTTTCGCTCGTCGTTCTTCGGCGACTTCGGCGAGAATGCGCAGAACTTCGATTTGGTTCTTAAGACCTTCGTCGACTTCGAACGAAAGTTTCGGCGTGTAACGCGCGTCGATTCGCCTCGCGCATTTTTGTTGCAAGTAACCGGCGGCGCTTTGCAACCCTTTCAACGCCAAGCGTTCCTTCGCTTCGCCGCCGAGAATCGTGAAGAAGACCTTCGCGTTGCGCATGTCGGGCGTAACTTCGACCTTGGTGATCGTCGTCGTTTCGACGCGCGGATCCTTCAAGTCCGTCAAGAGGGAGGTCGCGACGACCTCGCGAATCGCTTGGGCCGCTTTTAACGTTCTTCGGGAAGCCATCGTTTCTCCTTTATTCCGCTTAATCGTTGTCGTTGTTAAAATCGCTTGACGCAGAACTTATTTTCGTCGAAATCGCCGACGTCGTTTCGACGAAAAAACGCGAATTTAAACGAATTTTTCCCGCGTCGCGAGAAAACCTCGACTCAAATTCGCGTTCGCCGCAAGCGCCGCCCCGCCGCGGTCAAGAACCGCGGCGGTCGGTTCGACGCTCAGGCTCAAAACGTGCGGGCGACCTCTTCGATCTTGTACGCTTCGAGCACGTCGCCTTCTTTGACGTCGTTGAAGTTCTTCAACTTCATGCCGCATTCGTACCCGTCGTGCACTTCCTTGACGTCGTCTTTTTCGCGCTTCAAGGTGTCGAGCTGATAGTCGCCGATGATCCGACTGTCGCGAATGACGCGAATTCGGCAATCGCGCTCGATAACGCCGTACATAACGCGGCAACCGGCGATCGTTCCGACGCGGCTGATGTTGAACGCTCGTTGCACCAACGCGCGCCCGAGTTCCTTCACCTGCTCGATCGGTTTCAACATGCCTTCGAGCGCGGCGCGGATATCTTCGGTCAGCTTGTAAATGACGTCGTAACGGCGCACCTGAATCTTTTTCTTTTCGGCCAACGCGCGAGCGCCTTCGTCCGGAACGACGTTGAACCCGACGATGATCGCGTCCGACGCGTCCGCCAAGTGCACGTCCGCCTCGGTAACGCCGCCGACCGACGCTTGCAAAATCTTGACCTTGACTTCCGGGTGGTCGAGCTTGCCCATTTCCTTGCGAATCGCTTCGATCGAACCGCGAACGTCGGCGCGAACGATAACGTTCAACGTTTGTTGCTTCGACGAATTCATCCGCTCGAAAAGGTTTTCCAACGTAACGTGCGATTGAACGTCGGCCAACTCGACTTCGCGCTCCCGTTTCGCGCGTTCTTCGGCGATTTGACGGGCGACCGAAACGTCCTCCAAGACCACGAACTT
>JAFYQR010000022.1 GCA_017559825.1 Thermoguttaceae bacterium | reverse complement strand
GAACGCGTTCGAAACGCCGAACGTCGCCGCGAAACTCGGCGTCGCGTCCCTTCCGACAATTTTGGTTTTCAAAAACGGCGAAGTCGTCGCTCGTTTGAGCGGCGTCCAAAAGCAAGCGACGCTCCAAGACCTGCTCGACGCGAACAAGTAACGCTCGCCGTCGCGCGGTTTTCCGCCGAAAAGTTGTTTCGCGAATCGGGTTTTCCCTCCGAAAAAGCGAAAAAACGCGCCGTTCCCCAAAACGGCGTTAAAAAAGCGACAAAAAAACGCGCCGCCCGCTCGGACGACGCGTTTTCCATTTCTTGCCCGTCAAACGTCGGCGACGTTAACGGTTAAACCGATTTTACGTTATTTCTTAACGACTTCGTCGGCGATCTTTTCGAGCGTCGCGGCGTTCTCCGCGGCGACGTCTTTCGGCGCTTTCCCCGCTTCGGTCAATTTCGCGAAGAGGCCGACCGGCGACTTCCCGGTAATCGTCTTGAAGAAGACGCAAGCGGCCATATACGTCCCGGTCGCGTTCGGATGGTGCGGTCTTTGCTCTTTTTCGTCGGCGTAAAGATCGATTTTCGTTTCATTTTTAACGCGTTCGAACGCTTCGCCGACCGGAACGACGGTCGCGCCGCTCTTCTTCGCCAACGCGGCGACGCCCCCTTGAATCCCGTCTTTCAACGCCGCGACGATCTTTTCGTCCGCTTTTTTATCGTAACGTTTTTCCCAAGCGGCGATCGTTTCCGCTTTTTTCGCGTCGTCGGCGCCGTATCCGGCGAACATACCGTCGTAGCGGCCCCAAGTTTGATAGAGCAAAACGGTCGTTTCGGCGCAATTTTCGCGGGCCAAGTCGGCCATTTTCGCGCCGAATTCGAGATATTGTTCGCGTTCGTTGACCGTTCCGGCGCTCTGCTCTTGCAAAACGACGTAATCCCAAGGCGCGGTCTTCAAAACGTCCGGAGTCGGCTTGAACTTCCCGTTTTTCGGAACTTCGCCGTTGAAATGTTGACGCAAACGCCAGCCGCCCGGCGCGTTGCGAACCGCTTTCGCCGGAACGTTCGAAACGTTCAGCATAGTCTCGACGGCGCCGTTCAACGAGTTAAAATAGGTGTAACTGTTCCCGACGAACAAAATTTGCGTCGTTTTTTCGTTTTCGTTTGTTTTCGCCGCCGCGTCGTCCGCGTTCGCCGTTCCGACCGTCGCCGCGCCGAGCAACAGCGCGCCGAAAATCGCGAGCCATTTTTTCATTATCGCACCTCGTTTGAATAAAAGCGTTAAAAAGAGTCCCAATCGTCGCGGACCCTTAGGTTCCCAGTATTATACGCGACGGCGATCGGAAAATCAAGCCGCCGCGACGATTTCAAGACGATTTGCCGCTCTAGCAATTCAAGTCGTTTTTTGCTCGCAAGCCAAGCGTCGTTAAAATAAGCGCGACGCCGCTCCCAACGATAATCGCTTGCAACGGCGCAATATCCGCAAGCGGCCCAAAGATCGCCATCCCCAAAGGAAGGAATCCCGAGTACATCGCGCCCATTACACCGAAGACGCGGCCCAGCGTCGCGCTCTCCGCCTTTTCTTGCACGAGCGTCATAACGGCGGTTTGCGTTACGGCGACGGCGACGCTATACGCAAAGGTCGCCGCAAGGTAAAGAAGGAAATACGGCGCCGTCCCCATAACGACCGTCGTCGCGCCGACGACCAACAGTCCGACCGCCAACGTTTTTACCCGACTCTTAAAGCCTCCCCAAATTCCCATCGCCGCGCCGCCCAAAGCCATTCCCGCAAAACCGACGAGTTCGACGGCGGTCAAACGCCAATAACCGCCGCCGTACGCACGACTAACCAGCAGCGCCGCCATAAATCCGGCGGGAACGGACAACAGTATCCACAGTCCGTAAACCGTCAGAATTTTTCCGATCGTCTTATCCGAAAACGAATAAGCGATTCCCGCTTTCATCTCGGCCCAAACCGACGCGTTCTCCTTAACCGCCTCCTGTTTCGGCAAGACGACGCAAGATAACAAGCCGACGCCGAGAAGCGCCGTCGCGACGTCGATCAAAAGCGCGGAGCGAAACGTTCCCGTCGACAATACCGCGCCCGCGACCGCCGGCGCCGCAAACTGAACGATCGACTGCAGCGTCGCGTTAATCCCGTTGACTCGCGCTAGATTTTCCTCCGGCGCAAGGCTCGGCGTCGCCGCGTTGACCGCCGGCGTCTGAACGCCCGCCCCCAAGGAACGGATAATCGACGTCGCCAGCAAAGCGGTTAACATTAGGGGCTCCGAGGAAATTCTAGGGATCGCCCAAAACATCATAAGCGTCGCGAGCGCGATTACTCCGTCCGCAAGAATGATCAGCTTTTTGCGATCATACCGGTCGGCCCAAACGCCCGCGAAAAAAGAAATCAAAAATTGCGGCAGATAAGCGGCTATCGTAAACGCGGCGACCCAACCTCCGCTCGACGTTTTCAACGTTACATGCCAAACGATCGCCATTTGCACGATCGTCGAGCCGAACAACGTGATCGCTTGCCCGCCAAGAAAAAGCGCAGTCCTTCTTTTCCAACGATTTTGCGCTCGCTCCATTTTATTCACCTTTATCCTTTCGTTGTTGTAATGTCGCCGTCGCGCTACTATCATAACGACAAAGAAAAGGTTGGTGTTATAATGGAGGGTTAAGAAAATTTCTTTTTCATCGCTAAAATTAAATCGATCGTTTTTTCGGCGTTTTTCTCCGCGTCTCGCAACGACGCAAGCAGCCGATCGCAAACGGAGACGATATCCGCGTCCGGTCGAGGCGCGTTCAGTTCCCGCTTCATATCGATTTGCGGGTTCCGCTCCAGAGCGTTCAACATTCGCAGGATCGCTTCCAACGAATAGTTCGCCAAACGGAGCGCGCGAATCATTTTTAAACGCTTGACGTCGTCGCTCGAGTAAGCGCGATATCCGTTTTGTTTCCGTTTTACCCAAAGCAAACCGTTTCGCTCCCAATTTCTTAGCGCGTCCGCGGAAATCTCCAAATAGTCCGCGACTTCCTTGCGCTTCAAAAAGGAAGCGGGCTCCGCCGATTTACCGGCTAAAATTTGTCGGGCGATTTCGACGGCTTCCTCGGCGTTCCTTTCTTCTCTCCGGATTTGACTCCGATATTCTTCGGCCGACGCGAGCGCCTTGTCAAACTCTCCCTTGGCGGAAAGTTTGACCGTTTCCGCCGCTTTTTTTCTCAATCCGTTTTGAAGAACCTCCACTTGAAAAGCGATTCGAACCAACTTCGCCTGTTCGAGATGAAAGTCCGTAAAAATCCGATAACCGTTAGACTTTCGCTCCGTCGGCGGAATCAGGCCCCATTCCTCGTACAGCCGCACGGTGTTCGGATGGACGCCGACGATTTTTGCGACGCCCGCGGTCGTATACGTATTCATTCAAGTCCCCCGCCCGTTCAACGTCGTCTTGCGCCGCCGCTGAAATTTTACGCTCATTCCAGTCGCGCGACGATAACACGTTCGTCCAACGTTAAATCTATTTTTCTCCCGTTCGTCGACGCGACTCGGCAAAAAAAAAAGCCGACGAACGCGCTTTCGCCGTCCGCCGACTTAAAATTTCAACCGATCCGACGCCGCAAGTCGACGCAACGCGCCGAAAAGCGGGCTCCCAAGCGCGATTCGCCGACCGACGCCGCCGAACCGCGCTCCTCTATTTTGCGCAAACCGTTTATTTTTCAACGATCGCCCGCGCCGCGTCTTGCAACGCTTCGCAGAAGGTCGGGTGCGGGTGAATCGTCGCGACCAAATCGGCGACCGTCAGCCCGGCTTTGAGCGCGACGGCGACTTCCGCGATCATATCGGTCGCCCGCGGCGCCAACATCTGCGCGCCGAGCAGCTTCCCGGTCGCCGCGTCCGAAACGACCTTGACGAAACCGGAGTCGACGCCCGCCGACTGCGCCCGTCCGTTCGCCGGAACGCGGAACGTCCCGACTTCGACCGCGAACCCGGCTTCCGTCGCGGCGCTCTCCGAAAGCCCGACCAAACCGATCTCCGGCGTCGTGTAAACGCAACTCGGGACGACGTCGTAATTCATCGCGACGTCGAAGTTTCCGGCGCAAGCGCGCGCCGCGACGCGGGCTTGTTCCGACGCGACGTGCGCCAGCTGAATTTTCCCGGTCGCGTCGCCGATCGCGAAAATGTTCGGGACGTTCGTCCGCAAAAACTCGTCGACTTCGACGAACCCGCGAGCCGTCGTCGCGACGCCCGCCGCTTCGAGTCCGAGTTCGCGCGTCGCCGGGGAACGCCCGACGCAAACGACGCAACGCTCCGCCGCGACCGTTTTCACCTCGCCCTTTTCCTCGAACGAAACGACCGTCTCGACCGCGTTTTCTCCAGCCGTCGCGTCGATTTTCGTTACTTTAACGCCGGTTTTGACGTCGATTTTCCATTTCTTGAACTGCCGCGCGAGAAGTTTCGTCAAGTCCGGGTCGACTGCGAGCAAAATTTCCGGCGCGCCTTCCAAAATCGTTACTTTTTTCCCGAGCGCCGCCAACAAGGTCGCGAACTCGACGCCGATCACCCCGCCGCCGACGATAACCGCGCTTTCCGGGAGCGCGGACGCCGTCAACAGTTCGTCGCTCGTCCAAACTTCCGGCGAGTCGAGCCCCAGAATCGGCGGTCGCGACGGGTTCGCGCCGGTCGCGACGACGATTTTCGCCGCTTCGATCTCGAACGGCTCCGCGTCGGCGGCGCTCGAAGCGGTCGGCTCGACGCGAATCGTCGTCGCGCTCGTCAAAACGCCGCGCCCGAAAAGAACGTCGACGCCCGCCGCTTTTTCAAGATTCTTGATTCCCGTTCGCGACTGCGCGACGACTTTCTCGCGACGAGCGTTCGCGACCGAATAATCGAACGAAACGTCGGTCGCCGAAACGCCGAACTTCGCCGCTTCAAGCGTTTCGCGGTAAACTTCCGCGCTGTGCAGGAGCGTTTTCGTCGGAATGCACCCGCGATTCAAGCAGGTTCCGCCGAGTTCCCGCGCTTCGATCAGCGCCGTTTTCAACCCCAACCGCGCGCAGTCGAGCGCGCAAACGTATCCGCCGGGCCCGGCGCCCAAAATCGCGACGTCGTATCGCTTCGTTTCGGCCGTCATTCCGCGACCTTCCTTTCGTTATTTTTTCGCTATTTTTGTTATTTTCGCTATTTATCGGCGACGCGCGACCGCCGATTTAACCAACGGCGGTTCCGCTCGCCCAAGTTCGCCGTCGATTAATATTTCGGGAGGAGGCGAGCCGCGAAACCGCCGATTTCCCGCTAAGGAACAGCGGTCGCGCTCGCCAATTCCTTCGCCGTCGATTAATATTTCGGGCAGAGATGAACCGCGAAACCGCCGATTTCTTCCGTCAGATAAGCGGCGATGAGCGTTCCGTCCGGCGCGCACTTGAAGGCGCGGACCTCGACGCCGCGCAGTTGCAGGTGATACGCGGCGCGAGCGGCGGAGTTGGCGGCGATCCCGATATGTCCGTTCGCCCCGAAACTCGGCGACTTCATCGTTTCGACCGCGGCGCCGGCGAAGAACGAAATCGGCGTTTCGCGCGTCGCCAAACCGAACGTCTTGAAGAACCAGTCGGCGGTCGAACCGGCTTCGTCGGACGATTGGCAGTTGATCCCGACGTGTCCCATTTCGAGCCCGAGAAGAAGTTCGACGGCGCGTTTCGCGTTCGCGGCAATCCCGGCCCAATCGCCCGCGGCGACCGCCGAGCAAGGCGCGACGAAACGACCGCCGATCGCCAACACCGCGCCGCAACGGGAGTAAGCGTCGATTTCGGCCCAGTCGACCGCGCCGGTCGGGATGAAACGAACGGTCGGGAACGCTTCCGCCAACGCTTTGATCGCGGTCAAACCGCCCGCGACCGGCGCCGGGAAGAAGTTGAAGACGGTCAAGCCGAGCGAAACGCCGAGTTCGACTTCGCTCGCCGTCGTCGCGCCCGGAACGATCGCGACGTTTTTGCCGACGCAGTATTCGACGAGCGCCGGATTCAAACCCGCCGCAACGACGAAGTCCGCGCCCGCGGAAACCGCCGCGTCGACGTTTTCGGTCGTCGAAACGGAGACGCCGAGAACGCATTCCGGAAGCGCCGCGCGAATCGCCGCCGCCGTTTCGACCGTCGCGACGCAAGCGCCGATCTCGCCTTCGTTCAACGCTTTAGCCGTTTCGACCGCTTTCGCCGCGTCCGCGACGTCTACCGTCGGCAGAAACCCGATTTCCCCCAATTTTTTCAACGCGTCCGTCATTTCGCTCGCACTCCCGTTTAAAAACGTTAATCTCTTTTTATTTTTCTTAGTTGGCCGGCCCTCGCGCTCGAAACGGTCGTTCGCCGCTCGCGCCGAGCCGAAACGCGCCGAAGCGACGCGTTTTCGCTCCCCTTATTATAAAGATTTGAGCGGCGGCGTCAATCGGAACCGCTCGTTCGAGCGGCTCGGACTTTTCCGTCGCAACGCCGAATGGTTCTCCCGTTTTTCCGCGCTCCCCAAGACGCTAAAACGCCGAATCGCTTTCAACGCGCGGCGCGGTCGCCGGGGGCTGGACAAAAGCGCGTCGACGACGTATACTGAAGGAGGAAATTTGTCGCGTCGCCGTTTATTCGACTCGACTCCGCGCTTCGGCTCGTTTTCGCCGTCGCGTCCTTTCGCTATTTTTCCCGTTTCCCTTATTATTCCGTTTCCCGTTCGAGGTTCCTTCGATGCGATATTTCGGTTCCCTTCTTTATTCGACGTTCCGCTTGCGCCGCGCCGCCGGAGCGCCGTCGTCCGTTTTGTCGGCGTTGACCGCGTCGACGCTTCTTTGCTGCGCGGCGGCGAACGTCGGCTGCGTTCAAACGTCCGACGACGCGACCCAGCGCGCCGCCAGCCAACGAGCGACGCAACAGGAGCGCGAAAAGCAGAACCGCAACTTGATCGATCAAGTCGTTCGAGCGACCGAAGAACAGGAAAATTATCCCGACCCAACCTACCTGCGCGGCGCGTTGAGCCGCCTCAACGGTTGGCTCGGAACTCTCCCGACGTTCGCCGACTTCGAGCCGGACGCGGAGTTCGCCCGCCTCGCCGACGAAACGGCCGCGCTCGCCGAAACCGCCCGTCAAGGCGCGAAGCTCGTCGCGCTCTTCGCCGACGAAAACGGAGCGCCGACCGAAAAGGACGCGAACGAATTGCAGACGATCGTCGACAAAGCGGCGAGCGCAACGGCCGCGCTCGCCGAATCGCTCGACTCCGACGCGCTGCGCCGCTTCGCCGCGTTCGCCGCCGAGCTGCAAGCGAAACTGGCCTCCGCTAAAGAGTTCCAATTCGCCGACGCGACGGAGACGTTCCAAACGCAAATCCGCCAATTCCCCCATTCGCCGTTTTACAACTTCGAAACGCTCGCCGCCGGACTCGACGAATTTTCGCGACTTTTGCGCCTCGACGCTCGCTCGTTCGCGCCGCAAGACGCCGACTTCTTGAAGGAAAGCGTTTGGCTCCGCGACGTTTACGGTTGGGCCAAGGGCAAAGACCAAAACGACTTCGCCGTCGTTTGTTCGTTGTTCGATTGGACTGTCGCCAACGTCGTGTCGACGCCGCCGCTCGAAACGCCCGCCGGGCCGATCGCGCAACTCCCTTGGCAAACGATCCTTATCGGCCAAGGAACGCCGTTCGACCGCGCGCTCGTTTTTATCGAACTGCTTCGCCAACACCGAATCGACGCGTTCGTCGTTCGTCCGAACGGCGACGTTCCGACCGACTTCCCGCTCGTCGTCGGCGTTCGGCTCGACGGCGAAACTTACCTATTCCTTCCGGAATACGGTCTTCCGATTCCGGCGGCCGGCGCCGACGCGCTCGTTCTCGACGGCGGGCTTCGTTTCGCTAAGATCGCGACCCTCGCGCAAGTCGCGGCGGACGACGCGATTCTTCGCCGACTCGACTTGCCGGAGCGTCCCTTCCCGGCGACGGCGGCGCAATTCGCCGAAACGGTCGCGCTCGTTCCGTCGACGCCGTTTTTAACCGCCGAACGTTCGCTCGCGATGGAGCGCGAATTCGGCGGAACGGTTTCGACCGTCCTCGCGACGCCGTTCGAATCGCAAAAAGCCCGAATCGCGGAACTCGCCGGCGTCGTTCGCGTCGAGCGGCTGCGTCGAGCGAACGCGGCGATTTTGGAGCAAATCTTCTTCCCGTTCGAGACGGAAACGCTGACGCGCCCCTACTCTTACGCGCTGGCGGCGACCGGCAACCTCGAAGTGTCGGACGGCAAAAGCGACCGCGCCGACTCGCTCATCGCGGACGATCAAAAGATCGACGCTTCGACGCTCGCCGACGCGACGACCGAGTCGACCGGCGACGGCGCGAAAAAAGAAACGGTCGCCGCGCCCCTTTGGAAGGGCAAAATTCTTTACTTTAAAGGCCGTTTCGTCGACGAAAAGGGCGCCGCGCACTGGTTCCAACAAGGCCGCGTCTCGGATCGCGCGCTCCGTCAAGAAGAGCGACAAATCCAAGCGAAAACGGAAACGACGGTCGCGGAGTACGTCGAATGGGCGCGAGCCCAAGGCGCCGAGCCGACGCAAGAAGAGCTTCAAGCGTTCGCGCTCCAAACGGCGACCGCGCTCCAAAGCGAGCTCGCGATGAAACATTACGTCAAATCCGCGTCGAAATTCTATCTCGCGCTCCTTTCGGACGCCGCCGGACACGAGGACGCCGCGCTCGCCCACCTGCGAGACGCCGTTCAAAACCGCGCGAACGACGTTTGGCGCGTCGGTTCGGTTTACTTCCTCGCTCGAATTTTGGAGCGCCGCGGCGAAACGTCGAGCGCGGTCAACCTGCTCCGCTCGACGCCGACCGACCCGGGCCGTCTCCTGCGCGCCCGTTGGCTCGCCGACCTCGCCGGACAAACGGAAGCCGCTCCGGCGACGGAAAACGCCCCGCTCGAAGAAGCCGCTCCGGCGACGGAAAACGCCCCGCTCGAAGAAGCCGCTCAG
>JAFYQR010000169.1 GCA_017559825.1 Thermoguttaceae bacterium | reverse complement strand
GAAATCGACTCCTCGACAAAAACGGCGTCCAAATCGACGGCTTCAAGCGGTTCAGATTCGACGACGGAATCTTCAACGACGGCGACCGCTTCGTCCGCGACGGAATCTTCAGAAATCGACTCCTCGACAAAAACGGCGTCCAAATCGACGGCTTTAAGCGGTTCAGATTCGACGACGGAATCTTCAACGACGACCGCTTCATCCGCGACGGAATCTTCAGAAATCGACTCTTCGACAAAAACGGCGTCCAAATCGACGGCTTCAAGCGGTTCAGATTCGACGACGGAATCTTCAACGACGACGACCGCTTTATCCGCGACGACCGCTTCGTCCGCGACCAAATCAGTCTCGACCGTCAACGCGCCCTCCATCGGAGCGGCTTCCTTAACGACGGCGGTTTCGTCAGCGATCGGAGCGTCCGAAATCGCGTCCTCCGCGAAAAGTTCGTCCAATCCGACGACCCTAACCGATTCTTTCACCGCCGTCGACGCGACGCTCGAATCTTCAACCGGCGTTTCCGAAATCGCCTCTTCGACAAAAAGCTCGTCCAGATCGACGTCCTCGACCGGTTTCGCCTCGACGGTCGATTCTTCCGCGACCGATTCCGTTTCGACGACGGCGTCGAGCGCGACCGCGTCTTCGACCGCCGATTCGGCGAACGGAGCGTCCGCAACTTCCGCGATCGACGCGTCCGCCCAAACAAGCTCGCCGCTTTCCGTCGCTTCGACCGCCGAATCCGCCGCCGCGAGCGTCGGTTCCGCGTTCAAATCTGTCGACGATTCCGACGCGACGATTTCTTCCGCGTCGACGCTCGACGTTTCGACGACCGCCGCGTCGACCGTTTGAACTCGCGGCGTTCCCTTGCTCGCCGTTTTTTTAACGCCGTCAAGCCGTCCGTCGCGCCCCCCGAAAACAAAAAGCGAAATCGTCAGCGCGATCAGCCCGACGATCAACGCGTTCACAAACGTCGATACGCTTATCCTTCTCATTTTATCCGTTCCTG
The DNA here is from genome assembly GCA_017559825.1 of Thermoguttaceae bacterium. Lineage (GTDB taxonomy): Bacteria > Planctomycetota > Planctomycetia > Pirellulales > Thermoguttaceae > RUG369. The sequence continues at coordinate 14,715 of JAFYQR010000169.1, read as the reverse complement.
TCCGTCGCGGCGCCGCGGCGTCGCCGTTAAAAACTAAACTTCTTATTCTTTTTAACGACTCCAGCCGCCGACGCGGCGCTTTGCGCAAGCCGTTACACGTTTACTAGAAACGGCGATTTCATAAAAAGAATAAATTAGAGAAAAGAAACCGCGTTAAAAAAATAGAAAAAAGAAGCCGCTTTTACCGGTTATACCAATCGCGCCGTCTTTCGCAATTTTTCTCAACTTCCTTCATACCACGCGAGAAACGACGCCGATTGTGCGGAAAAAAACGAAAAACTCCGCGAATATCCGCGAGAAAGCGAGCGAAAACGTCAAAAAAGAGTTTGCAAAACAGCAAGCGCGGGTTATCCTAGTATTATTGCGCGTCCGATTCCGCGACGACCGACGACTCGATGCGTTCGGCCTCGTCTCATTTCGTCGACGCGAGTTTTCGATTTCCCCGCACTTTGTCGTTTTAAGCGAGCGCGTTATGAAAAAGTCTCTGATCGTCTCCCTTCTCATCCTTGCCGCGACGGCGACCTGCGTCGGTTGCAAAAGCGGATTTGGCGGTTGCTTCACCCGCACCGGTTCTCGCGTTCCGACGAGCGCGGTCGCCGAAACCGCGACGACCGACGTCCTCCCGGCGACGCCTTACGACGAAGTCGTCGTGATGCAAGCGACGAGCGCGAACTCGACGTGCGATCCGTGCGCGCCGAACGCCTGCGACCCGTGCGGGACCGCGCGCGGCGCTTCCGCGTCCTATCCGGCGCAAGCGTACCCGGGCGTTATGTGATCGCGTCTTCGCAGGTTGCTTTAACGCCTCCTTAACGTTCGCGTCGCCGCGTTTCGTCTTCGAGCGCGGCGACGACGTTCGTTGTTTCTTGTCTTGTCCTTTTTTCTTATCTTTTCGACCGGCTTTTTGATCTCAACGCGTTAAAACACAGAAAATTTAACGATTATTCTAAACTTTCCCCCGGCGCGTCCGATAATTTCAATAGGATCGCGCCGCGATTCCCCTTTTCCTTCTTATTTTTCTAATCGATAGGTCGATCATGCCTTTTCAAGCCACCGTCGCGCAAGCGTTGCGCCGTCGAGCCGTTCCGCGTTTGGACGTCGGATTTTCGCGTTGGGAAACGACGACGCTTCTCCGCTCCGACGCCGAATACGATTATTTTCTCGCCCGTCCGCGCGGTTCCGAACTCGCCCCGAATTTTGTTTTGAAAGCGACGCGTTCCTTTCTCGGCGCCTCGCTCGCCGCTTCCGCCGCCGTCGAGCGCGACCGTTTCCTCGGCGCCGCGACTTCCCCGCGTCTTTTGCCGACGGTCGACTTCGTTCGTCCTCGCGCCGTTTCGCCGACTCGCGCCCAACGAGGTTGCGTCGTCGCGCCGATTTTTTCCGGTCGAACGCTCGCCGAGCGTCTCGCCGCGGGCGAAACGTTTTCGCTCGAAACGCTCGACGCGATTTCCTCGCAGCTCGCCGACGCACTTTCGGCGCTCCACCGTTTAGGTTTCGTCGCCGGCGACTTAACGCCGAACCGCGTTCTCTTCGCCGACGAGTCGCAAACGACGACTCTCGTCGATTTCGCCGCCGCTCGACGCTTCGAGCGTCCGTCTCTTCTCGTCGATTTCCCGCTCGACGCGCGTCTCGACCGCTTCGATCCTAATTACGAGCTGCCGCCCGACGCGTTTTTCGCCCCCGAAGCGTCCCCCGAAGCCGACTTCCTCGCGCTTCGCCGTTTTATCGACCGCCTGCGCCCCGCGACGTCGCCGAGGGCTCGCGGTTAGCCGACAAAAAAAGCCGTCGAACGCTCGACGGCTTTTCCTTTTTCTTGCGAACGAACCGTTATTCGGCTTTCGTTCCCTCCGCTTCGCGGCGCGATCTCTCGTTGTTCGCCGCGACGTAAAGCATCCGCAGCTCGTGCGCGATATTGTCCAAAGTTCGCGATTCTATCTCCGTTCGATTTCCTTCCGTTTTCTCGATCAAAAGGTCGACCGCGTCGATAAAGTGCGCCGCTTGATTCATCATGAAAACGCTTTTTCCGGTCATTGGATTCGGTAGAATCCCCATCGCGACCATCGCTTGTTGAGCGAACGTCGTCGCCATCGTAACGAGCGTCGGTTTCGGAAGAGGCGCGTTGAAATCGAACTCTTCGCCGCCCTTTTCGCTTCCGCAACCGCAGCCGCCTTCGCCGCGACCATGCCCGCCGCAGCAGCCGCCTTCGCCATGACCATGCCCGCCGCAGCAGCCGCCTTCGCCATGACCATGCCCGCCGCAGCAGCCGTTTTCTTTCTTCGTTTCGTCGTTTTGTCCGCTCATTTTTCTCTCCGCGCGTTCAAATTTCCCTTGATTCCGTTTCGCGGCGCCGGCAAACGCGCCGTCGCGCCGCTCTTGTTACGTCGTTCGCCGATCCCGGACGATTCGACATTTCTCTTTAATTATACCCGTCTCGTTCCAAAATGCAAACGCGCTTTCGAAAATGTTTCACGTGAAACGTCGCGTTTCGAGTTGATTTTCCTCTCTTTTATCCGTTTTATCATTCGTTTCTCACTCGTCGCCCCCGCTTCCCAACGTTCGCGACGCGCTTATAATAAGCGGCGACGTTTCCCTCGTTCCCCCGTTTTTCCTCCCAGTTTTCTCTAAGGAACGCCCGTGTCAGCCGCCGAAAATTTTCCCGTCGACGCCAAAATCGCCACCGCCAAAAAAGCGACGCGTCAAACGATCAAACGTCGCCTCGCCGAACTCGCGTTCAACCGAGCGGACGTCGCCTCCCGTCTTTTCCTCAACCTCGAACGCCTTCCAGAGTTTCGCGCCGCCGAAACGCTCGGCGTTTACCTCGATTTCGGCTCGGAAGCGCCGATTCGCCCGTTTTTGCCGCGTCTTTTCGACCGTCCGAAACGCGTTGTCGCCGTTCCGCGCTGCGTCGATCGCGAACTCGAATTTTACCGTCTCGCCCCTCCGACCTTCCTTTCCGCCGACGCAGTTCCCCCCAACGTCGATTTCGTCGACGTCGACGCGTTTTCCGACGCCCGTTTTTCGCTCGTCGACTTAACGCTCGGAGCGTTCGGGATTTGGGAGCCGCTCCCCGAACCGTCGCGGCGCGTTTTTCCCGAGGCGTTCGACGTCGTCCTAGTTCCCGGCCTCGCCTTTGACCTCAACGGAGGACGGTTAGGACGCGGCGCCGGATTTTACGACCGTTTTCTCGCCGCGCTTCCGTCGAAAACCCGCCTGATCGGCGTCGCGCTCGACGAACAAATCGTCGAGAAAGCGCCTCGCGACGCGTTCGATCTCCCGGTCGACGCGCTCGTTACGCCGTCGCGAACGGTCGTTTTCGGTTAAATCGCCTCGTTTGCCTTACGAACGCTTCGACGCTCGCCCGACGTCGCGTCGAAGCTTTTTTCTCCCTTGCCCTCTTTCTCTATCCTAGCGCATTGCCGTCGATTTCTTCCCGTTCCGCCGTCCTCTTTTTCAGAACTTTAAAAAAAATCCTAAAAAACCTTAAATTCGACTAGGATTTTTCGTCAATTAAGCTAAAATAGAATAAACGAACGTTTGCGCGATTTTGGAACCGCGCTTATTCCCTTACCCTGCGGCCCGTCGCGCTCGACGGCCCTACGAACCCTACTAGAAAGCGTCCCCCATGCTCAAACGCATTTCCTTTTTAGCTCTCGGCCTCGCCGGCGCGCTCGCGTTGGAATCGCCGTCCCTTTTCGCTCAAGACGCCTCCGCCGCTCAGCCGGCCGCTCTTTCGCTCGACGGTTTGATGGGCGAGGAAGAAGCGCCAGCCGCGCCGAAATTCGACAAATCCGTACTTGAAGCGCCGAAAAACGCGACGGTCGACGAACTTTTCGCTTTTGTCGACGGCCTCCAAGACAAACTGCCGCAACCGAAATCGCAAGACGAACTCTTCCAACTCGTCGACGCGTTGTCGGAAGCGTACCTTAAGATCGCCGATCAAATTTTGGCCTCTAAAGACCTGACCGCCGAGCAAAAGGAACGCGCGACGCAACTGAAAGTCGTCGCTTTGACGAGCCGCGCCAACGTCGATCCTAAAGCCGCCGACGCGCTGAATCAACTCGTCGACGAAACGCTCAAAAACGCAAAAACTACCGAAGAACTCGTCAAAGCGTATCAACTCAAATTGCAAGTGATCGACGCGAGCGAAGAAAACCCGACCGCGAAAATCGACGCGCTCGCCGAGGAAATGCTCGCCCGCTCCGAAGAAGACCTCCAAGTCTTCGCCGTCGAAGTAAAAGCGCGTTCCTTCTTGACCGCGACGCAAGCGTCCGCCGTCGTCGACCCGACCGTCTTCGCTTTCGCCGACAAAATCGTCGCCGACGCGAAACGTCCGGCCGCCGTTAAGGAAAAAGCGCTCGAAATGAAACTCGTCGCGCTCGTCGTCGCGTCCGAACTCGAAAAAGAAAAGGACGAAGCCGACCGCGATTCGAAATACGCCGCCGACGCCGAAAAGCTCTTCGAACAACTTCTCGACGGCGACTATTCCCTCGCGACGAAGAAAACGGTCTACCAACTCCGCCTTCAAACGCTCTTCGAGGCGCAAAACCAAGGCGACAAAGCCGCGACCGCGAAACTCGAAAAGATCGTCGAACGCCTTAAGAAAGAAAAAGACGCCGAACTGCAAAACCTCGCCGTTTCGGTCAAAGGCCAACTCCTGATCAACGCCGCTCGCCAAGACGAAGCCGCCGTCGCCGCGCTCGATAAATTCGCCGACGAAACGCTCGCGCTCGCCAAGGAAAAACCGGAGCTCAAAACGCAAGCGATCGGTTTGAAAATTCAAGCGTTCACTCTCAAAAAAGACCTCGACGCGTTCCTGAAATTTATCGACGAACAACTCGCCGACGCGAACGCCGAACTGAAAGCGCAACTGACGCGCGTTAAATTGTCGTTGATTCAACAAAAGGTCGCCGAAACGCCGGAAGCGTTCGCGCAATTCGAAAAATATCTCGAAGAAGCCGCCGCCGATCCGGCCCTCGCGAGCGCCGTTTCTCAACTCTACGCCGCTCGCATCGCCGCGCAACTTAACGCGCTCGCCGAAAAAGGCGCGACGCAAGCCGACTTCGACAAGTTCGTCGCCGACTTCAAAGCGGAAATCGAAAAACGTCCGGAATCGCTCACCGCGCTCCTGATGGGCCGCGCCGCGCTCGATCAAATCGGCGAACAGCTGAAAAAACCGGAACTCTTCGTCGAAACGTTCGACGCCGTCGTCGCTTACTGCAAAGCGTCGAAGAACGAAACGCTTCAAACGCTCGCCGAAAATCTCGACGCGTACTCGAAACAAATGCGTCAAATGGAAGAACAGCTGAAAGCTGAAGCCGACGCTGAAAAAACCGACGCGCCGGCCGAAAAAGACGCCGAATAATTCCGCTCTTTACGTCGCGGAGGAGTCGTTCGCGTTCCGCCGCTCCATAAAAAAACCTTGCGATTCGCGTCGCAAGGTTTTTTCGTTTAAAGGGTTCGATTCGCTCGATTTCACGCCGCCGGACGTTCGAGGCGAAGTTCGCCGTCGTCGAGCGTCGTCTCGAACTCGAACGTTCGCGACTTTTCGGCGGCCTTCGCTTCGTCCTTCTCGCGCAACTCGGCGCGTAAAATCGACGCGTTGTCCGCCGCGACGCCGATGCGCACCTTATTGCCGCAAATCCGAACGACCGTTACCACCACGCCGCCGCCGACGCAAACCGACTCGCCTTCTCGTCTCGACAACACCAACATATCCGCTCCTTCTGTTTTCTCGGCCAATCCTTAGCCTTGCGCGACGCGTCGCGCCGATCGTTCGCGTTGAAACGTTTTCCTTCTCTTCATCGAAAAGAAACCGCAAAAACTTCGCGGAAAACGCAAAAAATTTCCTTTTTTTGTCGTTCGCCGCTAATTTTCGTTTTCTTCCGCCGCTTCGACGAGCTCCGCGGAACCGTCGAGCGTCGTTTGGCGATACCGCTCGCCGAGCGGTCCGTAAAAAAACACGCGATTTTTCTGTTTTTCCCAAATCGCCGTAAAATTCACGGAGCGCGGCCCATGTACGCAAAACATCATTCCGCACGCGTCGCCGTTATTCCTACGAATCGCCGCTTCGGACGTCGGAAACGCGTCCGAAAGAAGTTCGTGATCGTCGCACAGAGTCGCGTAAACGTACCGCCGCAATTCTTCGAACGTTTTGATCGAAGAAATATTATTGCTCACCATCGCTTATGTAACGTCCAATTAAATTCAGGGGGGGGCGAGGACCAAAACTCTCGAGCCGTTCGCGCAAAATCAAATTACGCAAACTAGGTAAAATACACAAGGTTTTTCCGTCCGATATAAACAATATCGGCCAAGGCGAGCGCGTTCTTCGAGGCTTTTTAAGAAAAAAAGAAGCGTTTTTTACGCGAATCGCCTCGAAGGAAAATTTAGAAAAACCGGCGCTTTCCCCGTAAATTTTGCGCTTTTAACGAATCGCCGTTCGGACGAGCGAAATCGCCGCCCGTCCGAACGCGCTTTGCGCGGCGAGGCTTAAAAGAGCGCCGCGTCGTCGGTCGAGAGCCGACTCGAAAGAACCTCGACGCCGTTTTCGACAATCAAAACGTCGTCCTCGGTGCGAACGCCCCCCCAACCGGGCAGGTAAATTCCCGGTTCGACCGTTAAAATCATCCCCGGTTCGAGCCGTCGCTCGGCGCGAGGGTTCAACCCGCCGAAATCATGAACGAATCGCCCGATTCCGTGCCCAAGCCCGTGCCCAAAAAAGTCGCCGAATCCGGCTTCCGCGATCATTTGGCGAGCGATTCCGTCGATTTCGTCGCAGCGAACGCCCGGTTTCATCGCGGCGATCGCGGCGTCGTGCGCGGCGAGAACGACGTCGTAAACTTCCCGAAACTTCCGAGCAAAGTCGCTTTCCGCCGCCGCGTTTAGCCCGCGCTCCGTCCGAAAAGTCCGCGTTAAATCGCCGACGTAATCGTCTTTTTTCGCGCCCCAATCGATCAAAATCAGCGACGATTCGCCGACTTTTCGCCCGCGTCCCGGAATCGCGTGCGGGAGCGCGGCTCGGTCGTCAAACGCGACGATCGTCGGAAACGCGACGTCGTCCCCGCCGGCCTTGCGCATCCGATACTCCAACTCGTCGCGCAAATCGACCTCCGTCGCGTCCGACAAAATTGCGGACTTCAACGCTCGGAAACCGTCGACGGTTGCGCCGATCGCCGCCCGAATCGCCGCAATTTCCGAGTCGTCCTTAATTTCGCGCAACTTCTCGACGTCGTTCGCCCGCGGAACGAACTCGACGTCGCCGAACTTTTCGCGCAACGAATTGAAAAGCGAAACGGTCGTCGACGCGGCTTCGATCCCGACTCGTTTCGGCCGCCGCGACGAATACGCCGGATTCGCGATCGCGCCGTCGAGGAGCCCGAGCGTCGTTTCGCCGCTGCGTCGAATCAACGCGTCCAAATCGGGAGCCTCCTCTTTGATCTGCTCCTCGAACCGCGCGTCGCTAAGCAAAACCGCGCCGGAATCGCCGACCCAAAGGTAAGAATCGTCGCCGCGAAAGCCCGTCAAATACGAGACGTTCAACGGATCGACGATCAAAAATCCGTCGAGCCGCGCTTCGTTCATCGTCTTATGCAACCGCGCTCGCCGTCGCGCCTCGTTTCGTTCGCTCGTCATTTCCCACACCCTTTCTTCTTTAAACCGCAAACCTTCGCCGCGTTCCCCGCTTTTCTCGGCGGCATAAAAAAACGGAAACCGGCCCCAAAGTCGGTTTCCGTTCGATACGTCGACGCCCAAACGACTAACGTTTGTTCATCATTTCCATAACGCGGTCGGCGATCGCTTTAACGAGCGCTTCGGTTTGCGGGTCTTTGCCGATTTCGACGTTGTTGTTGAGAATCGGATTCGAGGCGCAACCGCACGGCTCTTCGTCGTTGCGACGGAAACGCGGCGGGTCGAAAGCGCGATGCCCGACGCCGGTTTCTTTCCAGCTGTCGCGGAACATATCGTTCGCGCAAAGTTCGCAGTTTTCAACCTTCATACGCGGGTCGTTGATGCCCCACTTCGTTTTGAGTTGGAGGAGGTCTTCCGCTTCTTCGCGCGTGAAGTAGCTCGTCTTACCCAAGTCGCGGGAAATCAAGAGAATACGGCAATACGCGTCGAGGAGTTCGGTCAGCCAGTACGCTTTTTCGACCGTCGGCCCCAAGCTGACGGTGCCGTGGTTCGCCAAGACGATAATGTCCGATTTGTGAATGAACGGAAGAATCGTGTCGGCAAATTCTTGACCGCCCGGAATGGCGTACTTCGCGATCGGAACGTCGCCCATATAGATGTCGACTTCCGGCAAAACGCATTGCGGAATCGCTTCTTTCGCGACGCCGAACGCGGTCGCGTAAGGCGGGTGGCAGTGGAGAACCGACTTCACTTCCGGACGTTCCTTCATGATCGTCAGGTGAAGGAAGATTTCGCTCGTGCGTTTGCGCGTCCCGGCGATTTGGTTCCCGTCCATATCGACGATGCAAAGGTCTTCCGGTTTCATGAAGCCTTTGCAGATTTGCGTCGGCGTGCAGACGACGCGGTTTTCGTCGATGCGGTAGCTGATGTTGCCGTCGTTCGCCGCCGCGAAGCCCTTGTTGTACAACCGGCGACCCATGTCGCAGATTTCTTCTTTAACTTGATGCAAGTTGAGCATGCTCGGTTCCTTTTGCTTTGAAACGCCCCGAACGCGGCCTCGCGGCCCGTCCCCGTGTTCGCGTTATTTAAATTATACCGCTAAAATAAATTTATTCTCTTTCGCTTTATCGACTTTTTTAAGGTTTTCGCTTTTTTAAAGCCGATTCGGCCCGCGCGACCGTTTTTTACGTTGAATTTTAACGCGACGCAACCTATTTTTTCGCCGCCAACGTCGCGACCGTCTCCGCGTCGACGACGAGCTCGTCTAAAATCGCTCCGCAAAAGGCGTCGACCGGCTTTTGATTCGGTTGAAACGCCGCGGCGGCCTCCGCGCCTTCGCTCAACGCGATCCACTCGCCGACCGCCGCCGAGCAATCGTCGTAAGCGACGACCTCGTTACCCCATTTCCTCGGAATTTCCGAGTTTAACAGGCGATTCGCCGCGTTTTCCGTCGAAGTTTCCGCGTCGACGCCGGCTTCTTTTTCCTCGTTTACCGTTTTTTCCGCCGCTTCCACCGGACAGGGGAACGCCAAATCGTCGAACGTCAACGGAACGACGATTTTGAACTGCGAACCGATCAACGACGGGTGAACGCGACTCAAAACGACTTTGCCGACGACTTGCGCGACTCGCATTCTTCTCTCCTCCGTCTCGACTCGCTATTTTACCTAAACCGCGTTTTCAACCGTTTTTTACCCTGCGCCGTTTAACGTTCTTTCGCCGGGCGCGTCGCGAAGAACTCGACGATTCGCCGGAACGGATAGGGCCCGACGTCGCTTGGATCGACGATCAAAACGTTCGCGTTCGCCGACTCGACGTCGCGCTTCGCTTGTTCGAACGAAAAAGCGACGACGGCGCGAACGCCGGAAAGGCGGTTCGCCCAAATCGACGCGATCGCCGCGTTTTTAGTCGTTAAAACCGTTCGTGTTTCGCCATTTTGCGCAATTTCCGCCGCGATTCGCTTCGTCGTTTCCTTCAAACAGGACAAGCGCGACTGCGCGAACGCCGTTTCACAAAACGGACAATTCTCGACAAACGTCGGAAAACGCTCGCCGTCCGACAAATGAAGGGCCCAAAAGAGCCGTCTCGCGCCGTTAGCCGACGTCGGCGCGTTCTTTTCCGCCGAAAACCGCGTCGCGACCGGGCGAATCGGCTCGTCGTCGAAAACGTTCGACGCGGAATAAGTAACGCGCGGTTGGCCGGAAGCCGAAACGCCGTCCGTCAATACGCCGTCGACAACCAGCTCGACGCCGAGTTTGCGCAATTCGTCTTTCGCGGCCGGGGTCGCGATCAAATCCGAGCGAACGCTCCAACGTTTTTCGTTCGTCGACGCGGCTAAGCGCCGAACCGTCTCCGCGACGAGCAATTTTTCCGCGACGTAAAACGCGGAGTCGCCCGGCGTCGACGCGGCGTCCGAACGCTCGGCGCAACCGCAAGACGCGTTTTCCGCCTTTTTTTCGCTAACTTCGCTATTTTCAACTTTCGACGACGAAACTGCGGACGAGCGCGACGTTTGAACGGCTTTGAAATCGTTCGACAACGCGGCGCTTAAACGAGCGGCGGAATCGTCGACGCGGTCGCCCCGCAGGTCGGCCATCACCTTGCCGACCAGTTCGTCCAAATTCCAACCTAAACCGCCCATTCTTACTCGTCTTCCTCTTTTTCCGCCGAGTCGATAATCCCGACGACGCCCCAACGCGCCGGGGTGATTCTTGTTCCGATAATATCGCCGCCGGTGTACGAACCGTCGCTCGTTATCAACACTAAATCGCCGATTCCGGCGCCGAGCGCGTCGAAAACGATCGCCGGTTCGCCGTCCGGACGCTCGCCGTCGGTCGTTACCGGAACGGCCAACAGCATTTTAGCGCCGGTAAGCGATTGATGTTTCATCACCGAAGTCGCGTAACCGATAATTCGCGCACGGTTCATTCGCCGCCTCCTTCGCCGCCGGATTCTCCGCGACCTTCGCTCGAACCGCTCGCGCCGCGACGCGACGATCGCTCGCTTCCGGAACGACGCGAACGTCCCGAACTCGAATGTCGAGAATGTCGACGGCGCAACGAACCGTCAGCGTCGCTTCCGTTAAAAAACGCTCGACGACGCGCCGCGTCGCGCTTGCGTTTCGCCCAATCGGCGTCGCGTCGCTCGCGACGAATCTTCGCCCGCGCTTTTCGAAAATCGTTTAACGCAACCAAAAACAACGCCGCGTACAACAAAACGACCGCGTCCAAGTCCGCGAACAACTTGCGCCCGACGCCAAAAACAAACGCCAAAGCTAAAAAGAACAACGCGCCAACGAACGTTTCGCCGCCCGAGGTTTTATACGCCGAACGTAAAGCGCGCCAAACGACGGCAAGCGCGAACAACATGCCCAGTTCGCACCAGTCGGGAGTCCAAACGGACGCCCAGAAATCGCCCCAATAAAAATCGGCAATCGTCATCGTCGCTTCCTTCGTTGTCGCCAACGTTTGTCAACGCAAACGTTCGAACGTTCAAGACCGCGCGACGCCGTTTCCAACGTCGCGCGGAAAATCGCCGACGTTTCGTCAAATACGCAATTCGCCGAAACGCCGTTTTTGCCTAAACCGCCTTATTTACCCAACACGTGCAGGCTTTCGACCAACGCGCAGCGACGGCTGCGGGTGAAGGTCAACGGACGCGTGATCCCTTCGCCGGTCGGGCCCGCGATCGAGTAGGAACCGTAACCTTCGCCGCCGCCGCCGTTTCCGGCGGTGCTCGGGCCGTTCTTGACGAAGATCGTCGTGTCGAGCAACTTGCCCATCTTCGTCATATTAACAACGTTGTTCGAGTGGATAATCGCGGTGTGTCGGAAGCCGTGTTCCGATTCGTAAGCGCGTTCGATCGCTTCGTCGACGTTGCGGCAACGAACGAACGGAAGGAACGGCATCATTTGCTCGACCGGAACGAACGGGTTCGAGTAATCGGTTTCGCCGAACAACATCGGAACGTCGCTCGAAACGCTCTTGCCGATACCGGCGGCCAAAACGGCGGCGTCTTTCCCGAGGAATTCGCGGCTCGGCGCGTCGTGTTTGGCGGCGCCTTCGCCGACTTGAACGATACCGCGACGGGTCATCGCGTCGGTTTCGACGGCGTTCAGGCGGACGGCGCCGGCGCGCTCCATCGCGTCCATCATCTTATCGAAGACGGAATCGACGACGAAAACTTCTTTTTCCGCCAAGCAAAGGAGGTTGTTGTCGTAAGCGCCGCCCAAAATCATCGAGCGAGCCGCGCGGTCGAGGTCGGCCGTTTCGTCGACGACGACCGGCGGGTTCCCCGGCCCGGCGACGATGGCGCGCTTCGTTTGCGACATCGCGGCTTTCGCGACGCCGGCGCCCCCGGTAACGACGAGGAGGTTAATTTTCGGGTGCTTGAAAATGACGTCGGCGGACTCGAGCGTCGGGTTCGCGATCGCGGCCATCAGGTTGTCGATCCCGTGTTCGGCGTAAATCGCTTGGTTGAAACGGCGAACGCCCTCGATCGCGACCTTGCGCCCGCTCGGGTGCGGGTTGAAAACAACCGCGTTGCCGGCGGCGATCATATTGATCGAGTTGTTCGCGATCGTCGGAAGCGAGTGCGTAACCGGCGTGACGGCGCCGATGACGCCGAACGGCGCGTGTTCGATGACCGTAAGTCCGTAATCGCCGCTAAAGACTTCCGCCGAAAGAGCTTCGACGCCTTGCGCGTTGTAGCCGACGTTGAGGAGTTTGTCGATTTTGTGTTCGAGACGACCGATTTTCGTCTCTTCCATTTCCATCGTGCCGAGTTCGACGCTTTGTTCGATGCAAATGCGACGGATTTTGTCGATCATCTTTTTGCGTTCTGCGCGCGTCCGTTTCGACAACTCTTCGAACGCTTGGCGAGCCGCTTCGACCGCCTCGTTCGGGTCGTCGAAGACGCCGTAACGTCCCGCGTAGCTTTTCGGAGCCGAGCCGCCGACCGCGCTCGCCGCCGACGCCGAGTCGCCCAAACGCGACAACACTTCTTGCAAGACGCTGCGAACAAGCGATTCGTTAATTTCCGCCATTTTATTATCGCTCCCTTGATAAAAGGAACGCTTTCGCTCCGACTCGAAGCGTCGTCGAGCGCGCCGCTTGGCTTCGCTCTCCGCTTCCGAACGGTTCGTCCGTCGTCGTCGCATCGTCGTTCCCGCTAATTATTCTTTTATTTTATTCGATTTTAAAACCGTTTCGCCGAACCGTCGTTAAAACCGTTAAATTCTATTTTATTTTCGCAAAATTCGCGTTAAACGCCGTTCATTCGAGCGGCAAGGACGTTTTGCCGACCGTCGCCGCGTCGACGACGCCGATAATCGTGCAGTCGACCGGAAGCGGCTTCGTTTCCGGCGTCATCCGCGCGCTCGACCCCTGCACGACGAGAACGTACTGTCCCTGCCCGGCGCCGACGACGTCGACGGCGATCAACGAGCGACTCGTCGTAATCAATCGGTCGCGCGACCTCGGGTCGATCACGTAAGGCTCGATCATCAGCAATTTCGAACCGCGCATCGACTCCGTTTTTTGCGTCGCGACGACGGAACCGACCACCTTTGCAATGAACATTTTTCGCCCCTAAAATCAAGCGCCGCGTTCTTCGAGAAGCGTTTTCGTTTGCCGCCCGACGATAATTTCTTCGTTCGTCGGAACGACCCAAATTTCAACGCGACTCGACGGCGCGCTAATTTTCGCTTCGACGCCGAGCGCCGCCGCGTTCGCGTCGCGGTCGAGAACGATTCCCATATCTTCGAGCCCGCTAACGACGGCTTCGCGGATTTCCGTTCGGTGTTCGCCGATTCCGCCGGTAAAGACGATAACGTCCGAGCCGCCGAGTTCGACCAGCGACGCGCCGAGGTAACGACGAATGTCGCCGACGAAAACGTCGAACGCGACCGCCGCTCGCTCGTTCCCTTGCGAACGCGCTTCGGAAATATCGCGCATGTCGCCGGAAACGCCGCTAAGACCGAGGAGACCGCTCTTCGTCGCGAGCGTTTGCAGGAGTTCGTCGAGCGAAACGCCCGTTTTTTTCGTCAAATACGAACACCAAAACGGATCGAAGTCGCCGCACCGGTTGTTGTTAAGGAGCCCGGTTTGCGGACTTCCGCCCATGCTCGACGCGCGGCTTTTTCCGTCGGCGATCGCGCAAATCGAACTCGAACCGCCGAGGTGGCAGCTGACGATTCGACGATCGGCGCCGAACAGCTCGCGGCAACGAGTCGCGATATAACGATGGCTCGCGCCGTGGAAACCGTAGCGGCGAACGCCGTATTTTTCCCCCCACTCAAACGGGACGCCGTAATAACGGTTGCGCGCCGGAATCTCTTCGTGGAAACCGGTTTCGAACGCCGCGACAAGCGGAATTTCCGGCAGCTTTTCCTTCAATTCGCGCATCGCTTTGACGTAAGGCGGGTTGTGCGCCGGAAGAACCGCGTTGAACTCTTCCATCGCTGCGAGAAGTTCGTCCGTAACCGGTTGAACGCCGGTAAAACCGTAAGCGAAAACGGCTTTAAAACCGATTCCGGCGATCTCGTCCGCGCTTTGCAGGCAGCCGGTTTCCGGGTCGGTCAACTGACGTAAGCACTCGCGCACCGCGACGCCGTGATTCGGCGCGGAAACGTTTTCTTCCTTCTTAAAGTCGCCGATCGAAATTTGGCAAGGACTCGACGCTTCGCCGATGCGCTCGACTCGACCGCGCGCCAACAGCTTTTCGCCGTCCATATCGTACAAACTGTACTTGAAGCTGGTCGACCCTAAGTTCGCCACCAAAATTTTCATCGCTTGGGCTCCTCGTTTTTCATTTTCGAGTTCGATTCGACCGGCGTTTGCGCAAAACGCCCCCGTTCGCTGAAAAACTTACGTTTTAACGCATTTAAACGTTTCAACGTCGCTTTTCAACGTCGCGAAATTGTTCGCGTCGCCGCGCTAAAAGCCCTCGCTTTTACCTAACGACGCGAACTTCTTTTTTCGTCCGCTTTAGTTCAAGCGGTGAACGCTTCGATCACGCCCTCGGCCGGACGCGGGACGACGTGCGCGGCGACCAATTCGCCGACCGCTTGCGCGGCCGCGGCGCCGGCGT
>JAFYQR010000168.1 GCA_017559825.1 Thermoguttaceae bacterium | reverse complement strand
TCCCGGCGCGAGCCTCGCCGAACGCGTCGTCGGTTCGGGCGGCGGGAAAGAGCGAAATCGGGACGCGACGTCTCGCGGCGAGCGCCAAGAACGTCGTCGGCTCGACGGCGAGCGTCGTCTTCATCTATTGTAGCCGATTCGTCGGATTCGTCCAGCGACCCGGAAAAGCCGCGCGAAAATTTTTTCAAAAATTGCGGCGATTCTCCGATTTTTTTGCGCTTTCAAGGCGAGATTTTTTTCTCAACGCCGGTCGAGGCGCGGCGAAATCGACGGCGGAGAAGGAAATAACGGGTTTCGAACGCTCGACGAACGCCGAATCGCTCGGCGGAGCGCGAGTTTCGTGATTTTTGCTCTGGACGCGTTTCGAAAATTTGGATATAGTTCGCCGAACTTTTTCGATTTTGTCGATTTTGCGTCTCGTCAAAGGAGACGAGACGCGTTTTCGACCGAACGGCGGAACGCCGTAGGGAACGCCCATGACGATTCAACGCAAAAAACGCGCCGCGCTCGCTCGAGTCCTTCTCGGTTTCTCGTTATTATACGCCGCCGGATGCGGGGAAAAACAAGAAAATATTTCGCAAGTTCGCGATTCCGAAGCGCAAGTCGGCGAAATCGCGTCGGATAGCGGTCTTGGGGAAAATCGAGGAAACGGCGGAAATGGGAAAAATAACGGCGGCGCGGTAAAAGAGGAAACGAAAAAAGGCGAGAACGCGTCCGAAAACGCCGCCGCGCTTCTCGGCGAGGCGACCGATCGTTTCGCTCAAATTTTCAGCGAGGAGGGCGCCTCCGCCGAAACGGTCGATTTCGACGACGCGCTCGTCGACAAGGAAACGCGGGAAAAGTACGCCGCCGACCGCACGCTTGTCGCGCCGACGCTCGCGCCTCGAAACGACGATTCCTCCGACGCCGAGCGTCCGAAGTATCGGCTCGAGTACAAATTTCAGCCGAACTCGTCGCTTCGTTGGAACGTCGTTCACCAAGTGCGCAAGAAGGTCTCCTACGCCGGGAAGGAAACGACGACCGAAACGTCGTCGACGGCGTTTCGACGTTGGGATTTCGCCGAGCGAACCGCGGAGGGGAAACTCGCGGCGCGGCACGAAATCGACCGCATGATCCTGCGCCAAAACGAGGAGGGGAAAGACCCGATCGACTACGACAGCGAGCGCGACTTGGTCGTGCCGAAGGAGATCGCGGCGTTCGGAACCGAGAAGGCGGTCGGCGTCGTTTTGGAGACGTTCGACATTAATCCGTTCGGCGTCATGTCCGACAAGAAAAAACTCGTCGCCGAGTACCAAGGGCGCGAGGGCGACTCGAACGTTTTGGTGCCGTTTCCGACCGAAGAGGTCGCGGTCGGCGACGTTTGGACGGTTCCCTACGCTCTTTATTTGAAGGGCGGCGACGACGTCGTTCGGCCGTATCGCGTCGTCGAGCGGTTCCGTTTGGAAAGCGTCGACGAGAAGTTCGCGACGATTACTTTTACGACGACGCTCATGTCGCTCGTCGACGATCCGGTCGTCGAGGGCGCGTTGGCCGAGCGGCTTTTCAGCGGTCGAGCGCTCTTCGACCGCGAACGCGGGCTGACCTTGCGCACCGAGCTGACGTTCAATCGCCGCGTCGCGAACGCGTTCGGTTTTTCCAGTTATCTCGAATATAACTGCCAAGTCGTCGAAAAATTGATTCGCGACGACGAAACCGGCGAAGCGGCGCAAAATGAGGGAACAACGCAAGAAGCGAAGATCGCGGGCGCCGAGGAAGCGGCGCGAGACGCGGGAACGACTCCCGTAAATTGAGCGGAAAAAACGGATTTTTTTCAATAATTTTCGATATTCGACGGCGCGAGCGGCGTATGACTCGACGGCGCGTCCGTTTTTCGGAACGATTGTTATCGACGGTTAAATTAAACGACGAGATAAAATGGATAAATCGGGAAAAGTTTTTGTAACCGGCGCGACCGGTTTTATCGGTTCCAGTTTGACGCGTCAACTCTTGGAAGCGGGCTACGTCGTCCGCGGCATGAGCCGTTCGAAACCGAAGGCGCCCCCAGGAGCGGAAGACTCGCTCGACGCGCTTTGGAACCACCCGAATTTCGAGTACGTCGCCGGCGATATTAACGACGTCGACTCGCTGACGCGCGCCATGGAAGGTTGTCGTTACGCGATTTCGTTGGCCGGGTACGCTCGTAATTTTGCTCGCGATCCGCAAGTTTTCCATCGAATCAACGTCGACGGCATGCGCAACGTTTTCGCCGCCGCGAAGAAGCTCGAGCTCGAAAAAATCGTTTGGACGTCGACGATCGTAACGTTCGGTCCGACGAAAGTCGGCGAAACCGGCGACGAAAACATGCCGCGAATCACAAGCAAATATTACACCGAATACGAAGAGTCGAAAAGCGTCGCGGAGGCCGAGGCGCTCCAATGGGTGAAAAAGGGGCTTCCGCTGACGATCGTCAATCCGACGCGGGTGTACGGGCCCGGCCAGCTTTCGGAGGGGAACGCGATGGCGGCGCTGATTCGCGACTATCGCCGAGGGACGGCGCCGTTCCTGTTGAACTTTGGCAAAAATATCGGAAATTACGGTTACGTCGACGACGTCGCTCGCGGGCACATGTTGGCGCTCGAAAAGGGACGGATCGGCGAGCGGTACGTTTTGGGCGGCGACAACGCTTCGCTTCTCGAGCTTTTCCGTTTAATCGACAAAGTCGACGGGCGTCGGCATTTCAAGCTCCCGATGTATAAGTTTTTCCCGCTTCTTTTCGCGAATTCCCAAAAGGCGTGGGCGCTTTTGACCGGGTTTTATCCGCGCATCACGCCCGGTTGGGTGCGTACTTTCTGCGTCGACTGGAAGTATTCGTGCGAAAAGGCGAAAAACGAACTTGGATACGACCCGATTTCGCTGGAGGAAGGCTTGCGGCGGACGTGCGCTTGGCTCGACAAGCTCGCCGTCAAAAAGGGCTGAATCGGTAAATTTTGACGGAAAAATCGGTAAAATCGGCGTCGATATTCCGCGACGACCAGGTTTCGTGAAGCGAAAAATAACAAAAAAGGCGAAATTTCCAATGAAACGAACTGCGAAGAACGAACGCGAATGGAAGAACGACGGCTCCGAACTTTCGCGAGCTCGACGACGCTCGACGACGGCCTTGGCGTTGACGTGCGGAGCTTGCGTCGTCGCTTCCGGCTGTCAAATTTTGGGCGGATCCGCCGACGAGCGGTTTCGGCAGGCGCGCGGCGAGTACGCGGTCGTCGACGAGAGCGTCGTTCGCGATTGGGAAAACGCCGCGCGAGAAGCCGGGGAAGCGACGGGGAAGACGGGGAATGGTCGAAATGACAAGGATGCGCGAAACGGAGAATCGACGCTCGGCGATCCGGCTTCCGCTCCGCCGGTGCTGCGTTCGGCGATGTTCGAAGGCGAGAAAAACGAGCGCCGTTCGGCTCGCAAGCCTTTTTCGAGCGAAAATTTGCCGTCGGAACCGCCGAAAACCTTCGGCGAACGCGTCAAAGGCCTCTTTACGCCGTCGAAAAAAGAGCGCAAACCGTCTCCGCCCGCGCCGCGCTCCGCAAAATCGGCCCGTTCGTCGGAGAAAAACTCGGCGTTGGGACGCGGGATTTCAAACGTTTTCTCGTTTTCGAAACGCGATAAAGAGAAGTTTCCGGTCGACCCGGTGGCGCAATACGACGAATCGCGTTTCATGCCGAGTTTTCGAACGTGCGAGCGGTACTATTCGCCGTTGGTTCCGAACGCCGACGCGCCGGCTCGACCGACGTATTCCGCGCAATCCGCGTCTTCGTTGAAATTAACGCGAACCGATAAATCCGCAAAAACCGGAAATTTGGCCGAACGCGTCGCGGCGAGGGGCGTTTCCGGCCGGAAGCTTGTTTACGGCTCTTCGGCGAAACGTTCGACGGCGGGCGCCGACGCCGCGTTTGCGACGAGCGGGCGGGAAGGTTCGCAAAACTCGGCGACCGGTTGGGGCAAAACGCGTCCGATCGCCGTCGCCTCGAACGAAACGAAGGCGGCGGAACGCGCGCCGGTCGCTCCGGTCGGTTATTTAGGAACTTTGCGCAAACTGGAAGATATTTCGCGCTCGGCGCCGTCTGATTGCGATCAATTTTTCGGTTGGAACGCCGACGAAGAGCGACTTTTGGACGCGATTCCGGAAGCGAGCGGGAAGAATAGCGAAAGTTTAACGGCGTATTCTTCCGCGCCGTCGCCGAGTCCGTCCGCGTTTCCGACGTCCGCGCCGGTCGTGGAGGCGAGCGAAAGTTTGACGGCGTATTCGCCGGTTTCGACGACGAATTTGCCCGCGTCGTCGTCGAATTTCCCGAGCGCGTCCGCTTTGCTTGCGCAAAACGAAGATTTGACGATCGAGCCGAACGCGGCGGTTTCGCCGGGCGAATCGATCGAGAAGGTTGCTTCGGGCGTCGCGGAAACGCCGGTCGCGTCGACGGCGGAAGGCGCGAATAATTTGACGGCGTATTCGCCAAGCGTCCAAACCGACGAACCGGCGGCGCCGACGGCTTCGTCCGAACGTTCCGATTTTGCGTCGCGGCTCGGGGAAACGGGCTTCGATTGGTTTGAGTCGGCGGTTTCGCCGGCCCGAACGCAAGCCGAGGAAGCGTCGACCGTCGCGACGCTTGGAGACGAAGTCGCGTCGACCGTCGTCGAACCGGTTCCGTCGGTTTCGAATCAAGCGATTGAAACGATTTTACCGTCGTCGACCGTCGATTTGGACGCCGCGCTTGCGAATAATTTTCCGCCGCTTGCGCAAATTGAGCAAACTGCGGAGACTTTGTCGGTCGCTCCGTTGGAATTGGTCGAAGCGGTTCCGCAAACTGTTTCGACGGCGGAGTCTTTGCCGGCCGCAGCGGACGTCGCGGCGAAAAATCTTGCCAATGTCGCGCCGATTCCTGAGATTGGGCAAGACGCGCGGAATTTAGCGCCTGTTTCCATCGATTTAATCGCGACTCCGGCGGTTGTTTCGACGGCGGAAAATAAACCGACGGCGCCGACGAGCGTCGCGAATCTTTCCGGAGACGCGGCGAGCGAAACGGGAACCGGCGAAACGACGCAAGGTTTGCCGAGCGAAGTCGTCGCCGACGTTCCGGCGTCCCTTTCGGACGTCGCGACCGCGTTTCCGTCGACCGCGACGCCGGTTCCGAACGCGGAAACGCTCTACGTCGAAGCGCCGCGGGCTCTTGCGGCGGTCGAAAACGTCGTCGGGGAAGAAAACGGCGTCGCCGGGCCGAATTTTGCGCTCGCCGCGCCGGGGCTCGGCGCCGGCGAGGCGATCCAAGAGGCCGTCGACGAGCGGAAAAACGCCGCCGTCGCAAAGCCGCTTTCCGGGGACGAAATCGCTTGGGTCGGGCAAATTAAGGGCGCGATTCAAGCGCTCGTCGCCGAACGCGACGCGAAAAAAGCCGCCGGGGAAGACGTCCGCCGACTCGACGCTCGCTTGCGCCTTCTTTATCTCGCGATCGACGAGTACGACCGCTCGATTCAAGAGATTGAAGACGACGCCGACCCGTTGAAGGTCTTTTGGGAGACCGAACGCGGCGAGCTTGAAACGCTCCTGCAAAATCGTTTGGAAGAAGTCGATCCGACTTTCGTCGCCGAGCGGCTGCGCGCCGGGCTCGACTCGCTTTCCGGGCTTTGCGACTTGCAGATCCGCAAGTCGGCGCTCGTCGTCGCGCCCGCTTGTTTCGGGCTTTACGAAGAGCGACGCGACGCGTTTCGCCCGGGAGAAACCGTTTTCGCCTACGCCGAGCTCGAGTATGTTTCGAGTCGCGAAACCGAGGACGGCCGTCTCATCGACGTCGAGTGTCGTTGGCGTCTCCTGAACGCGGACGGTTCCGAGCTGACGCCGGGCGAGACGCGGCGCTGCTCGAATTTGTCCGAAACGAAGCTCCGCGACGTCGTTTTGAACGTCTCCGCGCCGCTTCCGAACGACTTGGAGCCGGGAACGTACCTCCTCGAAACGGAAGTCGTCGACATGAACCGACCGGACGCGAAACCGGCGACGAAGCGGCTCGAATTGACGGTCGTCGCCGCGGAAACCGTCGAAAAAGCGGCGGAGTAACGAACGTTACGGCGCGTCGAATGGGGCGCGTCGAGGACGTATTAATTAATATTGACAAAATCGGCGAAAAAACGTCGAACGAAACGCGACGGCGAAGAAAACCGTCGCGTTTCTTGTTTAAAGTTGCCGAGCGGGAAACGCGTCGCGATAAAACGACGGCGTCGCGAAAACGAGTTGGGGAGACGAAAAGGTGGCTTCGTTCGATTGGGAAAACGGCGGTTTCGGCGGCGCGACGGAATTTTCGGCGTCGAACGGGAACGCGAAAAACGGCGTCGCGGCGAGCGAAGAAGCGGGCGGGCCTCCGACTCTTTCGGTCGGCGAGCTGACCCGGCTGTTAAAATCGGTCGTCGAGGAAATCTTTTTCGACGTTTGCGTCGTCGGCGAAATCTCGAACCTCTCGCAACCGAAGAGCGGACACGCGTACTTTACCTTAAAAGATGAAACGGCGCAACTCTCGGCGGCGATTTGGAAGTCGACGACTTCTAAGCTAAAATTCGATTTGCGCAACGGAATGCAGGTTGTTTGTCGCGGACGAATCGAGGTTTACCC
>JAFYQR010000167.1 GCA_017559825.1 Thermoguttaceae bacterium | reverse complement strand
TATGTTCCAATCGGTTGGAGCCGACAAAACAAACGCCGACACGACGTCGAAGGCAACCGTTTGCGACGCCGAACCGTCAAGCGTTGCAAGCGTCGCGGTCGCGCTCCGTCCGTCGAACGTTCGAACAAATCCGCCGTCGAACTCCGCGCCGGTCGCGTCCGTCCAATGAATCGATGTAAAGTCCGCCGTTTCAGACGTTTGCGTGTTCGACAGATCGACGACGCCGCGAAAGTCTCGCGGCAACGAAACTTTAGCAAGCTTCGCGTTCCAAAGAACCGCCGTTCCCAACGTTTCGTTCGACGTTAAGTCAAGCGCAGCCAACGCGTTGCCGACGCATTTCAACGTCGACAGTTCCGTCGCGACTCGCAAATCAAGCGCCGTCAAGTCGTTAAACGAAACGTCGCAATAAATTAACGCAATGTTTTGCGACAAATCGATTTCCGTCAAGGCGTTCGACGCGCAGCGGAGCGACTCGAGCGCCGGAGCGTTCGTTAAGTCAAGCGCCGTCAACGCGTTGTCGCCGACGTTAAGTTGCGTCAACACGGCGGAGTCGAGCGTCAAATCGGTCAGCGCGTTTCCGGAAACGTCGAGCCGTTCAAGCGCGTTAAGTCCTATTAAATCAAGACTTCCAATAAGACCGACGCTCGGCCAAGAAATCGCCGTCGCCCGTTTAACGCCGGTCGCGTCCGCCTTCCAAACGACGCCGTCGAGTTCGTCGAGGAATCCGGCGCCGTATTGCGCGTCGATTTTTTCCCCGTTCTTAACCCCTTGCGAGTCGGTCGTTTCCAAAAACCGTTTCAGCGCGTTCCAATCTGTCTCGGAATAACCGTTCGGAATAAAATCGTCGGCGTCGCCGGGAATTTCAACGGAAATCGCGCGGCTTGGCGACGTCGCGTCAATAACGGCGCCGACCTCGACGACTCGATAAAGCGTCGCGCCGGTTCCGGGCGCCGCCGAAAAGCTGTTCGCGCTCCAAAATTGTTCCTTCGTCGTCCCTTGCGACTTCCAAGAAACGCCGTTCGAACCGCTTCCGATCAACGCGTAAACTTGGAAAAGAGCGCCGTCGCTTTCCCAGCTAAAGCGTTCTCCCGCCGACGCTTCAAACAAACCTACGTCGACCGCCGAAAAGACGTCGTTCGCGACGATTCGATATCGATAGGAAGCGCCCGGTTCGCAATTCGAATCGACGAACGACGTCCCGTCGACGCCGGTCGCAATCGCCGTCCAAACGGAATTTTCGTCCGACGCGTCGCGCCGCTCGACGGTATAAGTCGCGGGTCGCGCCGACGCGACTTTCGTCGAAAAATCGCCGGTCGACTTCGCCCAATTCAAGCGAACCGACGCGCCGCAAATCTCCGCCGTTAAAGACGTTGGAACCGGCGAATTTACCGCGTCGACGAAATCGTAATCGACCGAATACCCCAAATCTTCGAGAACGCCGAGCGTCGTCGCCGTTATCGTCGCCTCGTAAGACGTCGAAATAGAATACGTCATTCCATCGCGCCCGCCGATATTCGCGTAAAACGTTCCGTACGCGGAACTTGGATGCGTCCCAAACGTTCCGCTCTTCGACGACGTTTCCATCGCGAAACTAAGCGGCGTCCGCTCGGTCAACCCGTTCGGATAGGTTTCGCGCCAATTTTCGACGCCGTTTTCTCCAACGTAAACCCAGTAATCCCCTTTGCTAAAGAGATCCGGCAAGTCCAACGGGGCCTCGTTCGACGAAACGACGAATCCTTCGGCTTTTAACGTCGTCAAATTGTAGCCGAGCGCGTGCCCGACCTCGTGCAACGCCGTGTTGTAAAAAACCGTTTGCAACGTTTCGGAAGGATTCGCGGTAAAATACTTCGCGTTGAAAACGAGCGAACCGGTCGCAGGAAGCCCCGCTCCGTCGTCGCGGCGCCACGCGTAGTCGTACGCCGAGCCAAGCCCCGCGTTCGCCGACGCGTAAGAATCGGAAAATCCGAATGTTACGCAAATATCGTCGATCAACCGCGACGTCTCGCCGCCCTCGCTCGCGCTCGGAACCTCGACGTCCGGAAGCCCTTCGGAAATCGCCTCCTCCCATCGCGCTATCGCTCGGTCGAGGAGTTCGAGATAAGTCGGATCGGGGACGGCGCAATACGTCAACGACGACGAGTAACGAACGCCGGTTTGCGTCGAGTAACGCGCGGCGCCGCTCTCGAGCACTTCGAGCTCGACGTCGAAGCGGTCGACGTTCTCGGCGGCAAGGCTAACCTCCGACGCTAAAACGGTTTCGTCGCACGACGCGGGCGCGCTCCACGACGCGGCGGTCAAAAGCGTTCGCTCCTCCAACGCGTCGAACGTTAATTTGCGACTCGACGGCGTTTTAGACGTTAAATTCGGTCGAAACGCTCGACGTAAAGAACGAAAAATAGAACGGTCGACGGAAAATCGGTCGCGCATCGCGCCCTCCTCGATCGGTTGAACGCGTTGAAAAGAACGACGCGTAATTATTTATTATTTAACAAGTTGCCAACGTTTTTCAATCGATAAACACGACGACGTTCGGCGAAAACGAGTCGCGCCGAACGTTCTTAATATCGACCAAATCGCGGTTTAACGTTAATAAAAAGAAAACGACGCCACGCTCACTCGTCTCGCGAGCCGCCAAGGAACATCAACGCGTAATAGAGGAACGTCGTCAGCGCGGAAAGCATTGCGGCAACATAAGTTAGCGCGGCGGCGCTCAACACGCCTCGAACGATCGGCGCCTCCCGCGGGCCGACGAAACCGAGCGTCGCCAAGCGTTCTTTCGCTCGCGAACTCGCGTTGAACTCGACCGGCAGGTTGATAATTTGGAACGCCGCGACCGCGCCAAAACAGGCGACGCCCGCTAAAACAAGGCCCGCCGCGTTCATCGCCGCGCCCAAAATCACCAGCAAAAACGCCGAATTGCTCCCAAACGACGCCGCCGGAACCGCCAACTGACGCACGACCATCGGCGCGTATCGCGTCGCGTCTTGAATCGCGTGTCCGGCTTCGTGCGCCGCGATCCCGATCGCCGCCATATTTCGGCCGTCGTACACCTCGTCGCTAAGCCGCAAAACCTTCGCGCTCGGGTCGTAATGGTCGGTCAAATGTCCCGGAACTCGTTCAATTTCAACGGCTTGCAATCCAACGGAATCGAGCACGCGACGCGCGGCGGCGGCTCCGGTCAACGACGCGGGCGCTTGTTTCGCTCGGGCGTACCGCGACGAAACCAAGCCTTGCGCGATCATCGCCAAAATCATCGGCGGCGCGATAAAGAGCAAATAAAGCAGCACGTTTTCCTCCTATCTTCTTTAACGGCGAGCTTTCGCGGCGTTCGCCGTTTCGTTTTGTCGGTTCGAATCGCAAGTCGGCGCGACGCGACCGTTTCAAACGTCGACGTTTTTCGCGCGAACGCTCGCTCGCCGTCTTTCTCATTAATATATTATATGCGTTTTTTCGCGTTTGGCGACCGAAAAACGGTCATTTTTTCACGACTTCCGAAAAAACGACAAAAAAACCCGGTCGCCTTGACGGATCGACCGGGCAAAAACGTTTCTCGACGGCTTAAAGCGGAGCCGCTTTACTCGCGACGCCGCCCTAAACGGCGAAAATTAGCGGTGATACTCTTGCAGCGAGCAGACCTTTTCGAGTCCGCCGCGGATCGCCTCGATCCCCTTGAGCGCCGCGAACGCCGCCGCGAGCGTCGTCATATACGGGATACCCAAGCGAATCGCCGTCTTGCGGATGTACGAGTCGTCCGTTTGACCGCGTTTTCCAAGCGGCGTGTTGACAACGAGTTGCACGCCGTTGTTCTTCATCGCGTCGACAAGATTCGGGCGGCCTTCGTTGATTTTCGCGACTTTTTCGCACGGAACGCCAAGTTCTTGGAGCGCGGCGTAAGTCCCTTCGGTCGCCAAAATTTTGAAACCGAGGCGAGCAAAGCCTTGCGCGACGGTCGCGAAAACGCTTCCAGCGGCGCGGTCGCGGTCGGAGATCGTCATCAAAACGGAACCTTCGGTCGGAAGAACGCAACCCGCGGCTTCTTCGGCTTTATAGAACGCGAGCCCGAAGGACGGCGACAGGCCGAGGACTTCGTCGGTCGAGCGCATTTCCGGACCGAGAACCGGGTCGACTTCCGGGAACATGTTGAACGGGAAAACCGCTTCTTTAACGCCGAAATGCCCGATCGGCTTCGTTTCGAGGTTCATCTCGGAAATTTTTTCGCCGAGCATCGCCCGAGTCGCGAGCGCCGCCATTTGAACGTCGCAGACCTTCGAAACGAGCGGAACGGTGCGGCTGGCGCGCGGGTTCGCTTCCAAGATGTACACGACGTCGTCCGCGATCGCGTATTGAATGTTCATCAAACCGACGACGCCCATTTCGACCGCGATGCGCTTCGTGTATTCGCGAATCGTTTCGATGTGTTTCGGCGCGATGCTAATCGGCGGGATAACGCAAGCCGAGTCGCCCGAGTGGATGCCGGCGAGTTCGACGTGTTCCATCACCGACGGCACGAACGCGTCGACGCCGTCAGAAATCGCGTCCGCTTCGGTTTCGATCGCGTTCATCAGGAAGCGGTCGACGAGAATCGGGCGTTCCGGGGAAACGTCGACCGCCGCTTCGACGTATTCGACGAGTTGGCGTTCGTCGTGAACGACTTCCATCGCGCGACCGCCGAGAACAAAGGACGGACGCACCATCAACGGGTATCCGACGCGGTTCGCGATCGCGAGCGCTTCCTCGACGTTCGTCGCCATTCCGGATTCCGGTTGCGGAATGTTCAAGCGTTGCATCATTTGGCGGAAAAGGTCGCGGTCTTCGGCCATATCGATCGTTTCCGGCGAGGTGCCGATGATCTTGACGCCTTCTTTCGCGAGGTCGGCCGCCAAGTTGAGCGGGGTTTGGCCGCCGAATTGAACGACGACGCCGTCCGGTTGTTCCGCTTCGTAAATGCTGAGAACGTCTTCGAGCGTCAGCGGTTCGAAGTAAAGTTTATTCGACGTGTCGTAGTCGGTCGAAACCGTTTCCGGGTTGCAGTTGACCATGACCGTTTCGTAACCGGCCGCGCGCAACGCCATCGCGCAGTGGACGCAGCAGTAGTCGAACTCGATCCCCTGCCCGATACGGTTCGGGCCGCCGCCCAAGACCATGATCTTTTTCTTGCCGCTAACGACGTTTTCGTCCGTCCCGTTGTACGTCGAGTACCAGTATTGCGCGTCTTCGACGCCGCTGACGTTGACTTTGTTCCACGCTTGCTTCACGCCGAGCGCCAAGCGACGGGCGCGGATTTCCTTCTCCGGAATTTCCAAAATTTTCGCGAGATAACGGTCGGCGAAACCGTCCAATTTCGCTTGTTTGAGGAGTTCGTCCGGAAGTTCTTTCCCCTTGTAAGACAAGAGTTGCTCTTCCAAGTCGACGAGTTCTTTGATTTGTTCCAAGAAGTAACGTTTGATTTGCGTCTTAGCGATGATCGCGTCGATCGTCGCGCCCTTGCGCAACGCTTCGTAAATCAGGAAGTAACGCCAGCTGTTCGGAACGCTCAGCTTTTGCAAGAGTTCCTCGACCGGAAGCTCGTTGAAGTTTTTCGCGAAACCGAGGCCGCAGTTCCCCTTTTCGAGCGAACGAATCGCCTTTTGGAACGCTTCTTTGAAGTTTTTGCCGATGCTCATCACTTCGCCGACGGCGCGCATTTGCGTTCCGAGCTTGTCTTCGACGCCGCGGAATTTTTCGAACGCCCAACGCGCGAACTTGACGACGACGTAATCGCCGTAAGGCTTGTAATCTTCGAGCGTTCCGCCGCGCCAGTACGGCATTTCGTTAAGCGTCATCCCGGCCGCCAACTTCGCCGAAACGAGCGCGATCGGGAACCCGGTCGCCTTCGACGCGAGCGCGGACGAACGGCTGGTGCGCGGGTTGATTTCGATAATAACGACGCGGTCGGAAACCGGGTCGTGCGCGAATTGGACGTTCGTGCCGCCGATGACGCCGATTTTTTCGACGATTTTGTGCGCGTAACCTTCGAGCCGCTCTTGCAACTCCTTGCTAATCGTCAACATCGGCGCGGTGCAGAAGGAGTCGCCGGTGTGGACGCCCATCGGGTCGACGTTTTCGATAAAGCAGACGGAAATCAGTTTGTTATTCGCGTCGCGGACGACTTCGACTTCCAGCTCTTCCCAACCGGCGACCGACTCTTCGATCAGAACTTCCGAAACCATCGACGCGGCCAACCCGCGAGCGACGACGGTGCGGAACTCTTCCGGATTGTACGTGATCCCGCCGCCGGTTCCGCCCATCGTGTACGCCGGACGCACGACGCACGGATAGCCGAGCTTTTCGACGATCGCTTCCGCTTCTTCCATCGTGTGAGCGATTTCGCTGCGAGCGGTCTCGATGCCGAGTTCCGCCATCGTGTTCTTGAATTCGAGCCGGTCTTCGCCGCGTTCGATGGCGTCGAGTTGAACGCCGATGACGCGAACGCCGTATTTTTCGAGGACGCCGGCTTTTTCCAGCTCCATCGCCAAGTTCAGCGCCGATTGCCCGCCGAGGTTCGGAAGGAGCGCGTCCGGACGTTCCTTTTCGATGATTCGTTCGATCGACGGAACGGTCAGCGGCTCGATGTACGTCGCGTCGGCCATCACGGCGTCGGTCATAATCGTCGCGGGATTGGAGTTGACCAACACGATCTTATAACCGAGTTCGCGCAAAGCCTTGCACGCTTGCGTTCCGGATTAGTCGAACTAGCACGCTTGACCGATGACGATAGG
>JAFYQR010000166.1 GCA_017559825.1 Thermoguttaceae bacterium | reverse complement strand
TATCGTATTGAAACAACGGGTTTTGCGTTAGCGGCAAGAAAAGTCGGTTGACCGTTTCGATCACCGTCGGGCAACTGCGCCAGTTCAACGTCAGCTCCGCCGTTTCGACGCCGGGTAACGACGATTCGATTTCGTTGAAAATTTCGGCGACGCCGCCGCGCCAACCGTAAATCGCTTGCTTGACGTCGCCGACGCAAAAAAAGGAACCGCGACCGGAGCTTTCCGAACGAACGGAAGTTTCGGCAACGTCGGAGGTTGCGTTATTGGTCGCGACGTCGAGAACGCCGTCGTCGAGCGCGTTGAAAAGGGGCGTCGGTTTCGGCGATGAAGCGGCGGAAAGGGCGCGGCGCTTCGCGGCGTCGTCGCGTCGATAGGCCCGCTGTTGGCGTTTAGCGCGGTAACCGCCGTCGTCGCGTCGTTTGCGAACGCGTCGCAACGAGCCGCTGAAAAGGCGCGGGAAGCGAGCGACGCGGCGGCGGAAACGTCCCGCGCAAATCAAGAGCAACGCGATAGTTACAAGGCGTTGTTCGAACGTCTCGAAGAGCTTAACGAAAAGTCCGCGCTGACCAACGCCGAATTTGTCGAAGCGAAGGGGATTATCGCGCAGTTGACCGGCGCTTACGGCGACCTCGGCTTTACGCTCGACGAAACGGCGAAGAAGTTCGGTGGTCTCGCCGAAGCGCAGGCGGCGTTCAATAAAAAGCAACGAGAGCAAAGGAAGGCCGACCTCGCAAGCGAAGACGCCGCCTTAAACGCGGAGCTTGAACAACTTGCGAAACGTCGCGACAATCTTATCGGCGATTGGACGGTCGGCGGCGTTTGGGCGGGCGTCAAGGACGCGCTCGGTATGCAAGGCGGGACGGAAGAGCAAATCGTGGAAATCAACAACCGCGAGGCCGAAATTCGCCGGAAGTTAGCCGCGAATAAGCTCGAAGCGGAAGGCCTTAAGATTCAAGAAGACTCGGCGGAAGCCGCGGAAGAAGAACGCAAGGCGAGCGAAACGCAAGGTCGAACCGCGACCGAAGCGAAAGACTCCGAAGACTCCGAAGACTTCGAGAAGGAGGTCGAAAAAGCGCGGGAAACCGCCGCAAGTTTCGAAACCGACGCGCTTTCCGAGTTCGACGAGAAACGAGCGGAGATCGCCAAGAAATACGCCGACTACGTCGCGGCGCAAGACTCGATTCTAAACGACGCGATGCAAAACGGAAACGGTTCGCTCGCGAACGAGACCTACGCCGCAAACCTCGCTAAGGCCGACGCTTGGCGCGAGACGGAACTCGGAAAAGTCCAAATCGAAGAAGACGTTAAGCGTCGTCAAGTCGTGCGGACGATCGACGACGTGACGGCGGATTCCGAAGTCGTCAAGGCGCGCTTCGCCGTCTTGCAGGCGATGAACGGAGGCGGAAACGTATCCGCCGCGATGGAAGCGTTTAACGCGGCGCAACGAGAGCGGGAAAACTCGCGTCGAGAAGATGCGCAATTCGACGTCGAGGACGCGATGACGCGCTTCGCGAACGCGCAAATTAGACTTAACGAGGCGCAAAAGTCGGGCGACAAGAGCCGTATCGAAGCGGCGGAAGAGGAAAGCGTAAACGCCGCGCAGGAACTGGCTTCGGCGAACTCGACGCTCGACGAGATTATTCGCGGCTCGCTCGAAACGGCGCAAAAGATGCAACCGCAACTCTCGTCGCAAGGGACGTTTAACGCTTGGGAAGCGGGGGACTTTGCGCAAACGTCGCCGGAACTCGAAGAAATGAAAAGACAAACGAAAATCCTCGACCGGCTCGAACGGAAGTTTGTTTTCACCGGCGACGACACGCGGCTTTAATCGTTAGACGGCAAGATTTAGGAGGACGTTTTATGGCTTCTTGCATCCAAAAAATCTTCGACGGAATCGAAATCGGCGAAAAAAAGGAATCGCCCAAGGTCGAGACCGGCGAGAACCCGTCTATCGTCCGAAGTTACGTTATCGCCGGGACTTACTCGGTCGCGGAGGCGACGGCGGCGGGGCGCGATTTCCTCGTTTGTGAGTTCGGTTCGCCGCCGGTTTGCGACGGCTTGCCGATAACGGGAACGCGACTCCAGCCCTACGCGGGCGTCCCGGCGTGGGAGTTCGAAGCGACGTTCGCGCCGCGCAAGATCGACGACAAAGATCAAGTCGCGGAGTCTAACTATACGTTTAACGCGACTTCCGGCACGGCGAAAATCCTTTATTCGCTCGAAACGGTCGCGGCGGTTACGGTCGACGGGCGCGACGTAATCGACTACTACGGCGGGATTAACGCGAACGAAAGCGGCGGTTTCGACGGCGTCGAGCGCACCGTTCCGAACCCCGGTTTTTCGATTTCACAATCGCACCCGATGGGCTGGTTCACGCGCTCGACCCGGATTTTAGTAATGTCGATGGTCGGGTGTATAAACGCCGACTATTTCGACGGTTACGCGCCGGGCGAAGTGATGTTCAAGGGCGTCGAGGCGAAAACGGCCCGTTACCTCGACGCGTTCGGGATTCAGCGGACTTACTGGCAGGCGACGTATAGTTTCGGCGTAATGCCGAACCGGACGATTAAATTCGGCGACGCCGACGTGCTAAAATGCGGCTGGGACTACGCTTGGCGCACGGTCGAAACGCGCGAAAATCCCGTTACCGGCAAGAAAGAGTCGTACCCGATTCAGCTGAATATCGAGCGCGTCCACTACCCGATAACGTTTTCCTCTCTTTGCCTCGACCTTCCGGAATGAGTTGTAACGTCGATAAAACAACGATTTAGGAGAAAACTAAAATGGCGAAAGACATCTTGCGGCAAGACGTCAAGGACGTGATCGCGGCGTATAAGGGAGGGGAACTCGGCGCTCGAAGCGTTGCGACGCAAAGGGTTCCGCCGGTTGGAATCGGCGTGAAGAACACAATGTTCTCGAACGTCGCGACGGGAACGCCGCTGAAAATCGACGGGTTTTCGCAAGAACTCGAATACGAAGCGGCGCTTGCTAAGCTCCTTAATAACGCGCTTTACCTTGCCGCGACGGCTCCGGACGAAACGACGCCGGTCGAACAAATCGCGACGACGCTCGAACCGATTCCCGCCGGAAAACTCGGTCGCGCCGAAGCGTCGATTTTCCCGGCGAAAGTAACGTTTCCGGAAGGCGGCGACGATTGCGAGTTCGCGTCGGCGACGTTTGTCGCGGCGGAGGGCGGGCCGTTTCGCATTGTCGCCAAGTCGAAGCTAAGCGCCGAGCGCGTCGCCGTTTGCGCGTTGGCGAAGATTGCCGGGAGCGAGAACGCAAGCGGCGTTCTTTGGGACAACCTTGACGGAACGTCGATCGTATCGGAGTTTGCGGGCGCGTTGCCGAACTCGATTCACGTTCGCGGCGGGAGCGGGATTCGCGTCGTCGACGGCGGCGCTTGCTCGCACGGCGCGCTCGACGGATTCATCGCTCAAATCGACTGGACGGGATACGAGGTCGACGGCGAGTCGACGCGCGCCCTTCGGCTCGGCGTC
>JAFYQR010000165.1 GCA_017559825.1 Thermoguttaceae bacterium | reverse complement strand
GGCGACGAGATGGACAAAATGTCGAAGCGAACGGGCTTTGGCGTCGAAGCGTTGTCGACGCTTTCTTACGCGGCGACGCAGTGCGGGACGGACGTCGAGACGGTCGAGGGCGCGATTCGCGGGTATCAGTCGGTTTTGGCCGACGCGGCGAACGGCTCGACCGACGCGGCGGAGAAGTTGAGTCGGCTCGGACTCGACGCCGCCAATTTGGCCGCATTGTCGCCGGAAGAGCAACTTCGAGCGCTTTTCGACGCGTTGGGGCGAATCGAAGACCCGACGCGTCGGGCCGCCGCCGCGATGGAGATTATGGGGGACGACGGCGCGAAGCTCGGCCCGATTTTCGCCGACGGAACGGCGACGCTCGACGCGTTCGCCGCCGAAGCGCGCGAAGTCGGGGCGGTAATGTCCGACGAGCAAGCCGCCGCGTCGGCGGAGCTTGCGTCGGCGACGAATCGGTTGAAAGGCGCGCTTCAAGGCGTCGCCGTTCAGGTGGGCGGAGCGCTTTTGCCCGCGCTCCAACGAGGCGCGGAAGCGTTGACGGCGTTAGTTCGAGGGTTCGGCGAATTTGCGACGGCGCGTCCGGAAGTCGTTCGAGGACTGACGGAGTTTGCCGCGCTCGCCGCGTCCGCGTTTGGGACGGGATACGTCGTTAAGCGTTTGACCGATTACGGCGCGGCGTTTTTAGGGCTTGTCCCGAAAGTCGCGGCGGCGTCGAAAACGCTTTTGGCGTTCGCTGCGACGAACCCGGTCGCGACGTTTGTCGCGTTGACGGCGGCGGTCGGCGGATATTTCGCCGTTCGCGACGCGGCGTTTGGCGGCAAGGAGTCTTGGAGCGACGAAGCGAAAGGGATTCTCGAAGCGGGGAACGCGATGCGAACCCAAGACGAAGGGCGGCTCGCGCGGCTTCAAGAGCTGGCCGAGAAGCAGGAACTGACGAAGAGTGAAATCGCCGAAGCGGTTAGCCTTGCCGCCGAGTTGAAGTCGCGATACGGCGACGTCGGCGTCGAGGTCGACGCGTTGACCGGGAAGATCAAAATCGCCGCCGGAGCGCAGGCGGAGCTGAACAAACGGATGCTCGAAGCGCGGCGCAAGGAGACCGAAGCCGCGTTGGCCGAAGCGAAAGCGAACGCCGGAAAAGGCGTGATCGAGCGCAAAATCGCCGAGGAAGAAGTCGGTTGGGACGAGGCGTTAATCGGGAAAAAGCGCGGGCAAAGTTGGGGCGAATATTTTACGTCGTTCGAGTGGTACGGCTCGACGACGGACGCGAAGGTCGCTATAGCGAGCGGCGACGCGAATTATCAAGCGAAAGTCGCGGCGGCGAAAGCGAAGAACGCGGCGGAAATCGAGAAACTCGAAGCGGAACTCGCCGGGCTCGACGCCGTCTTGAACGCGCCGGAGGAAACGGCGACCGAAGCGGGAACGTCGGGCGGTTCGGACGCGACCGCGACAAGTTCCGAAACGGTCGCGGCGAAGGAGGCGGAGACGAAGGCGGTCGAAGACTTGAACGCTCGGATCGCGAAGGCGGAGGAAGACCGGGCGGCGCGGGAAATGTCGGCGTCGAAGCGTCGAATCGAAGCGATCAAGAAAGAGACGAAGGCGCTGACCGACGCGATCGACGCTCGGCTCGAAGTTTTGCGCGCGTCGGCGTCGACCGAGGACGATTTCGCCGAAATCTCCCGGCTCGAAACCGCGAAGGCCGGAATCGAGGCGGACGGGAAAGCGCGCGTCGCCGACGTCGAGAAGGAGGAGGCGGACAAGAAAGACGCGGAGCGCGAGCGACTGAACGCGCAAATCGCGGCGGAAGAGGAGCGCGTCGCCGACGAGTCGCGAACCGACGAAGAGCGACGGCTCGCTCAAATCGACAAGGAGACGGCGGCGTACAAAGAGCTTCTTAACGACGCGCTCAAACTCGCGGAGACGGAGGAAGAGCGCGCCGAGATTCAGGCGAAAATCGACGCCGCCGACGCGACCGCCAAGGAGCGCAAAGACGCCGTTCTCGCCGCGTCGAAAGCCGCCGAAGAAGAGGAAGAAGCGCGTCGCGAACTCGAAAACTTCAACGCGTTCGACGGCGACGACGCGGCGTTTTTCGAGTCGGTCGACGCCGGGGCGGACGTCGCGGCGCGAACCGTTTCGAGCGGCGCGACTTTTTCGGCGCTCGACGCGCAAAAGCTCGGCGCGAACAATCCGGCGGAGGAAAACGTCAAGGAAACGAAGCGAACGAACGCGCTTCTAGCGGGCCTGCTCGACCGTTGGGACGAGAGCGATTTTAGTTTGCGAATCGCTTAGCGGCGGGGATTTAAAAAGGGGGGACAATTTTGGCGAACGTTATTAAATTCAGTTTCGAGCAGACGTTAGGGGGCGAGTCGGTCGAAACGAATTTTCGGGAGTCGGCGGAGAATCGGGCGCGGTCGACGCGTTCCTTCGACGTCGTTTGCGTCTCCGGCGTCGCGACGACGGCGCAGGCTTACGCGGCGGCGCGGGGACACGTCGCGGCGGCGTTTCCGCGCGATATTTTCGGGAATCCGATCGCGTCGATTTCCCTCGCCGAAACGACGGTCGCGAACCGCGCTTGGAAGTTCGAAGCGCGGTACTCGTCGAAAGCGGAGGTTCCGAAAGATTGGTACGACTACTGTTACGTCGATTCTTACGACGGTTCGAGCGAGTCGGCGACGCGAACGCAAAGTCTCGGAACGCGAATCTTTCCGACGCCGGACGGTTGCGCGGTCGATTACGGCGGCGCGATCGACGTCGCGGACGGCGTCGCGCGGGGCGTTCAAATCGCGTCGCCGATCGACCGTTTTTCGGTGCGGTTGCGCTTGAAACATACGCCGGAGCGGCTGGCGTACCTTCGGAGCTTGGGCGCGTACCGGCAAAAGACGAACGCGGCGCCCTTTTGGGAATACGCGCCGGGCGAGGTTCTTTTCGAGTCGTATTCGTTTTCGCTGGCCGGAGTCGCGGACGACGGGAGCTTTAAAAACGCCTATTTCGACGGTCGGCTGAACTTCGCGGCGCGGCGTTCGGAGCCGACGAACATCGACGGCGCGGAGTTCGTTAAAGGCGGTTGGGAAGCGGTTTGGGCGCTGAAAGTCGAGGCGGACGGCGCCGACGGTCGCAAGCGTTTGAAGACGCTTTGCGCTTACGCCGAAACGGTTTACCCGAGCGCCGACTTCGACGAGCTGAAACTGGCGCGCTTGGGGTTCGACGGATGAGGAAAAACGAACGGAGCCGCCGGGCGCGTTCCCTTTGCTTGACTCTAAAATGTTCGTTTAGAATAGATTAACGACGGAAAGGTTAAAATGCGCAACGCGAACCGATTTTATCGCGGCGAGCCGTTGACGGCGGCGCGGCTGAACGACTTGGTCGAAGCGGCGAACCGTTTCGGCTCCGGCGACGCGACCGGGCGGCGTCCGGTTCGAACGTTGACCGTTAAGAACGAAAGCGGCGCGGTTGTCCCGCGTTTTGGCGTTTTGGAGGTTTCCGGCTTTTGGCGACCGGCCGCGACGCGCGACGAGGCGGTCGAGCGGTTCGCCGCGTCCGGAATCGAAGTCGTCGGGAAGACGCCGACCGGAGCGCTCGACGCGTTTCTCGTCGTCGCGACCGAGCCGATTCCGCCCGGCGAGTTCGGGGCCGCGACGCCCGCGTCCGGCGCGCTTTTTCTCGCCGAAGTCGTCGACGCGAACGACGCAAACGTCGGCGAAAGCGAAGGTTCCGAAGCGATAAACGGCGAAGAAAACGGCGACGACGCGGAAAACGACGCGGCGTCGTTCGGTTTCGCGACCGTCGCGACCGGCGACGAGGCGGGCAAATATGTCGCGGCGCCGAGCGGGCCGTTCCGAATCGTCGCGCGGAGCGGCTCCGGCGTCTGCCTTTTGTCGCCGGTCGTCGAAACGCCCGACCCGTTCGTTATCGACTACGTCGAGCGACAGCCGTCGTACCCGACCGGCTCGCATATCTCGAACCGGACTTGGCGCGACGAATACACGCCGAACGGTTTGAAGTGTTACCTTTGCTACTGCGACCTTTACGACGACAAAAACGCGACGCTTGGCGACCTTTTCGCGAAGAAATTGAAGTGGGACGTAACGTCGCGCGACTGGACGGGAACGCACTTAACCGGTCTTCCTTGCGAAGCCTCCTCGGGAGACCGAACCGTCTTGACGCCGGTTTGTTGCGGGATTCAAGCGACGATTTTAACCGGTTCCGAGTATAAAGCCGACGATATAAGAACTTGGTCGTACCGCAACGGCTGGGCGCCCAAGCCGCCGTTGACCGGACGGGCGTTTTTCCCGTTTCCGATTTTTTTGCAGTTCGCGCTTTCGTGGAACGACGCCGAAAACGAACGAATGTATTTCCGACCGTACAACGCCGTCGTCGACGCCGCGGGCTGGCCGAATACGGAGACGCACGAGCTTTGCGTTCTCGATCATCCGCGTCGACACTTTGCGACGCTCGACGACGTTCCGGACGTTTTTTTCTTGCCGGGACTTCGCGGCGCGTCGATTCAACTCCTTTGCCCGGTGTGTTACGTCCCCAAGCAAGCGGAGTATATTTTCGATTTTAAAACGACTTACGAAACGGACGACGCGTTTCGTTTCGCGTTGGAAACGCGACCGTTCAAGACGGCGCCGGGCGATAGGTGTTGCGAGAAACGTTGGGAGGCCGCCGGAACGCCGCCGGACGCTTTGTATTCGGCGGTCGCGATCGGTCCTAAATCGACGCGGTTCACAAGCAAGCTTTACACCGCGTCGACTCGACCGTCGACGCCGGCCGATTTCGCGGTTTCGGTCGACGGCGCGACGGTTTCCTTGACGTGGTCGGCGCGGCAATACGCGGCGACGTATCCGTTGCGGATTGAGAACTTAGCGGGCGAAATCGTCGCCGCTTGGGCGCCGACGACGTTCGCCGCGACCTGGACGGCGCCGGAGAGCGGCGATTACGTCGCGTTTCTCGCCGCCGCGGACGCCGCCGATTTGCGTTCCGAGGAAACGAGCGTCGCGTTTTCGGTCGTCGTTCCCGCCGAGTAACGGAGCGAAAGCGTTGAAATAAAAAGACTAAAACGAAGAAGAAAAGAGGAAAAGGAGAAAATGGCGGAGGGGAATTGGGAGGTTGGGGAAGCGAGCGCGGAGTTTGTCGACGTGCCGCTTGGGGGCGTTTGGACGGCGCCGGACGGGGCGCGGTATCGTTGCGTCGGCGGCGGGTGCGGACGTTGCGCGTTTTT
This sequence comes from Thermoguttaceae bacterium, assembly GCA_017559825.1. Lineage (GTDB taxonomy): Bacteria > Planctomycetota > Planctomycetia > Pirellulales > Thermoguttaceae > RUG369. Next base: position 1,984 of record JAFYQR010000165.1, on the reverse strand, counting down.
GCGACCGCCGATTCGCGTTGGTAAAACCGGCGTCGAAACGACTTGCGCGAACCAAATCGACGCGGATTTGAACGGCGGGCCGCGACTCGCTTGCTTTCCGTTCGAGCGTCGCGACGGCGTCGGCGTTCGTTTCGAACGCGTCGAAGAGACGGAACCGACGACGAGCGACGCGCCGAAGTCGAGCGGGAACGGACGGTTGCGACGCTTCCGCGGTTGGTTTGTCGAACGTTGGAACGAGGAGCCGGGGAGCGTCGTTTTGGCGGTCGCCGCGCTTGTTTGGGTCGCGCTGACCGTCGCGAAAGTTTTCGGCTGACCGTCGCAAGTCGAACGGCGACAAACGTTTGCGTTTGACCGTTTTTGACGGCGATTTTGCGCGGCGGTCGAGACGAGTTAGGGGGAAAGAAGAGCAAAGAGGGAGAAATGGAGAAGAAAATTCGGAAGCGTTGCAAGCGGGCGCGGGCGAGTTGGAAGCGCGCGGCGGCGAAGTCGGCGAAAGCGGAAACGTCGAAACGGCGGGCGGTTGCGTTGGTCGCGTTGGTTTTGGCGACTCTTGCGACGTCGGGGCGCGTCGCCGGAATCGCGTCGGGAGCGGAAACGCCGCCGCGACCGGTTTTGACGATGGACGACGCGCACCGTTGCGCTTTCCGCGTCGTCGCGTCGTCGAACGGCTCGACCGCGACGCAGGTCGGGAGCGGAACGACGATCGCGCGGCTGAAAAACGAATGGCTCGGCGCGACAAACGCTCACGTCGTCGACGGTTGCGGCGTCTTCGCGATGCAGTATTTCGGCGACGGTCGGCCCGTTTGCGTCGACGCGAAGCTCGTCGGGAAGTATTACGACTCGTCGCGCGGGCTCGATTTTGCGCTTCTCGCCGCGTCGCGTTCGGCGCTCGACGCGTACAATCCGCCGGTCGCTCCGCTCGCGCCGCCGGAGCGGGCCCGGCTTGACGCCGCGTCGCCGATTTTGTCGGTCGGGTGTCCGGAGGCTCGCGAACCGCAGGCTTGGAAGGGACGCGTAACCGGCCGATTTGGGGAAGTTCGGCAATTCAAACCGGCGCCGCTTCAAGGTCAAAGCGGTTCCGGGATTCTGCAGTTTTCCCCCGAAACCGGCGTTTTCGAGACGCGGGCGCTCGTTACCTATCGAACCGACCCGAGCGCGTTGAAGGACGCCGATTTCGACGCGGCGGAGGGGGGCGCGCTCGAGTTCGCGCTCCTTTACGACGCGCTAAACGTAGGCGAAAGAAGCGGTTCCGGCGGCGTTCCGGTTCCGCGTTCGCGAACGTCGGCGGGTTCGGCGGTCAATTCGGCGCGGCTTCCGTTCGTTCCTTGCGTCGCGACGTCGCCGGGCGGGTTCGAAACGGCTCTTTGGCGTTCGAGCGACACGGAGGCGAAGACGGCGGCGCAAACGTCGGAAACGCCGAGCGCGGAGACGGCGACGAAGCCGCTTCTGCTTTACTTCCGTTCCGACGATTGCGCGCCTTGCCGTTCGACGACGCCCCTTGTTGAAGAGTTTGCGCGGAAGGGTTGGCCGGTTAGAATCTTGAATATCGGCGACGCGGAGGGGGGACGCGCTTGGCGGGCGTACGGGTTCCGGCTCGTTCCGGCGTTCGCGTTCGTCGAACTCGACGCTTCCGGGGAATGGTTCGCGACGCTCGACGTTTGGACGGGCGGGGCGGACGCGCGGCGCCGAATCGAACGGAACTTCGCGGCGTTCAAGTCGCGAGACCCGACGCGACCGCGTCCAAACCCGCCGCGTCCGACGACGCAAGCGCCGCCGAAGTTCGTTCCTTGCGTCGCGACGGTCGAGACGGAGGAAGCGGCGGAAACGGCAAAGACGGAAACGCCGTCGAAAAACGACTTAACGAACGGAGCGGAAGAGCCGGAAGAAGACGCGGACGCGGCGCCGCTCGTCGCGGAGACGGTCGCGGCGAATCCGGGGGACGGGCCGACGCTTCCGGTCGAATTGGCAGAGGCGGCGCTTCCGG
>JAFYQR010000021.1 GCA_017559825.1 Thermoguttaceae bacterium | reverse complement strand
GTCGCTCGAACGAAAACGCCGGACGGAACCGTCGCGCTCCGGTTGGAAGTCGCCGCCGACGCCGAGTACGACGCGCCGCGTCGCGCCGACCAAAATTGGCTGCATCTCCTGCTGCAGCGCGACTTTCCGCCGTCGGAGCGCGTTTCGTTCGCCGACGTCGAGTCGTTGGTCTTTACCTGCGACGCGCAAATTTTGCGCTCCGAGCGGTTGTCGCCCGACGCCGAGTTCAACCCCGACCTGCATACGACGCAGGCGTCCGTTTACTTCGCGATTTCGAACGACGACCCGGAATCGCCCGATTTCCGCGATTACGTTTGGTTCGGCGTCTCGTTTTTCGACGACCGATACGAAGTGCAAACCGACTACGTCGCGGTCGACGGCGACCCAAAAACGATCGGCACCGGCAAGCTGATTTACCGACTCGGCGAACAACGGACGATCGACGATATTTTAGGGGGCGTCAACCCGTTCGAAAAGAAGCCGGTTCGAATTGAAATCGACTTGGCGCGTTACCTCGGCGACGCGTTAAAAGCGGCGAAAGAGCGGGGCTTCTTGACCGAAACTCGCGTCGAACAGATGAAAATGGGACACTTCAATTTCGGGTGGGAGACGCCGGGAACGTATCGCGCCGCGTTGGAAATTAAGAACCCTCGCCTCGTCGCGACTCCGAAGAAAAAGGCGAGCGACGAATAATGGGAAGCGGCGGAAATTCGCGTCGAGCGGACGAAAACGGGGGCTTGCGCTTCGTTGGGAGAGGTCGGGAACGCGTCGCGCCGCGTTGGAAATTAAGAGCCCTCGCTTCGTCGCGCGCCGAAAAAAACGAACGGCGACGCTAAATAAGCGTGAAATCAGGGAAAACTTGCTAAATAAGCGCAGGCGCCGAGCGGCTCGTCGGAGCGGCTCGGCGTTTGCGCGTTCTTGCGGAACGGAGGAGCCGTCGAAATTTGACGGTTGAAACGGCGCCCAACGCGAAACCGTAAAGAGCGTTAAGCGCGAAAAACGCTCGCTTCATTTTCTTTTTCTTTTCTTCGCCGTTTTTCGACGAAATTTTGTCGGTATTGCCAATAATTATTAATGGGCGACAACGTCGATCGCGGAAGGCGAACGGTCGCTTCGAAAAAACGGATTCTTTCGGTCGCGCGGATTGCGCGGCGTCGACGGCGCGAAAAGACCGTTAAAAAGATAGGTAAGATGGAAAAAAGGCTTGATTTTTAACGATAACGCGGGTAGACTTATAAAAAGGCTCGCTCTTTGCGCGAAAAAAAGCGCTTTCCCGGGGCGAGAGAACCGAAAAAAGATAACGACGCGTCGCGTTGGCGCGTCAAATTTGTTCGAAAGCTCCGAGTCGGCGGCGAGAACGCGTCGGCGTCGGCGAAAGCGTAATTTAAAAGTTTGGAACGTCGTTAAGGAATTTTCATGGCGAGACTGAATTATCTTGGAATTCTGAACAAACAAGGGCTTTTGAGCAAGAATCAAGTCTTGGAAGCGCAAGAACTCGCGAAAAAAACCGGGATTAAAATGCCGGAAGCGCTCAAACAGCTCGGCTACGCGACGGCCGAACAGATCGCGCAGGCTGTCGCGATGGAACACGGACGACGTTACGTCGACTTGAGCGACGTCGCGATTCGTCCGGCGGTCGTCGAGTTGATCTCGGAGTCGATCGCTCGCGAAAACTGCGTTCTTCCGTTCGAAGAAGACGGCGACACGCTCCAAGTCGTCGTCAGCGACCCGGACGACGTCGAAGTTTTCGAAAAACTGCGCTTTATTTTGCAGCGCCCGATCGAAGCGCTCATTTCGACGCGCGAGGGTATCCAGGAAGCGGTCAACCGCCACTACGGGCAAACGGTCGGCGAGTCCGCGGACTCGATGATTCACGACATGACCGACACGGCGATCAACTTCACCGTCGTCGAAAACGACAACGACGCGCTCAACAACGTCGCGGGCGGAAGCTCCGAAAGCGACGCGCCGATCGTCCGTCTCTGCGACCAAATCATCGCCGACGCCGTTCACCTCCGCGCGTCCGACATTCACATCGAGCCGTTCGAAGATCGCGTTCGCATCCGTTACCGCATCGACGGCAAGCTGGTCGAGCGCGACTCGGTGCCGAAGCGTTTCCAAGGGGCGCTCATGTCTCGTTTCAAGATTCTGTCGCGCCTCGACATCGCGGAGCGCCGCCGAACGCAGGACGGTCGTATTAAGCTGACGCTCGGCGAAAAAGAGCTCGACTTGCGCGTTTCGGTTATTCCGACAAACCACGGCCAATCGATCGTCATGCGTATTTTGGATAAGGACAACATCCGCATCAGCCTCGTCCAACTTGGTTTTAGCGAACGCGACTACAAGCGCTTCCAACAGCTGATCGTCCGCCCGAACGGCATTATTCTCGTTACCGGGCCGACCGGGTCGGGGAAAACGACCTCGCTTTACGCCGCGCTTAACGAGCTCAACACGCCGAACCGCAAGATCATCACCGCCGAAGACCCGGTCGAATATTACCTTCCGGGGATCAACCAAGTCGAAATTAAGCACCAAATCGGGCTCGACTTCGCGGCGGTTATTCGCTCGATGCTGCGTCAGGCGCCGAACGTCATTCTCGTCGGGGAAATGCGCGACTTGGAAACCGCGTCGATGGGGATTCAAGCGTCGCTCACGGGCCACTTGGTCTTTAGCACGCTTCACACGAACGACGCGCCGTCGGCGATCACCCGTTTGGTCGACATGGGCGTTCCGGGCTACATGGTCGCGAGCTCCGTTATCGGGATCATGGCGCAACGTCTCGTTCGCTGCGTTTGCCCGAAGTGCCGCCGTCCTTACACGCCGACCGACGCCGAGCTGAAAGAAGCGAGAATCACGCCGGAAGAAGCCGCGAAAGCGACTTGGATGAAGGGAAAAGGCTGCGTCAACTGCAACAAGACCGGCTACCGCGGCCGTCGCGCTATCTTCGAACTCATGTACATGTCGCCGAAAGTTCGCGAACTGACGTTTAAAGGCGAGTCGACCTCCGTCATCCGACGCGTCGCCCGCAGCGAAGGAATGAAAGTTCTCTTCGAAGACGGGATTCGCAAAGCGATGCAAGGGATCACCACGATCGAAGAAGTGATGCGCGTCGCTCGCCTCGAAGAGGAATGATCGAACGCGGGCCAAGCGGAGCGAAAACGGACGCGCGGGCGACCAAGTCGACCGAATGAGTCGATATTTTCGAAAAAACGTCGAAAATCGCCGAAAAACGTCCCGTTTGCCGAAACGCTTCGCCGCCGTCCGCGTCAAAAATCCAACCGAATTCACCCCGACGGGCGCTCCCCCCGCCGCTTTGCTATGCTTGACAAACCGGAGCGCGCGTCGGATACTTGAGCAACGAATCGAAACGATTCCAACGATATTGATAGATTTAGGGTTTAGAGAGATCGAATGGGCACGATTTTAATCGACAAACTCCTCGAAACCGTCGTCGTTCGCGGCGCGTCCGACTTGCACATCGCCGTCGGCCAGCCGCCGGTGCTTCGTTTGCACGGGCGCATGGTGCGTTTGGAAACGAAAACGCTCGAACCGGCGGACACCGTCTCGCTGATGAAAAGTATCACGCCGGGCCGCTGCCAACAAGAATTGCAAGAGCGCGGCGGCACCGACTTCGGGTTCGCGTTCGGCGACAAAGCCCGTTTCCGCGTTTCCGTCTTCAAACAGAAGGGGAACACCGGGATGGTTTTGCGTCAAATTCCGAACGACATGCTCTCGATGGAGCAGCTTGGGACGCCGAGCGTCATGAAGGAATTGATTCAACGTCCGCGCGGCATGATTTTGGTTACCGGCCCGACCGGTTCCGGGAAGTCGACGACGCTCGCCGCCTGCATCGACTGGTTGAACACGAACGTCGACCACCACATCATCACGATCGAAGACCCGATCGAATTTTACCACTATCATAAAAAGTCGACCGTCAACCAACGCGAAGTCGGCGTCGACGTCATGTCTTTCGCCGACGCGATCCGCGGCGCGTTGCGCCAAGACCCGGACGTCATCCTCGTCGGGGAAATGCGCGACTTGGAAACGATCGAAGCCGCGATTACCGCCGCCGAAACGGGGCACGTCGTCTTCGGCACGCTCCACACCACCGGGGCGCAGGGGACGGTCAACCGTATCATCGACGTTTTCCCGACGAACCAACAAGAGCAAATCCGCACGCAGCTGTCGACGTCGATTATCGGTATTTTGTCGCAGCAGCTCCTTCCGCGCATTCAAGGGGGCCGCGTCGCCGCGTACGAAATGCTCGTCGTTACGTCCGCTATCGCGAACCTTATCCGCGAAAACAAAACGTTCCGTATTAACTCTTCGATTCAAACCGGGCACAAGCTCGGGATGCAGCTCCTCGACGACCACATCTTCCGCCTTTGGAAGGACCAAATCGTTACGAAAGAGGACGCGCTCATCAAGTCGAACGGGCCGGAACAGCTCGAAGAACGGATGCGCCGTTGGGAAGCCGGGCTCGGCGCGCAAACCGAAGAGGAAGAAGACGAATAATCGTCGCGTTCTTCGAACGCGAACGGAAGGCGCGGCGCCGAGTCGAACCGCTTTCGGCTCGGCGCGCTCCGTTCGAACAAGACGCTTTTCGAAAAAAAATTTTTTTTCGACGAAAAAATAAAAACGGCGACTTTTGGCGCCGACTTTGCTTAAATAAGAAACGGTTCCCGCGAAACGAGCGGAAAACTAGCGCAAAACGACGCCGGACTGTTTCAAAACGATGCACAACGACGCGTTTCGCCGCAACGCATCGCCGCGTTCGGCGCGACTTGGGGACGCGTTCGGAAACGAAAAATCGACACGGGAGAAGAAACAAATGGCGCGTAGTTTTGGGCAAGTGCTCGTCGACCTCGGATATATCGACGAAGAACAGTTGGAGCTTTTGCGCGAAGAGCAGAGCCAACGCTCCGGCGAGCTGCTCGGGCACATCGCGATCGGCATGAACATGCTGACCGAGGATCAGCTCGCGCAGGCGCTCGGCGAACAGCTCGGACTGCAGGTCGTCGCGATTTCCGACTTGACCGTTCCGAAGGACGTGCTCGCGCACTTCACCGAAGCGATGGCGCACATGTACCGTTCGATTCCGGTGGCGTTCCGCGACGACGTGCTGACGATCGCCACGAGCGAGCCGCAGAACCTCTCCGTCATGGACGAGCTGCGCAACTTCCTCGGCTACCAAATCCGAATCGTCGTGTCGACGCCGAAGGAAATCGACGCGGCGCTCGAACGCTATTACGCCACCGACAACGGCGACAGCGTCGAGTCGATCCTCGACGACCTGAAAAACGATAAGGAGTACCAAGAGGCGCTCGACGAAAACGGCGAGCTCGACTTGGCCAGCGCCGAAGCGCTTTCCGAAAGCGCGCCGGTGCGCAAGCTCCTGAACATGGTTTTCCTCCTTGGGATTAAGGACCACGCCAGCGACATTCACTTCGAACCGTTCGAAGACGAGTTTAAAATCCGCATCAAAGCGGACGGAACGCTGTACGAAATGGTTCCGCCGCCGCGGCACTTGGCCAGCGCGATTACGACTCGTATTAAGGTGTTGGCGAACCTCGACATCGCCGAAAAACGTCTCCCGCAAGACGGTCGTATCCGCCTGATGGTCGCCGGGACGCCGATCGACTTCCGCGTCAGCGTCCTCCCGACGATGTTCGGCGAAAGCGTCGTCTGCCGAATTTTGGACAAGTCGGTTATTTCGCTCGACTTGAACAACGTCGGTATGTCGCAAGAGCTGATGACGCAGTTTCGCCAAGTCATCGAGTCGCCGAACGGCATTATCCTCGTTACCGGCCCGACCGGTTCCGGGAAAACGACGACGCTGTACGCCGCGCTTTCGGAGTTGAACGTTATCACCGAAAAGCTGATGACGACCGAAGACCCGGTCGAGTACGACATCGACGGCATCGTCCAAATGCCGATCGACGCGGAAATCGGCAACACGTTCGCGCAGTGCTTGCGCTCGATTTTGCGGCAGGACCCGGACAAAATCCTCGTCGGGGAAATCCGCGACCGCGAGACGGCGCAGATCGCGGTTCAGGCGTCGCTGACGGGCCACTTGGTCTTCAGCACGCTCCACACGAACGACGCGCCGAGCACGATCACGCGTTTGAAGGATATGGGGATTCCGGAGTTCCTTATCACCGCGACTTTGCGGGCGATTTTGGCGCAGCGTCTCGTGCGTCGAATCTGCAAAGACTGCCGCGAGGAAATCAAGCCGTCCGAGGAGCAGCTCGCCGAACTCGGGCTCACGCCGCAAGACGTCGCCGGGAAACATTTTTATCACGGCGCCGGTTGCGCGACGTGCAACAACACCGGCTACAAAGGCCGAACCGCGATCCACGAGTTCCTTACGGTCAACGAGGAAATGCGGGACATTATTTTGCGAAACGGCTCCGTCGCCGAAATGCGCGAGTCCGCGCAGCGGTACGGGATGCTCACCCTGCGCGACGCCGGGCTCGTTAAGGTCTTCGAGGGGACGACGACGGTCGAAGAGGTCGTCCGCGAGACCGTTTTGGACGCCTAAGACGAACGGCCCGCAACGCGGCGGGGCGACTCGGTTCCCCCTTTGATTTCAACGCTCGACGCGACGTTCGTCGACGGCGTCGCGTCGGACTCGAAACGAAGATCGGGGAGGAATTAGGCGAAAGCGAAGCGGCGGAACGACGCGTCGGCGCGACCGGTAAAATCGGCGCGTTCGGCGTTATCGCTTCCTTTGGAGCGTCTTGTCGTTATAATTCGCCGAATTGCAAGAAGAAATTGCGCCAAAATTTGAAGAAAAACGCTCGGCGGCGTTGATAAATCGCGAACTTTTCGTTAAAATAGAATTTCGCGTTATCTTTTCGCCGTTTGAATCCCCAAGTCAAAAGGTACCCGTAATGGCCAAGTTTAAAGTAGAATACCTCGACTCCGCCGGGAAGGCCATGACCGACGTCGTCGAGGCGAGCTCCGAAGAGGAAGTTACCGCAACGCTAAAGGAGAGCGGTTATCACGTTACGAAAATCGTGCTCCACAAAGACCGCAAGGCCGCTAAGAAAAAGAAGACCGCGACCGGCAAAACCTTTACGTTCGGACGCGTCAAGCCGAAAATTCTTCGCGACTTCACCCGGAACTTGTCGATTTTGCAGGACGCGGGGTTGCCGATTTTGCGCAGTTTGAATATTCTGCAACAACAATCGAAACCGGGGCCGCTCCGCAACTGTCTTCTCGACGTTTGCAACGAAATCGAAAGCGGGTCGAGTTTGTCGGAAGCGATGGCGAAATCGCCGAAAGCGTTCAGCCGCTTGTACGTCAACATGATTAAAGCGGGCGAGGCGGGCGGCGCCTTGGAAGTCATTCTTCAACGTTTGGCCGAATTCCTTGAACGTTCCGAACAATTAAAGGCGAAAATTAAGTCCGCGATGACGTACCCGGTCGCGGTTTTGATCTTCGCGATCGGGATTTTGATCTTCATCATGATGGCGATCGTTCCGAAGTTCGAAGAAATCTTCGCCGACTTCGACGTCGAATTGCCGGGCTTGACGAAGTGGTTGATCAACGCGTCGCACGCGTGCATGGAGTATTGGTACCTCGGCCCCGGGATTCCGCTGGGCATTTGGTTGTTCATTAAGGTGACGACTAGTTTTTCGTACATGCGCTTCGGATGGCACTTGTTTATGTTGCGCATTCCGATTTTCGGCCCGTTGCTCGAAAAAACGGTCGTCGCTCGCACGACGCGAACTCTCGGGACGCTCGTTCAGTCCGGCGTTCCGATTTTGGAAGCGCTGCACATCACTCGCGAAACGGCGAACAACGGCGTTTTCGAAAAGATGTACCAAAAGATTTTGGAAGCGATTCGCGACGGGGACACCATCGCGAACCCGATGCGCAACCACTCGCGTCCGGGCTTCCACCCCGCGTGCTTGTTCTACTTCTTCTGTTTCTTGGGCGGCCCGATCGGCTGTCTGATTTACATGACGAAGCTGCAAGCGAAGGTGTTGGGCGACATCGTCGTCAACATGGTCGACGTCGGCGAAGAGACGGGCGAGCTCGACACGATGCTTTATAAAGTCGCGGACGTGTTCGACGACGAAGTTCAAACGTACACCGAGGCGCTCTTGAGCATGCTCGAGCCGTTGTTGGTTATGTTCCTCGGCGTCATCGTCGGCACCATCGTCGTCGCGCTCTTCCTCCCGATGATTAAGCTCATCGAATCGCTGTCGAAATAACGGGCGGCGGAAAACTCGGCGGCGGGCGAGCAAAACGTTTTCGTCCGTCGCCGATTACAACGATTTTGCGCTCTTTCGGCGGACGCGACTTTCGGCGAAAGTCGCGAAAAAATCGGAACTTTCGGCGGCGACGTTCCTACCAATAATAGGAAGACGACAAAACCGCTCGACTTTTAAAACGACGCGCTTTTTCGAAGCGCTTAGCGAATAGAAACGAGAACGAAAAGAATGACGAGCGTTGCGAAACGAGCGGCCGCCCGGCGCGCTTTGAAGGGTTTTACGTTGATCGAAGTGTTGGTCGTGATCGCGATCATCGGGCTTCTGGCCGGAATCGCGTTCACGGCGTTCGGCGGCGCGCGCTCCTTTTTCGCCGGAGCGTCCGCGAAGACCCGCCTCGACGATTTGGCGCAAGTCTTGGAAACGTACAAGCTCGAACACGGCGAGTACCCGCCCGACGCTTGCGCGACTCCGAGCGAAATTCGCCGCCATATCCTGAAGCGTTGGAAGAAGGCTCTCAAAGGCGGAAACGTCGACGCGATGGTCGAATACGTTTGCGACGAAGTTTACAAATTCGACGCGAACGGCGTCGCGCAAAAACCGGGCGCCGCGCTTCTCTTCTGGTTGGCCGGACCCGATCAAGACGGGTTTAGCGCCGACGAGGAAAATCCGTTCGGCCCCGGTTCCGACGCCGACGATTCGCGCGAGACTCCGGCGATGGAACTCGCCTACGACGCCGACGGAACGAACGGCGGAAACTACAACGACAAAGGCCTGATGTTCCAAGGGAATCCGATCGTTTACTTCCGCGCCGGCGCCGACGGCTGCTACCACGGCAAGGACTTCCACGTCGGAGCGGGCGACGTCGCCGCGCCGTACATGAAAAACGAACGTTGGATTAACGACAAGTCGTTCCAACTGATTCTTCCGGGCGAGGACGGCTTGTACGGCTCCGATCCGTTCGCGGAAGGGGAAGCGCACGGAGCGCACTCGCACGGAAACGCCGGTTCCGGGCACGTTCACGCTCACGACGGCGAGTGCGACGAGTACGCCGCTCGCGACTTGGCCGATTCGACGACGCTGAGCGCCGCCGACCGAGACAACGTGACGAACTTCGCCGAAGGCGCGACGCTCGAAAGCGAAATGGAATGAGCCCGCTTCGTTTTTCGCCGCCTCGGCTTGGGGACGAGCGCGGCGAAAAACGTAGCGAGTCGGCGACCGTCCGACCGTATTAATAATTTCGACAAACGACGCGGTTCGAGCGCGAACGCTCGAGCCGCTTTTGGAGCCGCGATTTTCGCCGCTCGGTTGTTAAATCGACGAACCGCAAGAGTTAAGGACGCAAGGGTATTCGCGTGAAACGTTTGGAACACACGGAACGACGACCGAGGCGCCGCGCGCCGCGCGGCGACCGTTCGGCGTTTACGTTGGTCGAATTGTTGGTAACGATTTCGATTATCGCGACGCTCGGCGCGATCTCGATCACGACGGTGCGCTCGTCGGTCGAAACGGCGCGCCAAGCGCAGACGGAAACGACGATCGCGAAAATCGATTCCGTGCTCACGTCGATTTACGAACGCTATCAGTATTTGCGTCTCGATATGAGCGACCTGCCGAACAATATTTCGGGCGAAGAGCGAGCGAGACAGCGTATTTATCGAATGCGCGACCTGATGCGCCGCGACCTGCCCTGCTCGCCTGAAGAGCTTGCGACCGACTCGCAGCGCGTCGGCGAAACCTCGACGCCGTTGCAACAGTCGTATCGAGCGGCGGTCGCGAACTCCGACGGTCTCGGCGACAACTATAACGCCGAACTTCTTTATCTCGTCGTTACGAACGCCGACCCGGAAGCGCGCGCCGGTTTTTCCGATCGCGACGTCGCCGACACGGACGGCAACGGGCTCCTTGAGTTCGTCGACGGTTGGGGACGGCCGATCTGCTGGATGCGCTGGGCTCCCGGCCTCGAATCGAGCGACCGTCAGCCGGCGCTTCCTCTCGACCCGGCGAACGCCGAGCTCGACGCCGACCCGTTCGATCCGTTGGGCGTTGGAAACGGTTGGTTCCTCGTGCCTTACGTTTTTTCGGCGGGCCCGGACGGCGAGTACGGCTTGATCGCGCCGACGGCGACCGACGTCGTCGAGATGAACGATCCGTTCACGTCGACGCTCGTTAATTGGGCGAACGGCGATTACGACTTGATTCCCGGCTGTCCGAACGGCGACAAAACGCACAAAGACAATATCGACAATCACACGCTCGTGAGGTAATCCTGAAATGACTACGAATCGAAAACGCGCGAACCGAGGCGCCGGTTTTACCTTGGTGGAAATTTTGGTGGTGATTGTCATCATCGGGATGCTGACCGGGATTTCGACGACGGTCTTGGTGAGCGCTCGCAAGTCGGCGCGCGGCGCGGTCGTCGCGACGCAAATGGCGCAGCTCTCGATGGCGCTCGACGAGTACAAAAACCAATTCGGAGAGTATCCGCCGGACTTCAGCGATCAAGAGGCGGTCGTGCGCCACGTCAAAAAGCGTTGGCCGCGCTACAACCTCCCGGGCGCGACCGTCGCCGATCAATACGCCGAGTTCATGACGCACGTCCAACACGGCTGCAAGGTCTCGAGCGGTTCGATTTCCGATCCGACCGGGCTCGGCGACTTGGACGGCCAACACGTTTGGCGGCTTGAAAACTATATCTCGTCGCTCGTCTTTTGGCTCGGCGGTCTTCCGGACTACGACGGCAAACCGAGCGGGTTCTACGCGAACCCGAAGGCGCCGCTCGGCGTCGGTTACAACTCCGCGGACGTTTTGGTTCCGTTGGCGAAACCGCTGAAAGCGCGACGCGAGGCGCCGCTCTTCGATTTCGAGTTGAAAAACGTCGGAACGTATTTGTCGGTTCCGCGCAACGGGTCGATCGCCTGCTATCCGGTCGAGGACGCGGACGATCTTTGGGACGCGTCGGCGAACGCTTTCGTTTACGTTCCGGCGTTCGAACAGGGCGACTACCCGATCGTTTACTTCCGCCCGTCGCCGAACTCGCCTTACGGCGCGCCGAACGGCTCGTCGAGCAAAACGTTCTACCTCGCCGACTCGGACGCCGTCGACAACGCGACGTTGACCCGCGCCGTTCCTTACGCTCGCAACTACGACGCGAACGGAAAGCTCGTTTGGCACGAGGAGAAGCGGTTCCAAATGATTCACCCCGGCGTCGACGGCGCGTTCGGCCCGGACGAAAACCTGACGACGGATCAAGGCGGCGGCCCGCGCGACGGCGTTCCGACGACGGCGCCGAAAGACCTTGTTTACCTCGAAGACGAAGACAATATCGTCAACTTCGCCGAAGCCGGAACGCTCGGCGGCGAGTGCGAAGAAGAGTGATCTCGCGTTTGGGCCCTCCGAACCGAGCCGTTAATATCGAACAACGCGAACGCGCCGCCCTCGACGCTCGAACGGAGCGAAAACGGCGGCCCCTAGGAAAGCGAACGACATGAAAAGATTGCGCGAACAACGGCGCGGCGTTACGCTGATAGAGCTTCTCGTCGTCGCGACCATTATTTTGATCGTTACCGCCGCGAGCGTTCCGACGATTAAACCGATGATGGAATCGCAGCTGACGAGGCAAGCCGGCTCGACCGTTTCGACGTACCTGAACCGCGCTCGCGCTCGAGCGGCGGCGACCGGGCGCCCCTGCGGCGTTACGTTCGAACACTTCGCCGGAACCTACGACGACGGCGGCACGCCCGACGATCCGACGGACGACTTTGGGAACGCGTCGCTCGTGTTGCGCCAAGTCGAAACGCCGCCGTATTACTGCGGGCTCGAGCAGGGCGCCGCGGTCGACGTTTACGCCGAGGACGATATTTACGACGGCGACAAGCGGCTGCGTCGGATTCGCGTCGTCAACGACTCGTATTGGGGCGCGATGGTCGGCGACGAGAAGGGCGCGAAGATTCAATTCAACGGCGTCGGCCCGTATTATCCGATCGTCGTCGACAGAAGCGTGGATCCGCCTCTTTTTTTCATTGAAAAATTGCCGGGAATCGACCTTCCGATTCTGCAAAACGCGACCTTTAAAGTCGTTCGCGACCCGCGCCCGACGATGACGGCGCCGGTCGGCTTGCCGCAAGGGGCGGTCGTCGACTTGGAATGGTCCGGAACGGACGATTCGTCGTTCGCGCTCGGCTATCTCGACGAAAACGACGTTCCGCGCGGCCACAACGTTACGGTGATGTTTTCGCCGGACGGCTCGGTCGATTACGTCGAGAACAACGGACGCTTTACGCCGACCGACGCGATTTATTTCCTGATCGGGCGTTGGGATCGTATTTCCGCGCTCGGGCTCGACGTCGACGACTTGGGCGAAATCCGCCCGACGATCGAAGACCGCCTTTGGAATTACGAAGACCCGACGAACGCTTGGGTTTCGATCAATCCGACTTCCGGGCTCGTTACGACGACCGAGGTAAGCTCGCCGGTCGACTATCTCGTCGGCGACGCGATCGGCGGCTTGTACGAGTCCCGCGAGTTCGCCCGCATGTCGAAGCGCAACACCGGAGGACGCTAACGATGAACACGACGCGAAATTATTCGGCGACGCGCCGCGGCATGACGCTGGTCGAGATTATGGCGGCGATTTTGGTTCTTTCGATCGGTTTGGTCGGCGTGTTGTCGGCGATTCCGTTCGGCGGGTTGCGCATGTCGCAAATGCAAGAGGCGGACAACTCTTCCGCGCTCGGCCGCAACGCCGCTCGCACGATGAAGGCGAACGATTGGGCGAACCCCGCGAACTGGCGTTATGAAAACGGTTTTACGAACGAAAACTCCGTGCGAGCGAACGGCAACCTGAACCTGACGTTTCCATTTTTGATCGACCCGATTTCGAAAAGCGTCGATCCGCCGGAATTTTTCGCGACGACGCCGACCGGCGGGTTCGATTTCTTCTTTACCCGCGTCGCGCCGGTTCAAAATCGCGTCGTTCCGGGCGCCGGGCGTCCGGCGATTGACGCCGCGCAAATCGAACGCGCTTTTTACCTCCAAGACGACGTCGTTTACGGTTATTCGAACGACGAGGACGAAACGTTTTATCGGCCGCGCTTCGAAACGACCGACGGACTCGTCGGCGACGTCGGGCTTCCGAACGCGACGCAACCGTTCGGCGGGCGCTACACTTGGCTCGCGACGATCGCGCCGAAAAACGCGTCCGGCGATTTTTACGACTGCCCGCAAGACGCGCTCGCCGCGGCGGATTACGACGTCGTCGTGTTCGAAAACCGCGTCCCGGGCGACGAAAAGGCGTTCGCCGCGCTCCTCGAAGGCTCCGGGTACCAAGGCGGCGCCGTTACGCTCGACTTGACCGGCGGCGTCGACGCCGGGAACAACGCGCTCGACTCGCTCGACGTCGAGCGAACGCTCGAACAGCTCGAAACGACGCGTTACATTATGCTGGCCGGGCGCGAGGACGTTCCGACGAACGGGAATTTCCGCGCGTTCGCTCGCTGGTACAAAATCGCGAATTACGGCGTTTCCGAGACGGACGCGGTCGGGAATCCGACGAAACTGCGCTTGACGCTCGTCGGGCCGAACGCGCCTACCTGCTGGACGCCGACGTTCGACGCGGCGGGAAATAAACTCGCGGACGGTCTCCCGGTTACGGCGACGATCTTCCCGGGCGCGATCGGCGTTTACTCCGGGACGGCCAACTTCTAACGGTTGGGGCGGTTTTAATAACGACGACGTAATTTTTGCGCCGACGAGTCGAGTTTTTTCGGCGTCGGCGCGTTTGATTTTTCGGAAATTTTCCGGAAACCGACGGGGCGGCGACTCCGTCGAAACAATAAAGAAAAATCGCGCCGAGCCGGGCAAGCGAAGCGCAAAACATAAAAGGCGATTTTCGCCCTTCGTGCGAAAGTCGACCGCACTACGAGGAACCTTAACCATGAAACGTCGAAACCACACCGAACGGCGCGGCGTCGCGTTGCTGTTAATTTTGACTCTTCTGGCGATGTTCGCCGTCTCCGTCTTGGCTTTCATGACGATCACGTCGAACTTGGCCGACACGGCGCAAAACGCGGCGAAAGTCGACCGTTACCTCCCGCCGACCGCCCAAGAGGACGTCGCCGCCGCGGTGCGGAACGCTCTGATCGGCTCGAACAACGAGCGCAACCCGATCGGGCCGTTCGGGATTCTCGAAAATATGTACGGCGACTGGAAAGAGCACAATATTTCCTACGATAGCGCCGGCGTTCCGACCGCCGTCTCCGAAAACGCGTCCGTGCAGTTCGAAGCGAATATCGCGATCTTCCCGAATCTCGGGTTCGCGACGCTGACTCCGAACGTGCAAAATTATTCGTGGGGCGACGTTAAAGATTACTTCGAACGCTCCGGCGGCGTCATGACGTTCAACGACGCTTGGGGATTCGACCCGGCGTTCGACGACGACGGCTCCGTCGAAGAGCTTTGGAACGACGTCGTCTCCGGTTCCTCGACGTTCGTTCTCGAAAAGGTGATTACGAACCCGACCGCGCCGCTCTACAAAAACGCCGGCATGGTCGCGCAGAACGCCGGAACGGGCCTGTATTGGGCCGACCATTACCAATGGAACGGCCAACGTTCCCAAGACGATTATAAAGTTTGGGACGCCTGGCACTTCCGCGTCGAGTTGAGCGACGACGTGAAACGTTTCGTCGACGATTTG
>JAFYQR010000164.1 GCA_017559825.1 Thermoguttaceae bacterium | reverse complement strand
TTGCAGTCCCGGCGCTTACGAAACGATTCAAGCCGATCTGTTTTGGATCGGCGGCGAGTTTACGCAAGAGCAGATCGACGCCGCGCCAAAAAACTTTGTATTTTCTAATTTAAAGCGAGGATATAACGCCGCGACTGGAACACAATTTTCGGGAACGATAGAGTGGACGCTTCCGACGTCGGGAACGCAAATCAACGCTCAAAGCTCGGTAAACGGCGCTCCGTGGCGCGCGTTGCCTAATTTGTCGGGCGACTCCGTATCGCGTTCTGCGGCGGGAATCCCCGTTGGAACGACAATATACCGCTTCCAAGTCGTTTTGGAATCGGGGCTCGAATCGGCGTGGGGTTATATCAAGCTGAACTTTGACGAATCGTTGCAAACCGGCGACGTCGCGCCGTATTCGAGCGGAATCGAAACCGAGCTTTCGCCGAAATTTGACGCGTCCGCAGGTTGGGCGACGTCGCGTTTCGCCAAAACGTCGGGCGCAGTTGCTCCAAACAACGTAAACTCTGCGTTTATTGACGTTGGCGGTTCCACCTCGGAGGTTCTAAAAACGCCTTCGCTTGGAATCGCGATTGGCGGCGGGCGGAAATTGGGGCTGGCGACGAACAGCGCGGACACATCCGCGAACGGCGTAAACGCGACGCAATGCGCCCAAATAACGCTTGGCGTCGGCGCGGAAATTTCAACGGCGGTCATGTCGGGATACTTCTCCGCGCCCAAAGTTCGGCTGGCTTCTAACGCTAGATTCGACGCTATTTTGCGATACTCGAGCACAACAGGAGTCGACCTTTGGAGCGAATCCGACGCTTGGATTCGCTCCGCGATTTACCCCGCAGGCGCGGTTTGGCCGAACGTATTTTACGAAAGTCTTAGCGTCGCAAGGACTTCCAGAGGAGCGGGCGGCCTCGACGGCGCGTATAATTGCGGAACTTTTTCGCGAGCGAAAGGCGTCGACGATTCAACCTACGCTATCGGCGCCGCGCCCGGAACGTCGATACGGTGTCAAAACTTTGAATGCGGCGTCGCTTTCGTCTACGGAAAATTTTTCTCAAACCAAGTCGACGTCAAACTTTACGGCGACGCGACGGCGATTGAGACGCGCTCCGACGCGGCGACTTACGACGCGAGCGACGATTTTACCGTCGACGTTTCCGAAACGACAAGCGCGACGCTGACGCTCGGCGGCCAAACCGTTTACGGCGACGCGCCGACGTCCGCTATCGAGTTGAATGGAAGCGCGCGAATCAACGAGCGCGGACTGACGGCGAAATCGCTGACGCTTGACGCGAATTCCAAGCTAACGCTTGAAAACGCGACGCTTAGAATCCGTTCCATCGCCACGCCCGCCGGTTCGCAAATCGACGGGCAAGGTCGCGTCGCGTTTGCGGAAGGCCCCGTTTGGGAGAACGAAGGCGTCGCGATAAACGGCGACGTCGCCGATGTTTACGACGCCAAATCGAACGACGTTAAAATTTCCGTCTCTTTCGACGCGTCCGAAATTCTCGGCGAAGGCGTCGACGGAACTTACCGATGGACGAGCCCGAGTTTCGCTTCCGGCGCGATTTGTCCGGTTTTCTCCAAACACTGCTTTGACGAGAACGGTAAAGGCGACTATCGAACGATTTACGACGCGAACGTTCCTATCGTCGACGCGACGAAACCCGTTTACGAAACCGACGCCGACTGGAACGGCGAAACGCTCAAAACGGTCGTCGACGCGGCTCCGGAAACGGGTTGGAATTTTTATCGCGTCGAAACGCCGCCCTTTTTAAACGTCGGCGGATTCAAGATTTACTGCGGAGAACAAACGCCGCGCTATTTTGTTTTTTGGAACGCCGACTACGAACCGGAGCCGACTTATTATTACCAAGGCGACGCAAACGGTTCGTTCGCGACGACTTCCGATTGGTCGCTCACGCCGGACGGAGTCGCGAAGTCCGAAGGCGCGCCGACGAGCGCCGGAGCCGTTTTCGTCGTCGAACGCTCGGCGATTCTGCGCGATTTTCCAAACGACGCGTTCCAAGTTTCCGTCGCTTTCCCTTGTTTAGTCGAAGTTTACGACGCGAGCGGGCGCAGGCTTTCGGACGGCGAGGCGCGGCTTGTTTCGTTCGGCGTTCCAACGCCGAACGATCCGGCCTTTTGCGTCGGAAACGGCGGAACGGCGGGCGTTTGGACGCATTGCGACGGCGCGACGCTCTACCGCGTCGAAGCGGTCGACGGTTCCGCGTCCGGTCTCGCGACGTCAAGTCGCTGGCTCGAACCGAGCGAAACGGAAGTCAAAAGTTGGCGAGTTCGCGTCGCGGCGCCGATTTACGGCGGCGTCGAAAATTGGTCGACGGAAGCGCTTGCCGTTCGACCGTTTAGCGCGTTTCAAGAAAAGCCGGGCTACGCCGACGCGACCGCCGGAACGACCTTCGAACTTCGTTACGACGAGAATTTCGCGGGAGTTCGCGACGCGTCCGTTTGGCGTTCCGAAGCCGACGCCGAAACTCCGGAGCTGCTTGCGCAAAACTTTACGGGAGGCGAGTTTACCGACGTTCCCGAAACGTTCGGCGAATACGTTTACCGCGTTCGCTGGACGCCGTCGCCGGAAAACGTTTGGCTCGAAACGACCGCCGCGCCTTGGTTTGTCGCCGACGGCTTCGAAACGAAAACGCAAATCAACTTTATCACGACGCCGAATCGCGCTTACGAAACGCCGACTTTCGCAGCGCGAATCGCTAAAAAATCGAACGGCGAACTCTTGAAACGGCAAGATGTTGCAAAAATTTCCTACTCGCTCTTCGAAAATCGCGATTATTGGCGAACGCGCGCCGAACGCCTCGCCGTCGGGCCGGACGGCAGTTATTGGCGACGCAATATCGAAATCCCGGCGGCGACCGTTCGCGACGCCCTTCTCGTCGACCCTAACTTTTGGTCGCTGGACGAGATAGGCGCGAACTTCGTCTTTTCGCCGGACGACGGACGCCCCTTCTTCCCGGGGCCCGGCTCTTACCTCGTTCGAGCGACGCTCGAAACGACGAGCGGACGGCGAATCGTCGTCGATTTTTCGACGCAAGTCGAATAAAACGGCGCAATACGTCGCTTGTCTTTACTAACGACAAGAAGTAAACAACGCCGTCGCGTTTCAAGAACGCGGCGGCGTTGTCTTTTATTTCGGCCGTTTTAGCGCGACGCCGAAACGGCGTTTTTTAACGACTTACGGCGCGTGCTGTTCGCACGGCTCGACGTCGAGAAGCGGCCACACGAGCTCTCCTCGTTTTTGCGCCTCTTCGTCTTGGAACGCGCCGAGTCGCAAAGCGTTCGCGTCCAACCACATAATAAACGCTCGACGGTCGGCGTCCGACACGGCGTCGCGATGCGTTTCGTCGAATAAAATCTTGCCGAGCTTCGACTCCGACGCGCCGACGCGCCCCGGGCGAGAACGCGACCCGCCGTGCGGCCCGGTCGTCGTCAAACCGCCGCGCATCGAACCGCTATAATAGTAAACGTAAGGACGCAAGTCCTCGTGTTCCATCGACTTAAGCCCGGCGTTTTTCTCGATATGACACCCTACGCAACGCGCTTCGGCGATCGGCTTGATCAGGCGATAATAGTTGATCGGCTCGACCGGGCCGCATTCCGGTTCGAGTTTCGACGGCTCTCGACGGAACGCCAACGGTTGCGCGGACTTAGCGTCGTTCGGAACGCTCTCCGTCTCCGGCTCGTGGCAGCCGACGCACGTCAAATTCTCGCCAGGATGAACGAACGCGGCGGAACGCATCGTCTGCACCGCCATTCCGTTCTCGTCCAACGCTTGGAAAATCAACTGTTTACCGCTCGGAGCCTCGAAAAACGCGCTCCCGTCGGCCTCGACCGGAACCGTCCCGAGCGGAATCCGCGGCGTGTTCTCCGTCGCGTACCCAATGAACGGCGTATCCATCCACGGGTTCGCCTTCGGGATCACCTGCAAGACGCGCAAACTCTTAATCGGTCGATCTTGCGGGAACGGTCGGTCGGTCAGATTCACATTGACGACGCCGATCGTCGACGTCTTGTCGGCGCTCGCGAAGTCTTCTCCTTGCGCCGTTTGTTGCGCGACGACCGGCGGTTTCGGACGGGCGCGCAACGGAATCGGCTCCGTCAACCGCAAGCGCGGGTCGTATCCGATCGGCAAAATTTCGCGCTCGACGAGAAGCTCCTCGTTGCCGTAACGGTCGAGCAAAACCAAGTCTTCCCAAGAGTTGCAGAGGTACAAGTCTTCGCTCAACGCCCACGGCGCCCCGTAACGGTATTGCGCGCGATCCGGGCCCTCCGACTCCGGAAACGCTTCAAAGGGCGTAATGCGGCGGATTTGGCTCATATGATTGTCGTTCGGAACGCGTAAGTCGAGCGTGCACAACGACCCGAACGTCTCGCCGTGGTGCGGCGCGGCGGTGAAAATATAACGGTGCGAGTCCGGAATCGGGCGGAATTGCATCTGCGTCATCGGAAGGCCCGACGGCGCGCACTCGCAGGCGCCGAAGCGATGGTCGCCGTGTTCGCAATCCTCGAACGTATCCCAAGGAAAGGGGTAATTTCCCTGCGGCGAACGCGGGTTGCGACCGTCCGGCGCGCACGTCCAAAAGGTCGAACCGAGGCAATTTTCGCGGTCGACGTAATCCCAACGCGAGTAAACCAGCGCGCCGTTGTTGTCGACCGTCGGGCGCCACTCGCTCGTTTCGAAGTAGCTGATCGGATAAATATCGGAACCGTCCGGTTTCATCGAGTGCATCACCGCCGTCGTTACGCGGAGCGCCGCGCTCTCGCCGAAGCAACGAATGAAGCCGCCGCGCCGCTCCGAACAGAAAACAAGCCGACCGGACGGAAGCTCGCAAACGTCGAAATCGTTGTAAGCGCCGTCGGTTAGCTGTTCGATAGCGCCGCCGTCGACCGGCGTTTTGAAGATTTTCCACGTCGTTTCCGGCGTCCAAATCCAACGATGTTCCTTCGAATTACACCAAGAGAAGTAAATCGTTTTACCGTCGTAACTTAACTCCGGTTTATAAAACGAGCCGGAGTTCAATTCGCGGCCGGCCAAACGGTCGCAAACCGGCGTCGCGGCGACTTTTTTCCCGGCGATTAAGTCTTTCACTTGCGGGTCTTTAGACTTCCAATCGGAGAGCGCGAAAATCCCGCCGCCTTGGATCGTGTTGAAGCCGTAAATTTGCGTCGACATATGACCGCCGATTCGGTCGGTGTTGCGAGCGTTCGTCAAGCGCGATCCGGCGTAACACCCGCGCGCCAAGAACATAATCCGGTCGAGGTCGGCGACGTCGTCTTGCGCGAACATCAGTCGGCGGCGGAACGCGCAAGCGACGAAGTAATCGGCGACCGTCGACGCCTTGTCGTTCAGGTAAGCGTCTCCCGTCGCCAGCGATTCGGCGACCGCTTTTTCAAAACGTTCGAAGTCGGCGACGAGCGTTTTAAACGCCGCCGTTTCGCCGCTTATCGAAAACGGGTCGGCGTCGAGAAGCGCCCGAGTTCGACGCAAAACGACTTGAACCGGCGTCTTCTCCGTCTCCGGGAAAACGAGCGAATGTTCGTCGAGAACCTGTTCGGCGGCGCCGCGCGGCGGTTTGCGCTCTCCGCTCAACTCCTTTTCGAGTTCGAGGAAACGCTCGCCCCAAGCGGCGAAAACGCCCGTTCGGAACGCGTTCGAATCGAACGACTTAACGCCGAGTTCCGCGACGCGGGCGTCGAAGCGCGCTTTGTCGACCGCTTGAATCGGGATATTTTTCGCCGGTTTCTCGCCCGGTTTGACGGTCGGCTCGATTCCGCCGGTCGGGAAAAGGAAGTCGAGCGCGGCTTGCGTCGACGTTTCGATCTTCCCGCCGAGTTTCGCGGAGAGCGTTCCCTCGACTTTCGCAGTCGCGGTCGCGAGCCAACCGTCGACGCCAAGTTCGTCGAACGTCAAGATTTGGTTCGGCGCGTTCGGGTCTTTCGACGCGACCAAATATTTCGGCGTTTTGGCGAACCGCTCGACCGGCGACGCGGCGTCGGTCGGAACGCTTTTTTCCAAGCGGCGGCGCAGCGCGTCGTTCCGTTCGGCGAGCGAACCGATTCCGGCCAAGTCGAAGCGCGTCAAAAGTAGCGTTTCGTCGTCGAGCGCCAGCGGCTCCGTCGGGACGGTTTCCGGCGAGAATTTCCGGATTCCGCGCGAAATTCGCAGGTCGTCGATTACGCCGTCGCAGTAAATCGAACGGTCGACGAGCGAACCGACGGCGAACTTCGCCCCCTCCGGCGTCGGCGAATGCGGACGGTCGAGCTTGGCCCGGGCGACCGAAACGCCGTCGACGAAGAGTTCCGCCGCGTCGACCTCCATCGTCAGCCCAATGAAATGCGGTTTCCCGTCGGCGAGCGTTACGCCGGAGCGGATCGTGTCGCCCGCCGGATTCCCCGGGACGTACAGCGCCAAATCGCCGACGCCGGCGAACGCGTACAGCTCCCAGTGTCGCGGCGACGACTTCTCCTCGTTCGCCAAGAAGATATGAAAGCCGTCTTTCGAGTCGAGCCGCGCCCAAAATTCGACGGTGAACGGGCGGGCGTTCAGCACTTCGTCGCTCGGGAAGACGAAGGAGTTGCGCTTCGGCAAAATCGCGGTTCCGAGGTTCGAACGGAACGAGTCGACGACGAAATCGCTCTCAAACAGCGCGTTCGCGTCGACGGCGCTGTCGACGGCGGCGATTCGATTCGAGGTCGGCGGCAACTGCGCGACGACGTCCGGCGCCGTCGCGACAAACATAAGGGACGCAAGCGTCGCGCCCGTTGAGAACCGCTTGCCTCGCGACGCGTTTTTCAATCTTCCCGTTCTACCCATTCTACCTAGCCCCTGCTTTTCAACGTCAAACTTTCCAACAAATCCGGCAAAAAACGCCGGTTTTTGACATTTTTTCTGTTTTTGTCTTCGGTTAGCGCCCGATAACTTCAACGAAAAACGGCGGTCTCGGACGCCGCGTCGACGTTTTTATTATTTCTCAACGCGACGCAAAAATCAAGACGTTCGACCGTTCGACGGCGCGCTTTTCGCAAAGTTTCGCAAGCGCGACGCCGATTTTTCCGCCGTTTCTCGCGACGCGCTCGACTCGCACGGACGTTTCGAGTTCGAGGACGCTTCGTTTTTTTCCACTTACCGCCCGTTTGACGTTCCGCCCGTTAGGAATCTAACGCCGACGCCCCGCTTATCGCGTCGCGCTTGTCGAACGCCAACGAACGATTAGAAAAAAGATCAATGCAACGTAAACAACGCAAATCCACCCCGCGTCGCCGCGCCTTCCGTCGCCTCGTTCTCGGCGCCGCGCTCGGCTTCGCCTGCTTCGCCGGTTCGTCCGCTTACGCGCAAGGAGTCGCGCTCCGCGGTATCGGCGCCGTCAACGCCGGTATGTCCGGCGTCGCGACCGC
>JAFYQR010000163.1 GCA_017559825.1 Thermoguttaceae bacterium | reverse complement strand
GCGCTCGAACCGGTCGCGACGGCGAATCGCGTCGACGTTTTGCGGTTGAAAAGCGGCGAAACGCTTTCCGGAACGGTCGAGCGGATTTCCGGGCTCGGCGGGCTGACGTTCAAAACGACCGACGGCGCGACGCGAACGGTTCCGCTCGACGAGAGCGACCGACTCGAAGCGAGCGTCGGCGCCGATTTCGCGCGGGGCGTCGAGGCGTTCGAACTCGGACGCAAGCTCGGCGACGCGGCGGAGTTTCGGAGAGCGGTCGCGCTATTGCAGGCGGCGCGCAAGACGGACGAGCGGCGTTGGGCGAAAGAATGGGCGACGGCGAAAATCGTCGACGCGCTCGTCGCGCTCGGTCGAGACGACGACGCGGCGGCGCAATTCTTCCTAATTTGCCGACTCGACCCGTATTCCGCGTTCTTGCCGTCGATTCCGTTGCGTTGGGCGTCCCGAGCGGCGTTTGGGGCGGGCGAGTCGCCGGACGCTCGGCGGCAAGCGGAAGACGAAGCGGCGCGTTGGCTTCCGGCGACGAAGAATCCGAGCGGCGTCGCGAACCCGCTCGGGCGGCTCTTGGCGGCGTCGATTTTGCTCGATTCGGCGCGGTATAAAAAGGACGCGGTCGAGGCGTTGCGCGATTTGGCCGTTTGCGAGCCGCCGGAAGACGCGCGGGCCGACGCCGACGCCGTTCGGACTTGCCGAACGGTCGCGCTTCTCGCGGCGGCGCAGCGTTGGCGGCTTGAAACGTTGACGAATCCGACAGCGGAAACGGTTGACCGTTGGACGGAGACGGCGGCGCTTTTGCCGGTCGAGTTGCGGTTGGGCCCGGCGTTTCTCGTCGCGCTTGGGAACGAGTCGCTCGGTCGGGACGACGCGGCCGCGGACGGTTTTTTGCGGGTCGCGCTCCTTTCGTCGTCGAATCGCAATCTCGCCGAGCGGGCGACGGGGCGAGCGTCGGCGGCGTTCGAGCGACTCGGTCGAAACGCCGAAGCGGAGGCGTTGCGTCGCGACGCCGAGCGGCGGTTCGCGGCGGAGCGTCGATAAGAAAAGCGGCGCGAACGCTTGCAATTCGGCGTCAAATCGGGTAAAATAATCGGCGTTGAAAAAACGAAAGGAAAAACGGCGATGAAAAAAACGACGAGCGGCGGAAACGAAAGAACGAAAAGAGCGCGACGCGCGGCGGCCCTTCTCGCGTTGGCGGCGCTTTTCGGCGCTCCGACGGCGGAAGGCGGGCTTTTCGCGCAAGACGGCGAAACGGCGCAAAACGCGCAAGACGCGGAAGAGCCGGGAGTCGGCGAAAATAGCGAAAACGGAGAGGCCGAAGAAAACGCGGAAGACGGCGAAACGTCGGCTTCGCCGGAAGCGGAGGCGGCGGTCGACGCGTATTTGGCGGGGAATTACGATCTCGCTTATCGTTTGATGAAGACCGTTTACGACGCGAATCCTGACTCCGACCCGCCGGGCCTTTTCTTGGCGCTGATGCACTCGAACAACGAGCGGTTCCTCGACATGCGCCGCGCGCTCGAACAAACGGCGGAAGATTATCCGGGCGATCCGGAGGCGTTCCTGCAGTTGGCCGGAATCGACGTTCGCGAAGGACGGTTTTTGGAGGCGCGATTATTGCTCGAACGGGCCGAACGGTTGAACGACGAGTACGCGACCCGGTTTCCGGACTCGACGCGAACCGCTTATTTGCGGGAGGAAACGCTGAGCGTTCGCGCTCTTCTCGCCGAGCGGCGCGGGCGGTTCGACGCGGCGGCGGAGTTGACGCAAAAAATTCTCGACGCGAACCCGAAAAACGCGCAAGCTCGTTGGAATTTCGGGTATTTGGCGGTCAAGCGGAACCGACTCGACGAAGCGGAAAGCGCGTTCGACGCTCTCGCGCTCCTCGACGACCGGTATTGGCCCGGCTGGCTGCAAGTCGCGACGACGCTCGACGCCGAAAACCGACTCGACGAAGCGTTTGAGCGGCTGCAAACGCAAACGGCGGTTCTCGAAACCGCGTCGCGACGGGAGCGGGCGCAGTTGGCGCGGCTCTATTTGCGTTGGGGGAAACTTGAACAGGCGGCGGCGCTCGTCGGCGAGCTCGAAAAAGAAGAGAAAAACGATTTCGACGGATGGGCGCTCCGCGGTTGGGTCGCGCTTTACGCCGGAGGATACGCGGTCGCCGAAGACGCGTTTCGTCGGGCGACGTTTATCGATGGAACGAGTTTCGAAGCGTCGAACGGGCTCGCGCTCGCGCTTCTCGACCAGCGAAATAAGGAAAAATTGGCGCAGGCGCGGGGAATCGCCGCTAAAAATTATCGAGCTTACCCCGATTCGCCGGACGCCGCCGCGACTTACGCTTGGACGCTTTTCTTGTCCGGCGCGACGCGAGAGGCGGACGCGATTTTCGGCCCGATGTTGGAGTCCGGCGAGTTCTCGGCGACGGTCGCGTATTACCTCGCCGAAATCGCGAACTTGCGCGGCGATCGAAGTTTGGCGTCGACGCTGCTCGATTTGGCGCTGAAGCAAAAGGCGAGTTTCCCGAAACGCGCCGCGGCGCTCGAATTGCGAGAAATTATCTCGCCGACGACGAAAAAAGAAAGCGCGGAATTGGAAAAGTCGCCGGAGAACGCCGAAAGCGCCGAAACGAAAGAGCCGTCCGAAAGCGCCGAGACCGCCGAAAACGCGGAAGCGGCGAAGGCGTCCGAAACGAACAAGTAAAAGAGAGGATCGAGCGGAGCGGCGCGAAACGACGGCGCGACGGCTCGATTTTTGTTAAATTCAACGATTTTTGTCGCGGCGGACGACGTTTTTCGCTTTTGCGCGCGGAAAACGAACGGCGGCGCGGCGAAGGAGGACTTTCGATGAAACGCGTCGCCCGATTTTCGCCCCTTTTCGCGGCTTTAGCCGTCTCGTTCTCGACGCTCGGCGCGTTCGCCGCCGACGATTCCGACGCTTCGACCCGCGTCGTCGACTCAAAAAACGTTCCGCCAACGGTTAAAACCTCCGACGGTCGCGAGTTGAAACTCGTATGGAACGACGAGTTCGACGGCGAAGGCGCGCCCGACCCGGAAAAATGGGGGTACGAAATCGGCTATATCCGCAACAACGAAGCGCAGTACTACACGGATCGCGTCGAAAACGTCTTCCAAAAGGACGGCGCGCTGACGATTCGGACGCTGAAAGAAAAGTTTCCGATCGCCGGCAAACCGGCTTCGAAAGGCCGCGACTTTGCCGAATACACGTCCGGCAGCGTTAACACG
The DNA here is from genome assembly GCA_017559825.1 of Thermoguttaceae bacterium. Taxonomy (GTDB): domain Bacteria; phylum Planctomycetota; class Planctomycetia; order Pirellulales; family Thermoguttaceae; genus RUG369. The sequence continues at coordinate 20,690 of JAFYQR010000163.1, read as the reverse complement.
CTCGGCAAGGCGGGTTGGCTTTACGGTCGCGTCGAGGTGCGGGCGCGTCTCCCGAAAGGAAAGGGGATTTGGCCCGCGATCTGGATGATGGGGACGAACATCCGCGAAATCGGCTGGCCGCGTTGCGGCGAAATCGACATTATGGAGTACGTCGGCAAGGAACCGGGGCGCGTTTACGGGACGATTCACATGCGTCGTCGCGGCGCCGAGCCTTGGAAGAACGTCAGCAAGGGGAACAACGTCGAGCCGGGGAACCCGGAGGGCCGCTTCTGCGTTTACGCGCTCGAATGGACGGAAGACAAACTGACGATTTTGGTCGACGAAACGGTCGTTCTCGAATTTTTGCGCTCCGAAGAGGAAGGGAAAACGGACGTTTGGCCGTTCGACAAACCGCATTACCTCCTGCTGAACGCCGCGATCGGCGGCGCTTGGGGGGGCGAGATCGCGGACGACGTTTGCCCGACCGACTATCTCGTCGATTACGTTCGCGTTTATCAATGAACGTCGCGGAAATCGAAACGCTCGTTAAATAGACGTTAAAAAAACGCGCTTCTCGAACTGGGGGAGCGCGTTTTTTTGTCGGCGTCGGCAAAATAGGGGAAAGGGCGAGGCTTCGCGGGTTACTTGACGATTTCGAACCCGGCTTCGCGGCGTTTTTCGCGAACGATTCGCTCCATTTCGGCGACGACGTCGTCGATCGTTTTGCCGTCGCTGACGATTAAGACGGCGTCGTCCGGGCGCTTGAGGGGGCCGATTTCACGTTCCGAATCTTGGCGGTCGCGTTCGACGATTTGCCGAAGAAGCTCGTCGAAGTCGACCGTTTCGCCGCGCCGCTCGTGCTCGCCGAACCGCCGCCGCGCCCGTTCCTCGGGAGAAGCGGTCAGGTAAAATTTGCAAAGCGCGTCCGGAAAAACGACCGTTCCCTGGTCGCGCCCTTCGGTCGCAAGCGGTCGCGAGAGGCCGAGGGCCCGCTGCTTTTCGACCAAAATCGCCCGCACCGCCGCCGCGCCCGCCGGATATTTGACCGACTGCGAAACCTCCGGCGCCCGCACCGCGTCCGAAACGTCCTCGCCGTCGAGAAAAACGCGGCCGTTTTTCAATTCCATCTCGCGCTCGTTAGCGATTTTGGTCAACGCGTCGGCGTCGGTTAAGTCGACGCCTTCTCGCAAAGCGCAAAGCGCGATCGCTCGGTACATCGCGCCTGTGTTGAGGAGTTCGATTCCCAGCCGCTCGGCGAGCCGTTTCGTCGCGACGCTTTTGCCCGCGCCCGCCGGTCCGTCGACCGTTACGACGTCGATTTTTCGCATAAAACGTTCCTTTCGCGAACGGCGGCGCTCGCGGTCGAACGCTTCGAGCCGCCGCTCGCGTTGTTTTGTCGGGGCGTTCGACCGATTTTTTCTTATTTTACTTGTTTTTCCGTTTTGCGCTAGGGCGCGGGCGATTTTTGCCGGAAACGGTTTCGCAATGTCGCCGAAACGTTGCGCTCGAACGCTTGCAAGGTTCCAAAAAAAACGTTTTTGACGAAAAAATAATTTAGGCGTCCGCTTTTGCCGAAAATTTTGAGCGCGTTCGTTCGTTGCGTTCGTTGCATAAATGAAAAAAGGTTTTAAAATAACGTCAAGTTGGCTAAAATGCGGGGAATAAAAAAGACGCGAAATTTTTGCCGGCGAGCGCAGGGGAGCGTCGATAACGGCGAGCGCGAGGAGTTCGACTCCGAATATAACGATTCTCGCGAATAAAGCCGTTGCATCGGCGCGCGATTCTCAAGTCTTGGCGGCGTTTGGGTTAAAGACGTTGAGCGACGACGCGGAAACGCCGATATTAGGGGAAAGAAAAGGAGTTCCCCGGGACGATTTTGCCTTGCGACGCCGAACGACGTCGATTTTAACGATTTTGCGAACGTCTTCGCGCCAACGCCTTTTTTCACCGAACGACGACGGGAGCTTTTTTCTCCCGTTCTTCGCCGCGCTTGTTTCGTCGACCGAACGCTTGTCGAAACGACGAAAACTTGACGCCGCGGCGCCGACGCGACAGGAGCGACTTTTGTATGAAACGCGGCTTTGACGATTTCGATAAAGAAGGTTTGGACGCCTCTTTTATGGACTCGGACGCTTTTTCGAACGACGCGTTGTTTATGGACGACTTTTCTTACGCGGACGAACGACGGCTCTCGGCGGACGAGCTTTTCGACGACCGCGACGACTTTGAGGCGGATTACGACGTTTTCGACGGCGAAAACATCGACGAAACCGACGTTTCTTGCGGCGCCGACGCGTTCGACGACCCGATTCGCATCTATTTGGTGCAAATGGGCGATATTCCGATGCTGACTCGCGAGGAGGAGCGCCGCGCCGCTCGCGAAATCGAAACGACGCGCCGAGCGTTCCGTCGCGCCGTCTTGAAGTTGGATTGGGTCGTTCGCGACGCGGTCGAGTTGTTGACGAAAATCCAACGCGGTCGCGCTCGACTTGACCGCACCATCGACGTTTCGGTCGCCGATTTGAACGCGAAAAAGCGGTTCCACGCGCTGCTAGGTCCGGCGCTTGCGACGTTGCGCGGCGTTTTGGCGAAGAACCGCGAAGATTTCTTGGCGCTTCGCTCCGGAACGCTTTCGCAAGAAGAGCGCGTCGAGCGTCGGCGAGCGTTGGCGGCTCGGCGTCGGCGAGCGTTCCGCCTCTTGAACGAGCTCGATTTGCGAACGCAATCTTTCGCGCCGTTTCTCGATAAACTGACGCGCCGCAACGAAAAAATTCGCGAGCGTCGCGAACGAGCGGCGGAGTTGCGCGAACGCTTGGCGCGGCTCGACGCCGAAACGGACGCGGCGGCCGACGCGAAAGCGCTCGACGCCTTCGAACCGATCGTTTTTTCGACGTCGCGAGACGGCGTTTCGTATCGCGAGCCGTCCGCGGAGGCGCTTCCGATTTGGCGCTCGTCGACCGGCTCTCCGCGTCGTTTCTCGTTTGAAAACGTCGCCGAGCGCGAGGAATTGCGCGCCGAATACCGGCGTTGCGTTCGATTTTTGCGACGACAACGGCTTCTCGCGAACGAAACGCTCGCCTCGCTCGACCGGAAGTTGGCGTTCGTTTCGCAAAAGCGCCGCGAGTTCGAGACGGCGAAACGAACGTTCTCGGCGGGGAACCTGCGTCTCGTCGTCAGCATCGCGAAACGTTACCGCAATCGCGGCTTGAGTTTCCTCGACCTCATTCAAGAGGGGAACACCGGCCTGATGCGAGCGGTCGACAAGTTCGAGCATAAGCGCGGTTTCAAGTTTTCGACTTACGCGACGTGGTGGATTCGCCAAGCGATTTCGAAGGCGATCGCCGAGCAGTGCCGCGCGATTCGGATTCCGAACCATCTCCTCGAGACGTTGAAGGCGGTGCGCAAAGCGTCTCGCGAGCTGACTCGTCAAACCCGCGTCGCGCCGACTCCGCAAGAAATCGCGAAACTTTCCGGCCTTTCGACGTCCGAAATTCGCGCGGCGATCCAAATTTCCCGTCCGCCGTTGTCGCTCGACCGTCCGGTCGAAGGGAGCGACGAGAGCTTTTTCGGCGATTTTCTCGAAGATCCGCGCAAAAACGACCCGTTGGTCGAGATGAATCGCTCGGCCCTGCGCGAGCGGCTCGACGAGGCGTTGTCGGCGCTTTCGTTCCGCGAGCGCGAGATCATTCGGCTCCGTTTCGGGCTCGCCGACGGGTACGCGTACACGCTTGAAGAGGTCGGGCGCATCTTCTCGGTTACCCGCGAGCGAGTGCGGCAAATCGAGGCGAAAGCGGTGCGCAAACTGCAGCATCCGGCGCGTTCGAAACCGTTGAGCGGCTTCCTTGAAGGCGCGCTCGGCGAGGCGGCCGCGGCGAAGAACGGCGTCGGAACGACGCGGCGACGCGGCGAAACTACTCGTTGCGCTTCGAAGAAAAAAATTGACGTCGGCGCCGAGCTCGAAGCCGACGCGGCGGACGCGGCGGCGCTTTCCGATTTCGCTCGCGTCGAAACGTCGGGAAGGCTTTATTCGACGACGGCGTTCGTAGGCGCGGTCGATTTCGTCGGCGCGCCGACTTCGGTCGTTTCCGCGTTGGCGCCGAATCGTTAAGCCGGACGACGGGCGGCTTGAACCGCGGCGTTTATTTTCGTTTTTTTTGCGGAAACGGCGAGCGGCGGTATTGAAACCGGGAGGCTTTTCGACTAAAATGAGCGAGAAGCGAGCCTGGCTCCGCGTCGGGCGAACATGCGAAAGGACGAGCCGAAACGATGAGCAAGCGACGAGTCGCGCGGAAATCGGAAAAAACGGAATTGCAGATGACGTCGATGATCGACGTCGTTTTCTTATTGTTGGCGTTTTTTGTGATCACGTACAAGACGCCGGAAGTCGAGGGCGATTTTGGGATTCGAATGCCGGTCGAGGCGCAGTCGAATCAAGCGCCGACGCTCGACGAGCTGACGCCGGTCGTCGTTCGATTGACGGCCGACTCTCGCGGCGAACTCTCGGGGATTCGTTTCGGCGACGCGGCGCTCGGCGACATGAACGCGCTTCGTTCGGCGGTTTATCGATATATTAATCAAAACGGCGTCGCGTTTTCGGACGCTTACTCGGGCGCCGGAACGCCGGAGTTTCGCGACGATTTGGAGATCGAGCTCGACTGCGATCCCGCCCTTAGGTACCGCTACGCCGTGCAGGCGATCACCGCCGTCGCCGGGTACCTGAACTCCGAAGGCCAAATCGTTAAGATGGTCGACAAAGTAAAGTTCGCGCCGCCGAAAAATTAACGGCTCTCGCCGTCGAAGCGTTCGCGTTTTTCTTTTCTTGTTTTTTGAGCTTTTTTCGATTTTCATCGAGGGAACGCGTCGCCGCTCGGCGCGTTTTAGCGAAAATTACTCTCGCGTTTTGTCGCAAACGGAGGACGCCGTGGATCGTCGAGAACGTTTCGGGCCGTTTATTTTGGAGCGTCTGCTTGGGCGCGGCGGCATGGGCGCCGTTTATCGCGCTCAACACGAGGAGACCGGACGAACGGTCGCCGTCAAAACACTCCTGACGCCGCTCGAGTCGGAGCGCGAGCGATTCGAAGCGGAAATCTCGACGTTAAAACTCTTGCGACACGAAAACATCGTCAAACTATACGGTTTCGGGCAAGAGGACGGCGTCCTTTATTACGCGATGGAGTACGTCGACGCGCCGAGTTTGGCGACGCTAATGAAGCGCGGACGGCGTTTTTCTTGGGAGGAAGTCGTTTATATTGGCGCGGCGGTTTGTCGAGCCTTGAAGCACGCGCACGATCGCGGCGTGATTCATCGCGACGTGAAGCCGGCGAACATTCTGCTTCTAGACGGCGGCGGCGTGAAGGTCGCCGATTACGGAATCGCGCAATATTTCGGAAGTTCGCGCTTGACGGGAGCGAATCAAGTCGTCGGAACGATCGAGTACATGGCGCCGGAACAGGCGCAGGCCGGGCCGATCACGCCGCGAACGGACGCTTACGCGCTCGGGGCGCTGATGTACGCGCTTTTGACCGGCGAGCCTCCGTATCGCGCTCGCTCGTTGCCGGAGCTTTTGCGACGACACCGCGAGGAAACGCCGGAGTCGATTAGGCGAACGCGACCGGAGGCGCCGAACGTTTTGGACGCGTTTTTGAGAGAGCTTTTGCAAATCGCGCCGGAAAAGCGGCCCGGCGACGCGCGGCTTATCGGACGCCGACTTGAAGGCGTCTTGAAAACGGCGGCGAACGTCGAAAACGGCAATCCGTTTTTGAATCGACGTTTTTTTATCGACGGACGTTCGACGGACGACGGGGAGGACGAGGCGAGCGACGCTCCGACGCCGTCGCGCAAACTCGACGAATCGCTCGTCGACGCGGCGCCCGATTTGCCCTATCGTTCGTTCGACGACGAGCGGTTCGAAGACGACGTTAAATCGCCGTTCGAAAGAACGACCGAGTTCGCGCTTGCGGAAGCGGCGAGCGACGATCTTTTCGGCGAGACGGCGGACGGCGAACGGAAAAATGAAACGACCTCGACCTCCGCGACGGCGGACGACGCCGATTTCGATTTGGCGACCGTCGCGGCGGACGACGCCAATTTCGCTTCGGCGACCGTCGCGGCGAATTGGCCGACGAGAAACGAGCGCGAAGAAGAACCGGCGGCGATCGCGTTCGAAAACGGCTGCGGAGGCGCGGCGAGCGATTTTCAAGCGTCGACCGAGGTCGGCGGCGCCGATATTCGAGAAGCCGAAACGGAGGAAAACGCGTTCCGACTTGGCGCCGAGCGGACGTTCGACGACGAAGAAGACGAAGAAATCGTCGAAGCGTCGTCGTTGGAAAAATTTAAGAAATCGCGCTTCGTTCCGGTCGACGAAGGCGAGCTCGACGCGTTGCCGACGCGAGCGGAGAAGGCGACCCTTTGGGCGGTCGGACAGGTCGCCGTTTTGTGCGCGGCGTTGCTTGGAATCGTTCTTTTTTTCTGTTACGTTTTCCAAACGCCGACAGCCGACGCGCTTTGCGAACGAATCGAGAACGAGCTGCGCGTTTCCGACGAAAGTTTTTTGGTCGCGCTCGCTCGAGTCGAGGGCGATTTGCGCAAGATGGTCGAGTCGTATCCGGACGACCCGCGAGCGGCGACGGCGCGCGGTTATCTCGAACGTTTGGAGGCCGAAGCGGCGGAGCGGCGTTTGGAGCGACGACTCGAACGACGGCGCCGCGAGGGAGCCGCCGGGCCGTTCGAGCGGGCGTACTTCGACGCGCTTCGCGTAGCGGAGAACGATCCGGAAACCGGCGTCGCGAAGTTGGAGGCGTTCGTCGCGCTCTTAGAGACGGAGACGACGCGAACGGACGACGGCGCGCTCGAGCGGGATTTCGTCGAGGCGTTTCTCGGCGTCGCGAGGCGAAAACGGGAAAAACTTGTCGCGGAGCGGGAAAAGGCGCGCGTCGACGACTTGGCGTTTATCGCCGAACGTTGGAGCGCCGCGGTCGCGCTCGCCGAGACGAAGCCTGGGCGAGCCGAAAAAATTCGCGTCGCGCTTCTCGCGTTGTACGGCGATCGCGATTGGGCGGACGAAGCGCTTGCCGAAGCGAAAGCGACCGATTGGAGCGTCTCGGCCGAGACGGGCAAAAAAACGAGCGTTTCGGCGACAAACGACGAATAGAACGCGCCCGAGACTCCTTCAAACTAGGGAAAACCTGGGAAAACCTGGGAAAACCTGGGAAAACCTGGGAAAACCTGGGAAAACCTGGGAAAACCTGGGAAAACGGCGAGAGGCCGCAAGAAACAAAAAAGCGTTTTCCGGTCGAAACCGAGAAAACGCTTTTTAGCGAGTCGAAAAACGCGCCGCCGGGAGTCGAAAACTCGAAACAACGCGGCGCGTTAAGTCGACGATCAGTTCGCGAAGTGAGCGAACGCTTTGTTCGCTTCCGCCATACGGTGGACGTTTTCGCGCTTCGTATAGGCGACGCCTTGCTTGTTGTAAGCGTCGAAGAGTTCCGAAGCGAGTTTTTGGGCGGTCGGTTGCCCCTTCTTGTCGCGAACGGCCATCAGAATCCAGCGGATGCACAGCGATTGAGCGCGGTTCGCTTTGACCGGCATCGGGACTTGGTAGGACGCGCCGCCGACGCGCTTCGAACGAACTTCGATGCTCGGCTTAACGTTTTCAAGCGCCGTCGTGAAGACTTCGAGCGGCTCGACTTCTTCGACTTTGCCGCGAAGGATTTCCAACGCGTCGTAGAAAATCTTTTGCGCGGCGGTCTTTTTGCCGTCCCACATCAGGCAGTTGATGAACTTGCTGGCCAACAGCGAACCGTAAACCGGATCGCCTTTCAATTGTTTTCTACTGGCGGTAATACGACCCATGGCGTTTCACACTTTCTATATTTTAATATCGAAGTCCGGAACGCAACGGGTCGCGACGAGAGAGCGAGAGAGTTGAAAGCCGGTAAAAAACAACCGACGTTACTCCGCCTCCAAACGACCGAAACGGTCGGGCGACGTTGCTTACGAAACCGAAGTTTCGCAGGACTTCACGCGTTAATTTGTCTGTTAAATTTCGGATGACCGTTCGACAAAAAGGAACGGTCGAAACGCGGCGACGCGAAAACGGTCGCCGCTCGACGGCTTGACGAACGGAAAACGGTTCGTCGCGAAACGTCGTTATTAGCGTTTTTTCGCCGGACCGGCGTTCTTTTTCGCGCCGTAACGGCTGCGCGCTTGACGACGGCCTTCGACGCCCGTCGCGTCCAAGGTCCCGCGGACGACTTGGTAACGAACGCCCGGGAGGTCGCGAACGCGGCCGCCGCGGATGAGAACGATCGAGTGTTCTTGGAGCTTGTGGCCTTCGCCCGGGATGTAAACGGTAACTTCTTTGTTGTTCGAGAGACGAACGCGCGTGATGCGACGAAGAGCGGAGTTCGGTTTTTTCGGTTGCATCGTGCGAACCAAGAGGCAGACGCCGCGTTTTTGCGAGCAGCCTTCGAGAACCGGGGTCTTCGTGTTGCTGTGTTGTTGTTTGCGGTTTTTACGCACCAGTTGATTGATTGTCGGCATTGAAACTCTCTCGTTAGTCTTTGATAAACTCTCTCTACGCTTTATATCGTCAAAGCGATTTTCGCGCCGCGACTTTTTCAACCGCCGAAGTCGAGGCGGGGGGCGCTAAAAATTCGCCGATAAAAGTCCGCTTGGAAACTGAATCATACCAGAATTTTCCACCGCGTCAAGGAGTAAAACGCTCCCTTCCGCTCAATTTTTGCAAATTTCTCGCCGCTTCCCGCCGCTCGACGCGAAAACGTCGGCGCAAGAAACGACGCGACGCGCCCTCGAAACGTCCGTCGTTCGAGAAGCGCGTCGTTAAAACGTCGGAAAAAACGAAAAATCAAGCGTTTTTAAACTCCTTGACAATATCGTAAATTCCGCGAATATTTTCGTGCGAGACGTTCGCGCCGATCGTGGCGATGAAGCCGCCGGTGAGGACGCCGAGGCATTCGCGGACGTTGCGGATCGTTTCCGCCGACGTTTCTTGGCCGTAAAGCTCGTCGACGCGGGTCGCGAAGCAGAGACGCCCCCGATGCAGGCGTCCGAGCGACGCGCACTCCATCGTCGCCGGCGTTTCGACGCGAACGACGTCGGCGCCGATTTCGCGCAGATCGCCGAAAAATTCCGCGCACTCCGACGAAACGCTGAACCAAACGTGCAAGCCGACTTCCTTCGCTCGCTTGAATTGCTTGGCGTAGTGTTCTTTGAGAAGACAACGCCATAGGGATAGCGTGACGCGAGACGTTTTACGCGGCCCCCAGTCGTCGCAGAACTCGACGCCGTGGAACCCTTTGCGCGCCAAAAGGTCGAACATGTCGGTTTCAAATTCGAAAATTAGCTCCATCAGCTCCATGAAGCGAGTCGTTTCAATGAGGAAGTCGACCGCGCTGAGTTCGGCGCCGCGAAGCGCGGAGTATACGGAATAACCGCTCAAACCGAAACTCGCGAGGCGGTAGCGGTCGCCGCAGACTTTCGCCGCTTGCGGGACGCGGGCCAAACGTCGTTTCACGTCTTGCGGCGGCGCTTGGTAAACGTCGACTTGGCGCCACTCGGGGAGCGTCGGCTCGACCGGGACGACCCAAGAGCCGTCCGGACGGCGCACGCGGCGGAATCCCCATTCGCTCAACGTCGGGTCGTTGGGGTCCGGGAGAGACAGGTCGTAAGTCAAAATATCGCTCAGCCCGATGTTGTCGCCGTCGACCCAAACGGGAACGCGTTCCGGATTTTTGAACTGGATCGCGTGGTCTACGAGAGCTTTTCTCGTCAGCATATTTTTCTCCTCGGACGCCCTGTGTCGACTCGGAGCGGGCGTTCGCTCGCGCTTTCGAACGGGAACGCTCGCCGTCGCCGGCGTTGATAGTAAGTTGTGTCGATATAAAATAGCTTTTATTAGTAATTAATGGCGACGTTTTAGGCGAAAAACGCGAAAACGTCGGGCGGCAACGTTCCGATTCGACGTTTTTTACCGATCGGAACGGACGCGCGGCGCGGTCGACGGCGTTCGAAGGGGGAAATTTCGACCGTCGCGTTTCTCATTGTATTTTTTCGCGTCGTCGTTTTCAAGGGGAAACCGGAATTTTCTCCGATTTTTATCAAATTTTTTCCGTTTTTTTCGTTACGAACGCACCCTTCGCGCTTCGATTTTCGCCGAACGGCGCGTCGGAGGCGAAAAAAAGAGCGTTTCGCGGGGGCTTGTCGATTTGGGAAACGGCGGTATATTGTATTGCCGCCGCGAACCGGGGGCGTCTCCGTCGAGCGGCGTCGGAGCGCGGCGAATTGACGAGGTCGAAATTGGAAAAAAGTCGAAACGAGGGAATCAACGGAGGAAAAACGGCGCGTCGCGCTCGTTCGTCGGGGCTTGAGGACGCGTTGCCGCCGTCGAGTTCGGAGCGGGACAAAACGCCTTTGGAGCGCGTTCGGGAAACGTTGCGGCGAGATCGCGAGTCGACGTTGCGAATCGGGCGGCTCCACTGGTCGTTGGCGAAACAGACGGCGTTCGCGACCGGCGTCGGGGCGGCGGCGGGCGTCGTCGGCGCGGCGTTTCAGACGGCGATGAACGCGGCGAGCGGTTTTTTCGCGGCGGATTACGCGGTCGGTTTTCCTTGGGCGCTTCTCTTTTTGCCGGCGGTCGGGTTGGCGATCGTCGCTCTTTACAACGCGGCGGGACTTTCGGTCGACGCGGGGACGGATCGCGTCGTCGCGTCGTTGACGTCGGAGAAGAAGGCGTCGCTTTGGCTCGGGCCGCTGATCTTTTTGACGTCGACGCTGACGCAGTTTTGCGGCGGCTCGGCGGGGCGCGAGGGGGCGGCGCTGCAGTTGGGCGGCTGCGTCGGGCTCGGCGCGGGACGGCTTTTTCGTTTGGACGCGACGGCGTTGCGAATCGCGACGCTTTGCGGATTGAGCGGCGGGTTCGCGGCGGTTTTCGGAACGCCGTTGGCGGCGACCGTTTTCGCGTTGGAGATCGCTTGCGTCGGCGTCGTTTATTATCCGGCGCTTTTGCCGTCGTTAATCGCGGCGCTCGTCGGGAGCGCGATACCGGCGTCGTTGGGATTGGCGCCGTTTCATTACGAGCTGCCCGATTTTCCGGAAACGTCGGTCGCGCTGGTGGGGAAGACGCTTCTTTTGGGCGCGTTTTGCGGAGCGACGTGCGTTTTCTTTTGCGCGACGGTTCGACGGACGACGCGGTCGTTTTTCGCTAGATTTCCGAACGATTATTGGCGAGTCGCGTTCGGGGCGCTTTGCGTGATCGTCGCGACGTTCGCGCTCGGAACGAACGCTTTCAACGGGACGGGAATCGGGCTCGTCGAGGAGGCGTTGGCGGGGCGAGCCGCTCCGGACGCGTTCTTTTGGAAGACGATTTTGACCGCGTTGACGCTTGGCGCCGGATTTAAGGGGGGCGAGATCGTGCCGGTGTTCGCGGTCGGCTCGTCGTTTGGTTGCGTCGCCGCGTCGTTGTTGGGCGTCGATCCGACGTTGGGCGCCGCGCTTGGGATGGTCGGCGTCTTTTGCGGGGCGACGAACTGCCCGTTGACCTCGATCGCGCTGAGCGTCGAGTTGTTCGGAGCGCAAAACGCGCTTCTCTTTGGGATTGTTTGCGGCGTCGCCTTCGCGACTTCCGGACGAGTCGGGCTCTATCGGAGCCAGCGGGCGCTGTACTCGAAAACGAGCGTCGTCGAGGACGCCGTCGGCGGCGAGAAAATTTAAAATTCGCGAGAAAAAACGAGCGGAAACGATCGGCTTCCGCGGCTAAAAATAAAGAAAAAAACGATTTTTGAACACTTAATTTCTACTGAAAAAGTGGCGTTTTGGCGGTTTTGTAAAATTTTTTGGAGAAAATTTCCGGAATTTCGAAAAAAGGTCTTGCGCCGCGCGGGGGCTTGAGTATAATTAGAAAACGTCGAACGAGCGCAAGATTTTTCTCGCCTCCCGTCGTTCGCCCCGCGGATTCGAGCGAGAGCGAGACTGTTCGACGCGATTTCGAAAACTTCGACGCGAGTCGAGTTCTTCCCCCCTTCTGAACGAGAATTTTTATCGAGTCGGTTTCGCGTTAAGCGGAACGACGGACGTTTCTTATTTTTCGTCGAACGGCGCGACGTCGCGAGGCGAAGTAGCGTAAAAAGAGCCGGCGACCGCCGAAACGGAGCGAAACGACGCGCCGCGAGGAACGGTCGAGCGCCGCCGAACAAGAAAACGTTCGAAAAAATAAAGAAAGAAACGAAGCGTTTTTGCGTAAAAACGGGTTTGTTTTTAACGAAATATGTCGCAAGGAGCAAGAATCATGTTGAACGGTTCCGAAGAAACCAAGCGTCCGCAAGAATTCGGCTCGTACGAGGAAATGCAACTGATCGCCGAAGCGCGTCGCGAAGAACCGCAACGCCGTAATCGCAACGTCTTCGACGCGATTATGGAAACCGGGCACGACGAAGACTTCGTGCCGGTCGTTACCGACGAATTCTGCCCGACCGACGCTCCGGCCGGTTCTCCGGCGAAGGTGCAAGTCTTGGCCGAACGCGTCCGCAAGGGATTGCCCCTTTGGCATCCTGAAGACCGCGTTTCGTACTCCGGTCTGACCGGTTCGGCGATTCGCGCTCGCGACTGAGCGAACGAGCGGAAAGCGCGTTGGTAAAAGCGTTAAACGCGGTAAATTGAGCGAGAAACGGCGGTTTTAACGGCGTTTCTCAACGGCAAACGGCGCGGCGACGAGAGAAAATCGGCTAATTGTTAGCGGTTAGGTCGATTTTAACGTCGAGCGCCGTCGAGTTTTTTCTTGACGTCGGCGATTTCCGACGCGGCGCAAGCGGCGGGGAACGCGTTCGACGGCGAAATTTCCGGACGAATCGAGCGCGGCGATGAATCTTGTTAAGCGTCTTTTGTCGAAATATTTGCTTCTTTGGTTAATCGCGACGTGCGTCGTCGCTTACTTTTGGCCGAGTTTGCTCGGAAAAGACGCGGCGAATCCGTTTTTGCTTTCGGCGAACGGCATGTCGGCGTTGATTTTCGTAACGATGACGGCGGTCGGTTCGCTTTTGCCGTTCGACGAAGTGAAGGCGGTCGCGAAGCGTTGGCCGAAGACGCTCGGCGGGACGGCGATTCAATATTTGTCGATGCCGACCTTGGCGTTTTGCGCGGCGAAGTTGTTCGGCTTGGAGGGCGGGGCGTTCGTCGGCGCGATCTTGGCCGGGTGCGTGCCGGGCGCGATGGCGTCGAACGTCTTGACGCTGACGGCGCGGGGGAACGTCAGTTACTCGGTCGGCTTGACGACGTCGGCGACGCTCCTTTCGCCGGTCGTCGTTCCGTTGACGTTGGCGTTTTTCTTGAGCGGCGAAAAGATTTCGCTCCCGGTCGGCGACGTGATGCTGAACCTCTTGGTAACCGTCGTCGCGCCGGTCGGGCTGGGGTTCGGTTTGGCGCGACTCTTCGGCTGGTGGCGCCGGGGCGCGGAGCGGTGCGCGGAAATCGTCGCAAACGTCGCGATTATTTGGATTATCGCGGCGGTGGTCGCGAAGAACGCCGCGTCGCTCTCGTCGCTGACTCCGGCGCTTTTGGGCGCGTTCGCGTTCCTGAACGTCGGCGGCTACTTGGCCGGTTACTTCGGCGGCGCCGCGATCGGGCTCGACGGCGGAATGCGGCGGGCGCTGACGATCGAGGTCGGAATGCAGAACGCCGGACTCGGGACGGCGTTGGCGGCGCGGTACTTCGCCGACTTGCCGGAAGCGTCCCTTTTCTGCGCGTCGTACACGTTCGGCTGTATGGCGAGCGGGATTATTTTGGCGCAAGCGTTCCGAATTTGGACGGAGCGGCAAGAGCGCCAAAGCGGCGCCGCGGTTCCAACGAACGTCGACGCGTCGAAAACGTCCGAAACGCCGAACGAAACCGCGTGAGACGGCGTAAAGTAGATAAGAAAGAAAAGATAGCGAAAAAGAAAAAAGCGTTCGTCGACGGGGCGAACGCTTTTTTCTTGAGCTTAGGCGCGTTACTTCGGCGGAGTTTTAGTCGTCTTCGTAAGGGTCGACGCTCGGGTCGATCGACGCGGGCCAGCGGATCGACTCGCCGGCTTCCTCTTCGAGGTCTTCCGCTTGCGAAACGAATTCGTTGATCAAATAATCGACGAAACTCGGGCGTTGGTAATAGCGGTCGACAAGTTCTCGCTCGAAGAAATCCCAAGTAACGATCGCGCCTTCCGGCCGATTAACGTCGACGCAAATGTACTCGTCGCCGTCTTCGTTGACGAGAACGACGTAATTTTCCGGAAGTCCGCCTTCTTCGCGGACGTATTGCGTTTCGCTAACGACGTTCGAGTACTTGGCGTTGGGATTATCGTCGACGATCCCGTAATTTTCTACTCCGTCCCAACACAAATTGCCCCATTTCGCCAAATAACGACGGAAATCGCTCGGAAACTTGACGCCGAGCGCCGCCTCCGCCGCGGAAATCGACTCTTCGGACGCGCCGGGCGGATTGTCGGTCATTTCGGCGATTCCGCCGCGTTCGGTGGTAACGTGAAAAAATTGCGGGTTCAACTCGACCAATTCGACCAAATCTTCGAAACGGTATTGCATTCGAGCGGCTCCTTTCGGAAAATAGAGGAAATAAGGAAGCGGGGCGAACGACGCGGGGAAAGCGTCGCGGCGTCGCTAAATCTAATATATATATCATATCCGATGTCAAAAGCAAGAAAAAATCGACGCTTTTTCCAAAAAACGCAAAAAAAACGACGCGGCGTCGTTGAATTGCGAGAAAATAGCGAAAATAGAAAAACGACGAAAAATAAGAGAAAAAGAAAAAAGCGTCCGCCGGTTTGACGAACGCTTTTCTGTTGGATTGCGCGACGCTTCGAGCGGAAGCCGCCGCGTCGGTCGGCGGCGCTAAAACGCTAAATCGCCGCGTTGGCTGAATTGGCCAAATTGGCTAAAACGGTTGAGCCGGTTAGGTTGGCTAGATTGACCAAGTCGGCTAAATCGCGCCGCTTACGCGAGCCATTTCGCGACGTCTTTCGCCCAATAGGTGAGGATAATCGTCGCTCCGGCGCGCTGAATCGAGGTCAGCGTCTCCAAGACGACGCGTTGTTCGTCGATCCAACCGTTTGCGGCGGCGGCTTTCGTCATACTGTATTCGCCCGAAACGTTGTACGCGGCCAACGGCAGACCCGGGAAGCGGTCTTTCGCCATTCGGATAATGTCGAGGTACGGAAGCGCCGGTTTCACCATAATAATGTCGGCGCCTTCCGCGACGTCGAGTTCGATTTCGCGCATCGCTTGGCCCGGCGCCGAGGCGGGGTCCATTTGATACGAGCGACGGTCGCCGAACTGCGGCGCGCTCTCGGCCGCTTCGCGGAACGGGCCGTAAAACGAACTCGCGTACTTCGCCGCATAGCTCATGATCGGAATCCGTTCGAAGCCGTTTTCGTCGAGCCCGCGACGGATCGCGCCGATCATCCCGTCCATCATGCCGCTCGGCGCGACCATATCGACGCCCGCTTTCGCTTGGACGACCGTTTGTTTGACGAGGTTCGCGAGCGTCGCGTCGTTGTCGACGTCCCAATCGGCTTCGCCGGCGCCGCATTTATGCATCACGCCGCAGTGCCCGTGGTCGGTGTATTCGCAGAAACAGACGTCGGAAATCACCAAGAAATCTTTGCCGACGACGTCTTTCAGGGCCTTAATCGCTTCGGCGACGATTCCGTGTTCGCACATCGCGTCGGAGCCGACCGCGTCTTTCGTTTCCGGAATCCCGAAGAGGATCGCCCCGCCGATTCCGAGCTTTTCGATTTCCTTAACTTCCTTGACGAGTTCGTCGATCGAAAGTTGGTATTGGCCCGGCATCGCGCCGATCGGGACGCGGACGCCGACGCCCGGACGAACGAAAAGCGGCAAAATGAAGCGGTCGGACGAAAGAATCGTGTCGCGGGTCAGGCGACGGACGCCGGAATGGTAACGGAGGCGGCGCAAACGAGCGGCGGGAAACGCGCCGGAAAACGTCGTGTCGGACATAAAACGCTCCTTAAAGCCGGTCGGCGCGCGGCGGCGTCGAGGCGGAAAAACGCGTCGGAAACTAACGAACGAAACGCAAGCGTCCGACGCGAACGCTTGCGTTTAACGTATTTTCGATTATATCGGCGAAACGAACGCCGCGCTCGAATCTTCTCGCGAAAACGGCGAAAATTTCAGTTCGGCGCGACAAAAAATCCCTTAACGGCAAGCGCGAACGCTCGCCGTCGGAGGGCGTTTCGGCAAACGACGGCGATTAGAAGTATTGGCCGACGTTCGATTTGAAGTTCTTGTAAATTTGGCTGACCGATTGGTTGCAGTGAATGCGTTTGATCGCTTCGCCGAGAACTTCCGCGCAGGAAAGAACCTTAATTTTCGGGATTTCGTGTTCCGGAAGGAGCGGAATCGTGTCCGAAAGAACGACGCTTTCGACCGGCGCTTCTTGGATGCGTTGGATCGCCGGACCGCAAAGGATGCCGTGCGACGCGGCGACGAAGACTTTCGTCGCGCCCATTTCCTTGACGACGCGAGCGGCGCCGCAGATCGAACCGCCGGTGCTGATCATGTCGTCGAAAAGAAACGCGACGCGACCTTCGATCGGACCGCCGATCAGGTGCGCTTGTTCGACTTCTTCGCCGCTGTGGCGACGTTTGTCGATGATCGCCAAGCTGCCGCCGAGCGCCGTAACGTGTTTGACCGCGCGCTTAATGCTCCCGGCGTCCGGGCTGACGACGACGCATTCTTCCGGCGCGTAACCGAGGCTCATGATGTAGTCGTCCAAAACCGGCGACGCGCTGAGATGGTCGAGCGGAATGTCGAAGAAGCCTTGGATTTGCGCGGCGTGCAAGTCCATCGAAACGACGCGGTTCGCGCCGGCGCATTCGAGGAGGTTCGCGGCCAGTTTCGCGGTGATCGGAACGCGCCCTTCGTCTTTACGGTCTTGACGAGCGTAGCCGAAGTACGGAATGACCGCCGTGATGCGACCTGCGCTCGCGCGACGGAAGCTGTCGATCATCACCAAGAGTTCCATCAACGAATCGTTGACCGGACGGCACGTCGATTGAACGATGAAAACGTCCTTGCCGCGGACGTCTTCTTCAATACGGCAGAAGGACTCGCCGTCGGGGAACTTTTGAACGCTGATATGGCCCGGCGCCAAACCGAGGTAATTGCAAATTTTTTCAGTCAGCGCGGGGTTGGCGGTTCCGGAAAATACCTTTAACGTGTCCATAATCTGTCCCAATAATCGAAGTCTGTCGAACGGCGAAATTAACGCGGCAAACACGGAAAACGGCGTCGTTTTTCGTAAGCGACGGAATCGGAAACGTCGCGCTCGCCGACTTCAAAATAGAGAAGACGGCGAAGATTTGCGCTTGGCGCGTCCGTAATAATTTCCGTATTTCGTTCATTATAACTCGTTTGGCGACGTTCGACAGGGGGGCGCTTTCGTCGCGCCGCGTTTTTCCGGAAACGCTTGCCGAACGCCGCCGTTATAATCCGTATAAACGCCGCCGATTGGCGTTTTCGCCGACGCTTTTCGAAAGCGAGGGCGAACCGTCATTTATGGAACGGTTTTTTTAGCGCCGCGACCATAATTTCCTGGCGGTTGTATTGGAGTTGGCGAGCTTTCACGCGGTTGAAACCCCAACTTTTGACGCGCGCCAAGTATTCCGGGATATGGTCGGCGAGGTTCCAGTCGAAAAACTTCAACGTGAAGAGGAGGCCGCGCGCCGCGACGTCGCCGCGACCGACGATTTCCTCCAGCGCGTCGAGCGCGTAGTTCGGCGCGACGTTCATGTCGGTCAGGAACCAGCGCGACTTGCGGAACGCCTTGCGTTTGATTTGGTTGATTTTGCCGCGAAGGTGCGTGAAGTTCGCGTGCGCCAAAACTCGCGGGTCCATCTCCGCCGGATCGACGCCGAACGTCTCCGCGCCGCGAGCCAAGAGCGCTTGCGAACCGCCGCCCGGGGAAGCGCCGACGTCGACGCAGCGCGAGCCGACGCCGATCGGGAAGCCCGCCCAACGGAGCCCTTCTTCGAACTTCAAAAACGCTCGGGACGCCGCGTCGGTCGGGAGTTCGAGCGGGAAGAGGCCGCCCGGGTAGCGCGAGTGAACGTCCGAAACGCGGTGAAAGCCGATTCGCCATTCGGTTTCGTCGACGACGGCGACGTCGAGGCAGATTTCGCCCGGTTCGCCCGGCGCGTCGAGGCGGTCGGCGTTCGGTCCGAACGCGGCGCGGAATCGCTCCGGCGCGCCGGCGTAAATTCGGCGGTGCAGGTCGAACGCAAGCGGCGTTAAGCCCGGCTCGAAACCGCGCGTCCCGACGGCGAAACGGTCGCGCTCGTAAACGTGAATTCGAGCGAGCGTCGGCGCCGGAGCGTTCCCCCGCCTATTTTGCGCGTCTTCGCCAAATTCCAACGCGGCGAGTTCCCAAACTTTCGCGACCGCGGCCGCGAGGTCGAACGAACCGTTCGGCGCGGCGCAGTTTTTCGCGAAGACGTTCCCGAGCGAGTGAACGCAGGAGCGGGCGAAAACCGTCCGCAACGTCGGCACGTCGAGCGCGAGCCGCTTTTCGAGCGACTCCGGCTCCGGGAGCTTGAACGTCAAGAAACCGGGGCGCGAGTAAGAAAAGCGGTAGTTCGGGCGTCGCTTTTCCATTTCCTTCTTCAACGCCGGTTCGGCGCCGCGTTGGCAAGTTAGGTAAATAAAGAAAGACGGGGGGGCGTTGGTCGACAAGGGAAGCCTCGCTGGAACGCGTCGTTTGGAGCGCGTATTAATATAATGGGAAAAATCGGACGGGAAAACGGGCGAATTTTCGACGTTTTTTGCAAAAAATTGCGAAATTTTCGCTAATCGGGGCGCCGCCGACGCGATTTTCCTGTTATAATGGAACGCGTCGAGAAACGTCGTCGTTTCGACGGCGCGAGCGGTCGCGGAGGCCGTTTCGATTTCGACTCGCGACGGCCGGGCGCCGACCGTCGTTTATGATACAACAGATCCGCGGCGCGGTCAAGAATCGCCGCGCCGACTTCAAAAGAAATTTTATATTAGCCCGACGACGCGTCGAGGCTCGGCGACCGCGTAGGAATGCGGTCGCGGTCGGATCGCGTTCGTTCGGAGCGGCAAAAGGAAAATCGATGGATTCGGTGAAAGTTGGTTTGATCGGTTTCGGAACGATTGGCGCGGGCGTCGCCGAGATTTTGCTCGGCAAAGTCGACATGATCGCTCGCGCGACCGGGAAAAGAATCGAGCTGGCGAAAATTTGCGATAAAAACTTGACCGCCGACCGCGGCGTCGCGGTTCCTCCGGGCGTTCTGACCGACGACATGTCCGAAATCCTCGACAATCCGGAGATTTCGGTCGTGATCGAGCTGATCGGCGGCGTCGACGTCGCTCGGACGGTCGTTTTGCGAGCGCTCGAAGCCGGGAAAAACGTCGTTACCGCGAACAAAGCGCTCCTCGCCAACCGCGGGCCGGAGCTCTTTGCGAAGGCGCGCGAACTCGGGCGCGTTATCGGTTTCGAAGCGTCGGTCTGCGGCGGCGTTCCGGTTTTGGCTTCGTTGCAAACGTCGCTTCTCGCGAACCGCATCGAGTCGATCAAAGCGATCGTCAACGGCACGTGCAACTTTATTTTGTCGCAAATGGAAGAAAACGGCGCCGATTATCAAGACGCGGTGAAGGAAGCGCAGCGGCTCGGTTTCGCCGAAGCGAATCCGACGCTCGACGTCGACGGGACGGACTCGACGCAAAAGCTCGCGATTTTAGCGCAGCTGGCCTTTGGCGCCGCGGTCGATTGGAAGACGGTTCCGCGCGTCGGGGTCGACGTCGTGAACGCGTTGGACGTGCGATACGCTCGCGAACTGGGCCGTCGGATTCGGCTGCTCGCCGTCGCCGAGCGAACCGAAGAAGGGCTCGAGCTGAAGGTCGCGCCGACGCTCGTTCCGGAAACGTCGCCTCTCGCGAAGGTTACGAACGCTTTCAACGCGGTGCAGATCGTCGGCGACTCGGTCGGCGAGCTCTTTTATCAAGGTTGGGGCGCCGGGCGACGTCCGACCGCGTCCGCCGTTTGCAGCGACGTGATCGACGTCGCGCTCGGTCGAACGAAAATCACGTTCGACTCGCTGCGTCTTTGGAGCGACGAACGCGAGGGAACGCCGCTCAAAGACGCAAAAAAAATCAAGGGACGCGCGTATTTGCGGCTCGAAGTCGACGACCGTCCCGGCGTGATGGCGGCGATTTCGGACGCGCTTGGACGCCGAAACATCTCGATCGCCTCGATGATTCAACACGCGAGCGCCGACGCCGAGAATCCGCGCGTTCCGCTGATTATCTTGACGCACGCCGCGCCGAGCGACGCGCTCGACGACGCGATCGCGGAACTCGACGCCGCGCCCTTCGCGCACGGGAAAACGACGCGCTTGGCGTTGCTCGACTGAGTCGTCGGACGCAAGAGCGTTAAAACGGGCGATTTAAGCAAAACGAATAAAACGATTGATCAAGCAAACGAGGAAACGACGCGGCGAGCCGAACGGTCGCGGCGGAGCGGGGCGGTCGCGTTCGGCTCTTTGCGCGAAACGGAACGGAAGAGCGTCGGACGAACGACGAAGGAGACTCCGAATGAAAAGAACGAATCGACTGGGCCGCGCGAACGCCGCTCGTTTGCGCGCGGGCGTTGTTTTAGGGGCGATTTTGCTCGGC
>JAFYQR010000162.1 GCA_017559825.1 Thermoguttaceae bacterium | reverse complement strand
CGCGACGGCGGCGAAGTCGGGCGTTCGCGCGGCGGCAAAACCGGAAAATTCGGCGCGACCGGCGAATTCGACGGCGAACGGAAGCGGAAACGGAGCCGAATTAGCGGCGCAAGAACCGGAGGCGCGACCGATTCGAACGACGACGGCGGCGCGGCGGACGTCGACTCCGGCGACGACGGAAAATCCGGCGGCGTCCGAACCGGCGGCGCCGACGCGAACCCGAACGGCGACTCGGCGAACCTCCGCTTCGGCGGCGAATCCGGAACCGCCGAAACGTCCGGAACCGCCGCGCTCGCGGAGCTTTTTCGACGACGCGCCGCCGTTTTGAGCGGACGTAAAGTCGGTAAAATCGGTTTGAACGGAATAGTTTAATAAAAAACGGCGAAACGAACGAACGCGACCAAGCGAGAGGCGCAAAAAATGACGACCGAACAACGAGAAAAATCGACGCCGACGGAATATTTGGCGACGCTGCAGCGGGAAATCGACGCGGCGCTCGACGCGTTTTCGCGTTTCGACGACGACTCGCCGAAGCGGCTGACCGACGCGGCGCGGTACTCGCTCCTCGCGCCTGGAAAGCGGTTGCGTCCGACTCTTGCGCTTCTCGCGGCGGAGCTTTGCGGCGGAAGTCGGAAGGCGGCGATTCCGGCGGCGGTCGCGGTCGAGGCGATTCACTCTTACTCGTTGATACACGACGACTTGCCGGCGATGGACGACGACGATTTGCGCCGCGGACGCCCGACTTGCTGGCGACGTTTCGACGAAGCGACCGCGATTTTGGCCGGCGACGCGCTCCAAGCGTTCGCGTTCGAAGCGTTGGCGAAGAGCCCGGTCGATCCGAGCCGCGTCGTTCGTTGCGTCGCCGAGTTGGCGCGAGCGGCGGGCCCGAGCGGAATGGTCGGCGGGCAGGCGGACGACGTTCTTTGGTCGGCGGTTTCGGCGGCGTCGCCGGGCGTTTCCGACTTGGTCGCGTCCGTTCTGAAGACCGCGTTTTCCGGCGCCGGGGACGAAATCGACGGCGCGAAGAGCGGTGAAAATGACGAAAATAACGGCGAAACGGCCCTTGACGATTCCGTTCGCGACGCGACGGCGGCGTTTTTGCGCAAAATTCACCGGCGCAAAACCGGCGCGATGATTCGCGTTTCGCTCCGTTTGGGCGCGTTGGTTGCCGGAGCGGCGGACGCGACGCTGAATCGTCTCGACCTTTTCGGACGTTATTGGGGACAGGCGTTCCAAATTTCGGACGACCTCCTCGACGCGATCGGGGACGAAGCGGCGCTCGGCAAACGCGTTCAAAAGGACGTCGAGGCCGGAAAGTTGACGTATGTTTCCTTGTTTGGCGTCGACGGAACGCGGCGGCTCCTCGGCGAGTGCGCCGAGAAAGCAAAAATTGCGTTGAAACCGGAATTTGTCGCGGAATTTGACGGAGTCGACGCGACCGGCCCGACGTTCGCGGTCGATTCGGCGGCTTGGGGCGCGTTGAATTACCTCGCCGATTACGTCGCGGGGCGAGACCGATGACGAACGAAAAAGAGAACGAAAAAAGAGGAACGTTCGGTTTGAACGGGAACGGGAACAGAAACGCGAGCGGAAACGGGAACGGGAACCGACGCGGCGCGGAGGCGTTCGGGATCGAGCCGCGCCCGAAGGTTGAACCGACGCTATTGCGCGAGTTGCGTTCGGCGGAACCGCTTAAGTCGATGACGTTGGACGAGCTTAAACGGCTGGCGACGGAGATTCGTTCGACGATTTGCGACTTGGCGGAGCGTCGGGGCGTTCACTTCGCGTCGAATTTGGGCGTCGTCGAGTTGGCGATCGCGCTCCACTCGACGTTCGACTTCCGCCGCGACCGGCTCGTTTGGGACGTCGGGCACCAGTGTTACCCGCACAAGCTCCTCACCGGGCGCTTCGCCGAGTTCGGCGGAATCAGAACGCGCGGCGGCCTTTCCGGCTATCCCGATCCGGACGAAAGCGAGTACGATCTTTTCCGCACCGGACACGCGGGATGCAGCGTCGGCACGGCGCTCGGACTTGCTCGCGGCGACGAGTTGGCGGTTCGTTTGACGGCTGAAAAATTGGAAGAATCGAAAAAATCTGACGAGCCGCGCTACTCGGTCGCGGTCGTCGGCGACGGCGCGTTGGCGGGCGGGCCGGTTTTTGAAGCGTTGAACCACGCGGGCGGGTTGCGCCAAAAAATGCTCGTCGTCCTGAACGACAATAAAATGTCGATTTGCCAACGCGTCGGCGGGCTTGGGCGAACGCTCGACAAGATGCGGACGGCGCCGTCGTATCTCGGCGCTCGAACGGCGTTTCGTCAGTTCGTCGAGAAGACGCCGAGCGCGTACCGTTTTCTGACGCGGTTGCGCGACGCGGCGAAAGCCGGGCTCGTCGGAGGAATGCTCTTCGAAGATTTCGGGTTCCGATACGTCGGCCCCATCGACGGGCACGACCTCGCGACGCTGCGCAAATATCTCGAACGAATCAAAACGATCGACGAGCCGGTTTTGCTGCACGTCTTGACCGAGAAGGGGCGCGGGTATCGCCCGGCTGAAATCGACCCGGCGAGCTTTCACGCGACGAATCCGGAACAAGCGCTCAACGCCGAAAGCGTCGCGCTGCTCGACCAATGGGCGGACGACGAGCTGAAAACGTCGAAAAGCCGTCGAGCGCCGACCGCGAAAGCGAAACGAGCGAGCGAACTCGACGCGGCGGTCGCCGACGCGTCGAGCGCCGCGCAAGTCGTCGATTTGATCGACGCGGACGGAAACGGGAAGGAGCTCTCCTTCACCGATTGGGCTCGACGCGCAATTTATCGGGAGATGAAGCGCGACCCGCGCGTTTGCGTCGTCGTCGCCGCGATGACGCAGGGGAATATGCTCGAAGCGGCGCGGGCGGAGTTCCCGGATCGCTTTTTCGACGTCGGCATCTGCGAAGCGCACGCGGTCAACTTCGCCGCCGGGCTCGCGAAAGCCGGAATGCGGCCCATCGTCGATATTTACAGCGGGTTCCTGCAACGCGCTTACGACCATTTGTTCCAAGAGGCGTCGCTCCAAAATTTGCCGATTGTCTTCGCGCTCGACCGAGCCGGTCTCGTTGGAGCGGACGGTCCGACGCACCACGGCGTTTTTGATTTGAGCTATTTGCGGCCTTTTCCGAATATAACGACGATAGCGCCGGGCGACGCCTGCGATATGGCGCGGGCGTTCGAGTTCGCGCTAACGCTCGACGGCCCGACGGCGATTCGTTATCCGAAAACGAAAGCGGCGCGGATTCGGCGCTCGGTCGAGCCGTTCGAATTCGGGCGAGCGGAGGTTTTGCGCGACGGAACCGACGGCGCGTTCGTCGTTTGCGGCGGCGGAATTTTGAAGACGGCGCTCGATTTGGCGGAGGATTTCGCTCGCGGAGCGGTTCCGGGGCGCGAAGCGCTCGACGTCGGCGTCGTCAACGCGCGGTTTGTCAAGCCGCTCGACCGCGACCGCGTTTTGCGACCGTTGCGAGCGGGGATTCCGACCGTCGCCGTCGAGGAAAACGCCTTGGCGGGCGGGTTTACGTCGGCGGTTTTGGAGGCGGCGAACGACGAGGGGCTCGACGCGCGTTTTTTGTTGCGAAAAGGCGTTCCGGACGCGTTTATTCCTTGCGGTTCCCGAGACGAGCAGCTCGCCGACGCCGGGCTCGACCGAGCCGGGCTCTTGGCGGCGTTCGACGAGATTCGAAATCGCGTCGCTCGCTTGACCGGCTCGCGGTTCGTCGAACGGGAAGCGGCGAACGACGGAGCTTTCGTTAAAATCGATAAAATCGGCGTTCGCTGACGGAGCGACCGAAGCGCGATAAGAGAAAACGACGGCGCGTCGAGAGACGTTCCGTCGTTTTTCGCGTTCTTGCGGAAGAACGGACGCGAGCGAAACGCCGCCGACGTCGGGACGGCGAACGAAACGATTTTAACGTTTGTTTCGTCCCGGCGATTCCGAACGGCGGCTCTATTCGGCGAGATTAACGAATAAAGCGATTTTAACGGTCGTCGTCCCGTTTGAACGACGCTCGACCTCCGCTCGCTTCGGCGTTGAGCGGACGCCGCGTCGACCGGCCGATTTTCGCGGCGCGGAGCGCGGCGTTCCAACGCGCCGCCTCGTCGGCGGAGAGAGCCGTTCCGGCGAAACGCGCTCGATAATACCGCTCGACGAGTTCGCGGAAGAGACGACGCGTCGCGTCCGGCGTCGGCTCGAACGGCGTCGTCGATTTTTGGGGAGCGGAACGCGGCGTTTCGACGGCGATCGCGGCGAACTCGTCCTCCAACGCGAAACAACGTTCGAGGAACTCGAGCGGCGTTTCGTCGAGCCGTCGCTCCGTCGCGAGCCGGTTCGCAAGGGCTCGTTCGAGCCGGTAATAGAACGCGAGCTCGCGTCGGCGTCGGCGCGTTTTTCGCCGAATTTCGCCGGATTCGGAACGTTTCGCTCGGCGTCGTCGACGGTAAAAAACGACGAGCCGCCAAACGACGAACGCCGCCAACGCCAGCCGCGCCGCCGACGATAAAAGCGAACCGAGCGTTTCCGCGCTCCAATCGCCGGAACTCGCCCGGTCGAGCGCGTCTTTCAAACGCTCGAAAGTCGACGCGAAGGGGCGGAAACCGTTTTCGCCGAACGAGCGAACGGCGTCGAACGCGTCTTTCGCCAACGCCGCCAACGGGCGGTAGAACGCGTCCGCTTGCCGAGCGCCGTTGAAGTTGAGGACGTAATCGCGCCAAATCCGACTGAAAAATTCGAGACTCAGCGCGGCGCCGTCGATCAGCGCGTTCGACGTCGGCGGGGAAGGCGGCGTCGCGTCGAGACGGAGCCAACCGCCGTCCGCCGTCCAACTCGAATCGACCGGAAAATTGTTCGGCGAATCGTCGAACGCGCCTTCGAAAAGACGCGCGGCGGGCGAGGTCGCGTCGGAAAAGTTTTGCGGCGGAATAAAAGCCTCCGTCCAAGCGTGCGCGTCCGATTGCCGAACAACCGTCGCGCCTCCTTTTTCGTTCGAAAAAACGAGGAAGCCGACGACCGTGCGCGACGGTATCCCGACGGCCCGCAACATTAACGCGAGCGCTCCGGCGAAATACTCGCAGTGTCCGCGTTTGTTGACCGAAACGAAGTCTTCGAGCGGGTCGAGCCCCGGCGTCCGCGCGACTCCGCTTCGGTCGTATTGATATTCGCCGACGTCTCGCAGACGCGACGTGATGTAGAGCGCGCGTCCGGCGAAATCTTCCTTAGGGAGCCCCGATTCGGCGTCCCAACGCCGCGCGGTCGCGACCAGTTCCGGAAAACGCTCGGCGTCGAGCGCGAGATATTGGTCGAGGAAGGGCCAAACCGACTCTTGGTTCGGCGTTAGCTCCGTTTGTTTTCCGTCGGCGAAAAAGGCGTTCGTCGCGAACCGAAATTTGCTTGAGCGACCGGCGGCGCGACCGGTGCGACGCGGAACGTTCCCGGCGAAATAAAAGTCTTGCCGAGTAAAGTAAAAGGGCCAAGGCGCGAAAACGACGCCGGTATCGAGCGGCTCCATCTCAATTTCGAGCCCGAGAAGGCGCGTTCGCGCGTCGAAAAGGCGAGGGGACGGGAAGTTGCGCCGAACCTTGCGGCGGTCGGGCAAAACCGTTTTAAGGTCGGCGAAATCGATAAGTTGGTCGACCGGGTTCGTCGTTCGTAAGAAAAGGTTTTCGTATAAGAACGTCGGGCTTTTGAGATCGCCGATCGCCGTTCCTTGGTCGAAATAAGGAAGCCAATCGCCTTTCGGACGGTAAAGAGGCGTCGACGCGACGTCGGCCAACGTTCCGCCGGGCGGCGGAAGGGGAGGCAAATCGTTCCAATGGGCCGGGGCTTGCGACGGCGGGGAGAATTGCGAACGGTTCCGCGAGGCGTTCAAGCGGCGTTTTGGCCGTTCGTCGATTTTCTTGAGTTCCGACGCCAACGGAGAAAGGAGTTCGGACGGGTCGGTCGGCGACGTTCGCCGGATCGCGGCGGTTAGCGACGCGAGGTCGAGGCGCGGCGATTCCCAGTCGACTTGCGACCAAACGCGGTCGGAGTAATTCGCCGTCGGGATTCCGCGCAAGTAAATCGGCGAGTTCGGCGCGACCGGGTTTTTACGCTCCGGTTCGAGAACGTCGAAGAAGCGGACGGTTAACGTTCGTTGGCGGTTGTCGCCGCTCGGGCCGAGTTCGCCGAGTTCGATTTTCTCCGAGAAGCCGACCGTCGAGCGAATCGCCGGGCCGCCCGCGTTCCAGTTTTCGCGACCGAATTGAACGTCGCCGATTTCCAGTCGATGAAAGCGAGGAAAAAGGCAAAAAAGAACGAGCGCGGCGCCGAACGCTCCGAGCGACGAAACGACGAAGCGGCGAAAAAACTCCGCGTCGATCTCCGTCGACTCCGCCGGATGGCGTCGGCAAACGAAGAGCGCGTCCGACGGTCGGTTGCGCTCGGCGAACGCTTCAAGAAGGAGCGCCGAACTCGACGGCGTCGACGGCGCGAGGGAAACGGGCGTCGAACGAGCTCGCTCCTTCGAACGGCGAGAACGTCGAACGAAACGCGGCCGAAGCGTCGCGTTGGCGGCGTAATAGGCGCGCTCGCCTTCGAGCGTTAGGAGCGAAACGGCGCAAAAAAGCGAGAGCGCGTAAAGGGGCGTTAAGATAGCGAAGAGTCCGCTCCGCTGAAAAACGCAGCCGACCGCGACTTCAACGAAGGAAATCGTCAAAATTTGGTAGTAAATTCGGCGCGTCTTCTCTTGGAAAAAGAGGAACGTTTGGACGACCGCTAAAATGTTCGCGATCGAAAACGCTAAAAACTCTTGACGCGACCGCGCCAACGGGCCGAGGTGCGCCAAAACGACCGCGACGATCAAGACGTTCGTCCAACTTTTCGGGAGCGCGAAGAGACGCTTGCCGTCGACGAAACAAAGGGCGCCGAGGATTCCGAAGAACGAAAACGCGGCGACGAACGCGCCGCTCGCGTCCTCGCCGCCGAGTTGAAGCATGAAGGACGCGAGAATCGCCGCGACGGCGAGAACGGACGAAATAGCGAAATTCATCGGAAAAATTCCTTCTTTTCGTTGCGTTAATCGAACGCGCCGTCCGCTCTGCGCTTGCGCTCAACGTTGCGAATGCGAAACGACGGTTTACTCAAACATCGCGTCGACGAACGAGTCGGGGTCGAAAACGGCGAAGTCGGTTTCGGATTCGCCGAGCCCGACGTATTTGACCGGAAGACCGACCTTTTGCCGAATCGCGACCGCGGCGCCCCCCTTCGCGGTTCCGTCGAGTTTCGAGAGGAAAATCCCGGTGCAGGCGACCGAATCGGTGAACTTGCGCGCTTGGCTGAGCCCGTTTTGCCCGGTCGTCGCGTCGAGAACGAGGAAGACTTCGTGCGGCGCGTCCGGAATTTGCTTCGCGACGACGCGCTTGATCTTTTCGAGTTCGTTCATCAGGTTCGTTTGCGTTTGCAGCCGTCCGGCGGTGTCGATAACGCAAAGATCGGCGCCGACTTCGAGCGCTCTCGCGACCGCTTTGTGCGCGACGCTCGCCGGATCGCTTTGCGGCGGGCCGCAGACGATCTCGACGCCGAGCCGACCCGCCCAAATTTTTAGCTGGTCGACCGCCGCGGCGCGGAAGGTGTCCGCCGCTCCGAGGACGATTTTGTTCCCGGCGTCGCTCATCGCTTTCGTCAGTTTCGCGATGCTCGTCGTTTTGCCGCTTCCGTTGACGCCGCAGAAAAGAACGACCGTCGGCCCGGACGCGGCGAAGCGAATCGGCGGCGCGTCTTGCGCCATCAGCGCTTTGAGCTTCGCTTTCACCGCGTCGACGAGCTCTTCCTTTTTAACGACGCGGCCGCGGAATTGTTCCTTGATTTCGTCGGTCGCCTCGCGAGCCGCGTCGACGCCCATGTCGGTTCGGACGAGCGTTTCGAAGAGTTCGTCCAAAAATTCCGCGTCGACGAGCCGCCCCTCTTGCTTGAAGAGGTCGCGGACGTCCGTTTGCAGGACTTGGACGGTGCGTCCGAGCCCTTTTTTGATTTTATCGAAAAAACCCATGGCGTTTCGTTTGCTCGTTGTTTGGAGGAAAAAAGCGTTCGTTTCGCTTTGCGCGACGGTTCCTAACCGTCGATTCGGTCGAGAACGCCGTTCAGGAAGCGCGTCGTTTCCTTTTCGCCGAACTTTTTGCCAAGTTCGAGCGCCTGCGAGATGACGACCGCTTTAGGCGTTTTAATAAAGCGAATCTCGTACGCGGCGACGCGCAAAATGCAACGGGCGACGAGATCGACGCGAGCGAGCGTTCGGTTCGTCAGCGCGGCGTCCAAGAGCGCGTCGACTTCGGCGCGACGGTCGCGGTAGCCTTCGAAGAGACGGCGAGCGAAGTCGAGCGTTTCGGAGCGTTCGGCGCCGGTCAAAAACATTTTCGTTTCGGCGCGGTAAGCGTCGAGCGGCTCCGCGAACGGATCGTATTCCGCGACGGTTTCGCGCACGGTCGCTTGCGCTTCGCCTTGACGGCGGAGATTTTGGTCGGCTTGCTCGCGGATTTCCGCTTGATACGCCGCTTGGAACGCGACGAGCCGCCCGATGGAACGGAGTTTGTAGACGCTAAGTTTTTTGTCGTCGGTCATTGTTTTTCGTCGATTATTTGAAACGCGACGCGGCGCCGCGCTCGCCGAACGTTCGTTTTAACGGAAACGAGGCTCGGAAAAGCGGGCGGCGCCGAGGTTCGCGCGATTTTTAGTCGTGAAGGCGAGGGAACGAGGACTAACGGCCGAATTTCTTGCCGCCGCCCTTTTTGCCGCCGTCTTTGGAGCTCGGCTTGCCGCCAAACTTCGATTTCGGTTTGCCGGAACCGAAGCCGCCGCCCTTTTTCGCCGGTTTGCCGCCGTTTCCGCCGCGACGGTCGCCGCCGTCGCGCTTGCCGGACGGTGCGTCCGGTTTGCGGGCGAAGTCGCCGCCGCGGAAGAACCAATCGCCGCCGTCCTCTTCGTCTTCGTCGTCGATTTCGATCAAGTCGTTCGGGTCGACGTCGACCGGCTCGAAGTCGCCGCGAGCGTAACGGGCCGCGTTGCGTTCGATCGACTCGGCGGCGAAATCGTCGTCTTCGTCTTCGTATTTGAGTTCCGGGAGCTTGCCGAGCAAGTCGATCATTTCGAGCGCGGCTTCGGCGGCTTCGGAGCCTTTGTTGCCCGGTTGAACGTCGACCGCTTTGTCCTTCGAGACTTCGAGCTGACCGCTGCGAGCCAACGCTTGCTCGACCGTGTTGCAGGTGAGGACGCCGAAAATGACCGGAATTCCGTACTCGGCGCCGATGCGAGCCAACTGCAGGCTAACGGCGCGGTTGATGTGCTCGTCGTGCGACGTTTCGCCCTTAATAACGCAGCCCAAGCAGATAACGGCGATATAGTCTTCGTCGCTCGCGAAACGCTCGGCGATCGTCGGGATTTCGAAGCAACCCGGGACGCGAACGACCGAAATTTGATCCTCCGCGACCATGTGTTCGCGGAGTTTGGCGAGCGCGCCTTCGAGGAGCTTCTCGGTGATCGTTTGGTTGAAACGGGCGACGATGATCGCGATTTTGCCGGCGTCGCCCGGCGCGCAGACGTAACCTTCGTATTCGTTCATGGCGGTTTTCGTTCTTTCGAAGGAGGAGGGATTAAGGGACGTTTCGCTCGAACGGCGAGCGGTCGGCGGCGATTCGCGAGATTTCCGCGAGTCGTCGAAGGGAACGAAACGCTCGGCGGAACGGGACGCGCCGCCGAAACGCCGTCCCCTTTATTCTAACCGAAAAACGGCGGACGGCAAGGGGCTCCGACGCGCGGTCGAACGAGACGAAAGAGCGTCGACGACGGAACGGACGACCGGTTTTAACGGTCGCCCTGATTTTGACGGCGAATCGAGCCGCCGCGTCGTCAAGTCGCCTTCAGGTCGATTCCGGCGATAAATTCGGCGTTCGTCGCGGTTTTCGCCAACTCGTCGCGCATCGCGCGAATCGCTTCGACCGAATCGAGCGTCGCCAAGCGCCGCCGCAACGCGCCGACGCGTTCGATCTCGTCGTCGCCGACAATTGATTCGGCTCCGGTCGCGCCGCTCTTGGCGACGTCGATCGCCGGCCAAACGCGTTTTTCGGCGAGCGAGCGGTCGAGCCAGACCTCCCAGTTGCCGGCGCCTTTAAATTCCTCCAAAATTTGGTCGTCGAGCCCGCCGGTTTCGTCGACGCGAGCCGTCGCGAGAATCGTCAGCGAGCCGCCGCCGTCGACTTTGCGAGCCGAACCGAAATATCGTTTCGCTCGAAGCGTCGCGGCCGGGTCGAGAACGCCGGGCGTCGGCGCTCCGAGCGTCGCCGCCGAAAACTCGACGTTCCAAGCGCGAGTCAAACGGGTCAGCGAGTCGAGGAAGACGACGACGTCGCGGCCGTATTCGACCATTCGTTTCGCCTTTTCCAACGCGATTTCGGCGACTTGAACGTGCCGCGCCGAGGTTTCGTCGAACGTCGTGCCGACGACTTCGCAACGCGGCCCGCGCAGGCGGCGCTCCAAGTCGGTCAGCTCTTCCGGCCGCTCGTCGATCAACGCGACGAAGACGTAGACGTCCGGGTTGTTCGCGAGGATCGCTTGCGCCGTTTTTTGAAGAAGCGTCGTCTTGCCGGCGCGAGGCGGACTCGCGATCAGCCCGCGTTGACCGAAACCGAACGGAGCGATCAGGTCGAGGAGGCGCAAATCGAGATCGGCGTCGGTCCCGAAGTCGACGCGCTCGGTCGGAAGCGCCGGCGTCAAGTCGTCGAAAAACGGCTTCGACGCGAGAACGTTCGGGTCTTCGTCGTTGATCGTTTCGACTCGGAGGAGAGCGAAGTAACGCTCGCGCTCCTTCGGCGGGCGGATTTGGCCGAAAATCGTCAGCCCGTCGCGCAACCCAAAACGGCGAATTTGGCTCGGCGAAATGTATATGTCGTCCGGGCAAGAAAGGTATCGCGAGTTCGCGCTCCGAAGGAAACCGAACTCGTCCGGAAGGATTTCGAGCGTGCCTTCGCCGTACATGAGGCCGTTCTTTTGGAGGCGGGCTCGGAGGACGCGGACGATCAAATCGCGGCGACGCTCGCCGTCGATCGTTTCCAAATTTTGGCGGCGCGCCTCGGCGACGAGCTCGCGAGCGTCCAAGCGTTCGAGCTCGACGATCGTTTGCCGTTCTTCGTCGGTCGCTCCGGCTAGCTCGTCCGCTTCGCGTTCGTTTTCGGCGGCGAGTCGGGCGGCGTCGTTGGCGTCGGCGTCGGAACGTCCGTTTCCGTAGCGCGGTTTGCCGCGTCGCGCCGCCAATTCTTCGGCCAACGAGAGCGGCTCGCCCCGTTTTCCGAGCGCGCCGACGGTCGGCTCTAAGTTCTCGTAATAGTCGGGACGGCGGCGTCGGGGGCCGCGTTGCGAATAGTAATCGCCGCCGTCGCGAGGCTCGTCGTCGAAACGTCGATAATCGTCGCGGTAATCTTGCCGGTAGTCCTCGTTCGGAGCGCCGTAGTCTCGACGCGGCGGACGGCGGAAGTCGCGGCGCGGCCCGTCGTTCGGATAGCCGCCGTCGCGATAATAGTCTCGGCGATCGTTTTCTCGATAATCGTCGCGATAACGCGGGCCGTTCGAACGTCGTTCGTCTCGGCGGCCGCCGCGATAGTCGCCGCGCGCGCCGTTTTCCGCCTCCGGAGCGCGGTCTCGATAACCGTCGCGGTAGTTCGAGCGGTTGGAGTAGTCGGGGCGTCCTTGATAACGTCCGTCTCGACGTCGGTCGCCGTTCGGGCCGCCGTCGCGTCCGTCTTGGCGATAGCGCCGCGGGCCGCGTTCGCCGCCGAAGCCGCCGTTTTCGTCGCGATTTTGATAATTGCCGTCGCGATAATTGCCGTTCGAGCGTCGGTCGCCGCGTCCGTCTCGATTCCATTCGCCGCGGTTCCAAACGCTTTTTTCTCGGTGTTTAGAGCGCGTTTCGTAGTCTTCGGCGATTTTGTCGACGTCGTCGTAGGAGACGAGGTAGGCGCCGGGACGGCTCGGTTTCGGCTCGTCGGAACGCGAGGCGTTTTCCGCGTCGGCGGGGGGGGCTGCGTCCGATTTTTTCGCGCGACCGCTCCAGGGGAACTCGGCGTTCGAGTCAAAGTCGAAGGACTCGGCGTCGTCGATTCCGGCGGCGATTTTGTCCCAAGCGTCCATTTCGTCGAGAAATTCGTCGACCGTTTTGCGAGGGCGGGGGCGAGAAGAGGATTCGTCGTTGCGGTTCATCTAAAAACTCCGGAGCTCCGCGTCGGAGACCGACGGGAGGGCGCGCTCGAAGGCGGCGCGTTGTTAAATAAGGTAAAAGGAGGGTTAAGGCGGGATTAAAAGGCGGGTTCGGCGTCAAGCCGTCGTCGCGAAAACGTCGATTTTAGTCGGAAAAGGACGCTTGTTAAGCGTCGCGGCGTCGGCGGGCGTCGGCGACGATTTCGGCGATTCGCTTCGCCGCGGCGTCGGGCGTCGGCGAGTCGGCGTCGTTGACGAGAACGAAGTCGGCGCGCTCTCGTTTAACGGCGAGCGGAAGTTGGTTCGCTTCTCGACGGTCGAGTTCTTCCGGCGACCAACCCCGTTCGGCGACGCGGCGGACGCGAGTCGCTCGGGACGCTTCGACGAAAATAACGAAGTCGACCTCGCTCTCCCAACCGACTTCGAAGAGAAGCGGCGCGTCGAGAACGGCGAACTCGGCGTCGGAGGCGCGGACGGCGTCGAGCCAACGGCGGAAGCGGACGAAAAGGGGCGGCCGCGTCGTTCGGTTCAAAAAGTCGAGCTCGACCTTCGCTTCGTCGGTCGGCGCGAAAACGATCTCGGCCAAGCGGCGGCGATCGACGGTTCCGTCCGGCGAAACGACGTCGGCGCCCCAACGGTTTCGGAGGACGTCGAGAATCGTCGGGTCGTCGAAAAGGCGACGGGCTTCGGCGTCCGCGTCGAAACGGGGGAAGCCGAACGCTCGGAGGGCGGCGGTCGCGAAACTCTTGCCGGAACCGATTCCTCCGACGACGCCGAAAAGGAGCGCGCGTTTTTTTATCATTATTATTAATATATTAGGGGGGGGAAAGGCGGGCAAACGGGGACGAGCGGCGAACGTCGGCCTTCGACGAAAAGCGAGCGAACGAAAAAGCGGCGCGACTTTTCTTCATTATGACCGAATCGAACGCAATTTGCAAGCGCTTTTTTCCGCTTTTTGCGAAAACGGCGAGATTTCTTTCCGACGCGGCGTCGAAAACGCGGAAGCGAACGCTCGACGGCGGCGGTTTTAGCGGTCGCGGCGAGTTTGACGTTGGAAAACGGCTGGAAAAGCGGAAAAAACGTCGCCGATAACGCGTCGCGTCGGGAAAGCGGGGGCGGCTCTTCATCTTTTTCGATTTTCCGATATAATAAAGCGTCGCGGCGTTCGAAGCGAGCGAAAAAGCGTCGAAACGCCGGATTCGAAAGAAAACGAAAGCCGGAAAAACGGCTTGAAAAAATTCGCGCGAGAACGCGTTTTTAGAGCGCGATAGAAAATAGAGGGGAAAATGGGAATTTACGACCGCGATTATTATCGAGACGACGAGCGTCCGCGACGCAAGAGCGGCGACTTGATTCCGGCCGGATGGTCGGTCAGCGCGATATTGATCGCCGCGAACGTTCTTTGTTATTTCGCCAACGCGGCGAGCGGCGGCGCTCTTTTTGCGAAAATGGCTCTTTTCGGGCCCTACGTCGAATATCCGCTGCAGTGGTACCGCTGCCTGACGTACGGTTTCGCGCACGACCCGAGCGGTTTGACGCACTTGCTCTTCAATATGCTCGCGCTCTTCTTTTTCGGGCCGCCGATCGAGCGTCGGCTCGGACGCGGCGAGTTTGCGCTCTTTTATTTGGCGGCGGTTTTGGTCGGCGGCGTCGTTTGGAGCGTCGGGAACGTCGGCGCGAACGCGTCGTGTTTGGGCGCGTCCGGCGCGATTTCGGCGGTCGTTTTGCTTTTCGCGTTCTATTATCCGCGCGCGCAGGTTTTGATTTTTGGGATTATTCCGACGCCGGCTTGGCTCGCCGGGGCGCTTTTCGTCGTTTACGACGCGCTCGGCGCTCGGAGCGGGCTCGGGAATATTGCGCACGACGTTCACTTGGCGGGCGCCGCGTTCGCGCTTGTTTATTACTTGGCGGGCGTCAACTTTTCGGAACTCGCCGTCGGGAAGGGGCGGAACCGCAAGTCGTTGAAGCGTTGGCTTGAAAAGCGCGAACGAGCGAGCAAAGACGACGCGTCCGGGCCGTCGACCGTTCCGTTCAAGTCGTCGGAAACGGCGAAGAAGGCCGCCGAGGAAATCGCGTTCGAAAAGTTGGAGGCGGAAGTCGATCGGCTCCTTTTGAAAATTAGCGAGTCCGGCGAAGAGAGTTTAACCGAGGTCGAGCGCGAAACGCTCCGCCGAGCCAGCCGCGAGTATCAAAAGCGGCAAAAGTAAAGTCGGCGTCGCGAAACGCTCCGCCGAGCGAGCCGCGAGCGCCAAAAGCGGCAAAAATAAGCGCGACGTAAGCGTCGAAGCGGCGGAGGGGAAAACGCTCCGCCGCTTCTTTTGGGAACTAACGAAAAATTTAACGATTTTAGCAATTTTAACGAAAGGGGCGCGTCGCCAATGGAAAATCGTTGCGAAATCGCGGTCAAGCTCGCGCGGGAAGCGGGCGAATTAACGTTGCGTTATTTTAATCGGGACGATTTGGGCGTTGAGCGCAAAAGCGACGGCTCGCCGGTAACGTTGGCCGACCGCGGAGCGGAAGAGCTGGTGCGGCGGCGCGTCGCGGAGTTTTTCCCGGACGACGCGATTCTCGGCGAAGAGTTCGACGACAAGGAAGGCGCGAGCGGGTATCGTTGGATTATCGACCCGATCGACGGGACTAAGTCGTTCATTACCGGCGTTCCGCTTTACTCGACGCTGATCGGAATCGAAAAAGACGGCGAGCCGGTCGTCGGCGTCCTTTGGCTCCCGGCGCTCGGTCGCGGGATTTGGGCGGAAAAAGGGAAGGGCGCTTGGCGTTTCGGCGACGTCGACGAACCGACTCCGGCCCGCGTCGACGCGAAGGTCGACCGCCTCGAGGACGCGCTCTTTTTGACGTCGGACGCGTTCGATTTCGATAAAGTCGGCCGCGACGGCGCTTACGACGAGATCGAAAGGAAGGTTTGGCTGACCCGCACTTGGGGCGACGCTTACGGGTATTACCTCGTCGCGACCGGGAAAGCTCAAATAATGATCGACCCGTATTTCGAGATTTGGGACGCCGCGCCGCTCAAGACGATTATGGAAGAGGCCGGCGGCTTTTTCGGCGATTGGCAAGGGAACGCGACGATTCGGGGCCGCGAAGGCGTCGCGACGAACGCCAAGTTGAAGGACGCCGTCGTCGAGATTTTGCGCCGCTACCCGAAAACGAAAGAGCCGAAATAACGGCGGTCGCGTTTCGGAGGAAACGGTATCGGCGAAAACGGTGAAAACGGTCAAGCTGAAAGAGCGTCGGCGGAAAGCGTCGGCGCTTTTTTTGTCGACGGCGGCGAGCGGAGAGCGACGACTGGCGAGCGGAGAAGGCGAGCGTCGGCGAAGAGCGGCAAGAAAAGGAAAACGCGGAGCGTTTTAAAAGGCTCCGCGTTTTTTATTGCGAGCGTCGATTAACGGCGCGGACGAAAGGCGATCAGCCTTGGACCGGAACGTTTTCTTCGAGCTTTTCGCCGACTTTCAACTCGATTTGGTTGTCGCCTTCTTTGACTTCGGCGGTCAAACCGGAGGTTTTCGGGTTGTTGTATTTTTGGTCGACGTAACGGGTGTTGCTCTTGATCTTCGCGGAAGCGCCCGGTTCGGTCGCTTCTTCCATTTCGGCGATTTCTTTCGTAACCATCGCTTCATAGGAACCGGCCGGAGCGCCGTCCCAGTTGCCGTTCGTCTTGCAGACAAGTTTGCCTTGCGCGTCGGTAACGCCGGTAACGTTCCATTGCGTGTTTCCGCCGCCCGCCGGACGGAGAGCGACCGTCGCGCCGTCGACCGGCGTTCCGTCGTCGTAAACGACCGTGATCGTCGTCGGGTAGAGGGTCGGGAGGTCGGCCGGTTTTTTCGGGCCTTTGGAGCAACCGACGGCGACGGCGCAAACGCAAGCGAGCGCGAGAGCGAAGAATTGTTTCGTTTTCATATTTCTGTTCCTTATTTGCTTGAGCGTCGCGAAAAAAGCGCGAACGCGGGAAGGGGGTAGAATCGACGAAAACGCGGGCCCCGTGGAGACCGCGTTTCCGAGTAAATCTAATTAAGCGCGAACGCTAAAATCATTGGGTAACGGTTTCGCCGCCGGACGCGGAGCCCATCGCGCCCCAAACGCCGTACGGGGATTTGCCGCTGGTAACGGCGTTGGCGTAGGAGTCGCCGCAGTCGATCGTTTCGCTGACGAAGCGGACGGAACCGTCGAGCATCGCCGCGTTGACGCCGCCGCTGTGGTTCGATTGCGCGGTCGCGGAACCCCAAGCGGAGTCGGAACCGTAGGAGCAAACCGGGGAGTTCGGCGCGAGGACGGTGTTGAAACCGCTGATCATGACTTGACCGTCGGCCCAACGTTGGCCGCGCCATTGGCTGGCGGTGCCGTCTTGGCTGAGTTCGGTG
>JAFYQR010000161.1 GCA_017559825.1 Thermoguttaceae bacterium | reverse complement strand
CTCGTTAGCCGTTACCGTCAGCTCGACCTCTGTGCCGTGGTTATATGTACCGCCGCCGGTGACCTTGCCGCCTGCGGCGGGATCGGTGGTGACAGAAACGGTGTACTTGTTGATATCGAAATTAGCGGTAAGAGTAACGTTAGATGCCTGTTTTGCAGGGATCGTAATTTCGTTTCCATTCGCGGTAGCGCTGCTGGAGCTTGAACGCCGTTACCCACTGCTGTTTCAGGTCGCGGAACCGCAGTTTCCGGCAGAACGACTGGTTCGGGTTCAGGTGCGACGCCAGAAGCAGGTTCAGCGTGGCCAGGGAAACGCCCGCCGCGCCGACCGCCGTCGCCGGAACGCCGTTCGACGGGTTGGCCGAGTTCGAAACGGAAATCGACAAGGAAACGACGCAGGAAACCGGCGCGATTATCGGCGTCGGGCTCGTTTCCGGCTTGCGGCGCCGCCACCTCAATCCGACGACCGGCAAGGAGGAGCTGCGCGAGTCGCTCTCGATCGTGCCCGGCGTCGACGCGACGCTCTCGTTCTTGGGCGTCGGACTCGACAATCCGACGCGAGCCTTCGTTTGCGACCGCTTCACCGTCGTCGATTTTTACGAGTGCCGGATGGCGGAGTACGACGAATCGTTCGTCTTTGTTCCGATCGACCGCCTGCAAAAACTGCGCGGCATGATCGCCGACGACGGAACGAAAATGGCGACGCAGCTTCTTGTCAAAGCGAAGCCGGGCGTTAAAATCGAGGAGCTTCGCGACCGCCTGCGCGCCGCCGAGGAGTTTCCGGAGCAACTGTTTGAAATCGAAACATGGAAAGACCAGCAAGCGACGACGTTGGCCGCGGTCGCGACGGAGTTGTCGATTTTGAACGTTTTGCTCTTTTTGTCGATTTGCGTCGCGGGGTTCGGCATCTTGGCGATCTTTTTCATGATCGTCGTCGAAAAAACGCGCGACGTCGGGATTTTGAAATCGCTCGGCGCGAGCGGGAACGGAATCATGCAGATTTTCCTCCTGTACGGGCTGACGCTCGGCGTCGTCGGGGCCGGACTCGGAACGGCGCTCGGCTTTTGGTTTGTCGCGAACATTCAGAAGATTGCCGACTTCTTGTCGCGAGCGACTGGGCGCGAGGTTTTCGACCCGTCGATTTATATGTTCCACCAGGTGCCGGCGATTATCGAGCCAGCGACCGTTTTTTGGATCGTCGTCGGCTCGCTTTTCATCGCGGTCGCTTCGAGCGTTCTTCCGGCGTTGCGAGCGGCGCGACTGAAACCGGTCGACGCGCTCCGGATTTGAGCGGCGAACGGCGAATTTTCCCCTTATATATTAATAAGGGCTAAACGGCGAACAAAACGGATTTTTGTGCGATTTTTAACGTCGAACGCGGCGCTCGTCCGCTCGGCGATTTTTAGGACGAACAGAGGAAACGACGATGGAACGAAACGGCGACGAACCGAAGAAAAACGACGCGGAAATTTTGGCTCGACTCCGCCGTCGTTCCGCGACGCCGCTTCCGCCGAGCGACGATTTTTGGTTTGAGGAGCCTAATTTCGCCGTTGCGGAATCGACGGTCGCGCCCGCTTCGCCCGAAGTTTCGGAACCGGCGGCGAACGACGCGGCGAGTCGGTCGGAAGCGTTGCGACGTTTAGTCGCCGAAGGCGCGCCGAAAGAGCCGATGA
The DNA here is from genome assembly GCA_017559825.1 of Thermoguttaceae bacterium. Lineage (GTDB taxonomy): Bacteria > Planctomycetota > Planctomycetia > Pirellulales > Thermoguttaceae > RUG369. The sequence goes on along the minus strand of JAFYQR010000161.1, from coordinate 3,976 downwards.
GCGCGTTGAGCCCGACGCTGCGCAACTTGCGGGAAGAGCTGAACTCCGGCGACGCGGCGAGTTTCGCGACTGTTTACGACGAAAAAAACGATTTTGCCGACGACGCGACGCTCGACTTGCTCGAATCGACGTTGGAAGCGAACGCGACGAACGGCGCCGAGCCGACCGTCGAACCGCTCGGCGAGGAACCGACGGCGAGCGATTTTAACGTTTCAAGCGAAAAAAGCGAAAACGTTGAGAATAACGACAACGGCGGGAAAGCCGAAAACGTCGATTTTACGGAAGACTCCGAGTCGACGAACGCCGTCGATTCGGAGAAAGCGGCGATTTACGCGAAAGCGGAGGCGCTCGCAAAAACGGTAAAGCCGATGAAATCGGCGAAAAACGAACGTAGCGTCGAGCTGATCGCGTCGGAAAACGCTCGAAAACCCGAGAGCGCGGGCCCGGCGAGCGGCGTCGCCGATTTGATGGTTGTTTCGAATTTGAAAAAAGGTTACGTTAAAGCGAAGAAATTGATTCCCGTTTTGCAAGGCGTCGACTTGACGGCGAAGCAGGGGGAACTTCTCGCGATCGTCGGCCAAAGCGGTTCCGGCAAAAGCACCCTCCTGCACCTGATGGGAACGCTCGACGCGCCGGACTCCGGGACGATTCACTTCGACGGCCAGCGAATCGACAACCTTTCCGCGTCGCAGCGGGACGTGTTGCGCAACCGCTTTATCGGCATGATCTTCCAATTTTACCACCTGATTCCGGAGATGACGACGCTTGAAAACGTCTTGGCGCCGCTTATGATTCGCGAGTCGATTTTCGGTTATTTCGGCAATCGCAAGAAACACGTCGAGCGCGCGAAAGAACTGCTCGCGCTCGTCGGTCTCTCGCACCGCTTGCGGCACCGGCCGAACGAACTTTCGGGGGGCGAGATGCAGCGCGCGTCGATTGCTCGGGCGTTGATTTCGAATCCGCGGATTCTTTTGGCCGACGAGCCGACCGGAAACCTTGACTCAAAGGCGTCCGTCGGCGTGTTGAAGTTGTTGCGCCGCCTCAACGAAGAGCAGAATTTAACGATCGTCATGGTTACGCACGATATGTCGCAAGCCGCCGACGCCGACCGCGCGATTCGGCTGGTCGACGGGTTGGTCGTTCCCGAGGGCGCCGCGACTTGAAAAACGTCGCTTGGGTTGAATTGTTGTCGCTTGTTAGTTTTCGACGCGTCGCGTTTCGTCGTTTTTTTGAATCGACAAAGAAAAGAGCGGCGCGTTTTCTTATTTCGCGGGTTCGCGACGCAAAAATTTCTCTTTTTTTCGTTCTTTTCGGCGATTCTTGCGCGACGAAATCTTGTTAAAATTTTCGAGCCGAGGTAAAATAGAAGCGTCGGCGTTCGAGCGGCGCGTTGCGAAGCGCGTTTTCGGCGTCGGCTTTGGAGAACGATAATCGAGCGTCGCCGGCGCGCGTTGTTTTTTCGGAGCGAACGATTAAAACGGAATAATCGTCGCGACCGAAATAAACGGAACGCGGCGGCGCTCGCGGTATTTGCGAAAGGCGTTTTATGTCTCTTAAAGTGTATATCAACGGGCGTTTGGTCGACCGCGAAGACGCGAAAGTCAGCGTTTTCGACCACGGGTTTTTGTTCGGCGACGGGATTTTTGAAGGCTTACGCTGTTACAACGGCAAAATTTTCCGTTTGAAGCAGCATATCGACCGCCTTTGGGACTCCGCGAAAACGCTCGATATTCAAATTCCCGTTACGAAGGAAGAAATGTGCGCCGCGATGTGCCAAACGCTTGAGGCGAACGGTTTCAGCGACGCCTACATTCGCTTGATCGTTACGCGCGGCGAGGGGACGCTCGGGTTGGACGCGCACCTCTGCAAAGACCCGGCGATCGTTATTATCGTTCAAAAGCTCTCGCTTTACTCGGCGGACTTCTACGATCAAGGGATCAAAATCGTTACCGCCAGCACGATCCGCACGCCGTCCGACTCGGTGAACCCGCGCGTCAAGTCGTTGAACTATCTCAACAACATCATGGCGAAGATCGAGGCGTATTACGCCGGTTGCGAAGAAGCGTTGATGCTCAACCACAAGGGCGACGTCGCCGAGTGCTCCGGAGACAACATTTTTATCGTTAAAAACGGCAAACTCAAGACGCCGCCGACCGACGCGTGCATCTTGGAGGGCGTTACGCGCAACGTCGTGATGGAAATCTGCGAAGAGCTCGGGCTCGAATGCGTCGAAGCGGCGTTCACGCGGCACGACGTCTACACCGCCGACGAGTGTTTCCTGACCGGGAGCGCCGCCGAGTTGATTCCGGTCGTCGGCGTCGACGGGCGCGTTATCGGCGACGGCAAACCGGGCAAAATCACCAAGACGATTTTGTCCGCGTTCGGCGATTTCGTCAAAAAAGACGCTTAAGCCGAACGAAACGGCGACGAGACCGCGCCGCTCTTCCCGACGAACGACAAGCGTTTGATAAAACGGGCGGAGACGGGCGGTCGACGCGTCGAAACAACGGCGAAACGAACGAGCGACGCTCCGGAGGTTTAAGAACGCGTCGGAGCGACCGGCGGCGCGTTGTCTTGTCGGATTGACAAACGGACGGTAAAGTCGCGTTTTTTATTAAATTTTGCGTTAATTTGCGTTAAGTTGTCGCGGAACGGCGGCGATTAAAACGATCGAAACGATTGCGGCGGCGTCTCGGACGTCGAACGAAAACGATGCGGACGAAAATTGTTCTCGTAGGATACCGCGCGACCGGCAAGTCGACTTTGGCGGCGCTCCTGGCTGAGCGTTGGGGGTTCGATTGGTTCGATACCGACGACGTCGTCGAAGCGCGGGCTGGAAAACGAATCGCCGATATTTTCGCGCAAGACGGCGAGGCGGCGTTTCGCGATCTTGAGGCGGCGGTCGTCGCCGAATTGGCGCTCGATCCTCGTCCGGCGGTCTTGGCGACCGGGGGCGGCGTTCCGTTGCGCGAGGAAAATCGGCGAATTTTGCGCGAGCGCGGCGTCGTCGTTTGGCTAACCGCGTCGGTCGAGACGATCGCTCGGCGAATGAGCGGCGACGCGGCGACGGCGGCGCGGCGTCCGGCGTTGACCGACGCGAAATCGCCGGTCGCCGAAATTGAAAAAGTCTTGGCGGCCCGCGAGCCGGTCTATCGAGAGTGCGCCGCGTTGAGCGTTTCGGTCGACGGCAAAACGGTCGACGAAATCGTCGAGGAGATCGCCGATCGCGTTCCGGAATTTTTCGCCGAGGAGCGCTCCGCGCGGCGTTAGCGGTCGGCGGCGCGAATCGGCTTCTTTATTATTAACAAACGTCGAAGACGGCAAATCGCTCGAACGTTCCGACTTGACGCGTTTCGCGTCGTCGGCGTTCGAGTACTTTTATTATTCGAATAAAAACGCGATTTATCGAATTTTGTCGCGTTTTGGAGAAAATATGTCCCCGACGCCTTTTTTGTCGAGATTAATTGTCGGTTGGCTGGCGACGCAAGCGGCGAGTCGCGTCGAGGAAACGGTCGTCGAGGAGTTGAAGTCCCGCGTCGCGTCCGGAAATTTAGGCGATCTCGGCGGGCTGGAGCATTACGAAGGCCTTCTCTTTAAAGGCGAAAAAAAATCGAGCGGCGCGACGGAAGGCGAAACGACCGGGTTCGACCGCGTCGACGTCGGCGTCGTCGGCGCGACGAAGCGCGAGTTGGTCGGTATTCTGGATAAAATGGGGGTTCCGAAGGCGACTAAAGGGGGCGATTCGCTAACGTTTTACGCCGGTTCTTGGCTCGGCTTGCGGTTCGCCGTCGTTGAAACGGGCGTCGGCGCGGAGCGAGCTCGCAAGGGAACGGAGGCGCTGATTCAAGCGTTTCGGCCGCTTCGCGTCGTTTCGGTCGGGTTCGCGACCGGGTTGAGACCGTCGCTTAAAAGCGGCGCGCTCGTCGTTCCGAGCAGGTTCGTTCGCGAGGACGGCTCGACGCTCGACGGCGGGGCG
>JAFYQR010000160.1 GCA_017559825.1 Thermoguttaceae bacterium | reverse complement strand
GCGCCGGGGCGAGGATAACGTCTTGCGCGACCGCCGTCCACTTGGAGTCCGCCGTTTGCCAACGTGCGCGGAGCGTCGCCGCGACGTCCCCCTTCGCCGTCGTCGTCGCCGCGATAAAGAGACGTTCGCCCGGTTTGACCGGAACCGATTGCAGGTAACAACCGTCCGAAACGCCGAACGCGCCCGCCGCTCCGTCGAGAGCGCGGAACTCGCCGCCGGTCTTCTCTTGCCGCCAAGTCGTCCAATCGGCGACCGTTCCGTTTTCCTTAACTTGCGAAAAATCGCCGTTTGCGAGCAAGTTTTCGGCGCTCGGGTCGGCGTCGAAACGGGCCCGCGCTTCGCGGAGCGCGCCGTTCGGGTCGGAAAGTTCGCGGAGAAGCGAAGTCAAACCGGGAAGCGCGTTCTCCCAAGAAGTCGGCTCCGACGCGGGCGCCCAAGCGTCGTTCGCGGCGTCGTCGACCGGACGCCAACGCTTTTGCTCGCCGTAAACCCAAACGTACTCGTCGGCGGCGTCCCAAGCGGCGCGGAGGTTGACCGCCAACCGCTCGAAGCGCGTTTCGCCCGGCTCCGGCCCGCGATAAAAATTCGACGTCGGCGGGTTCGAGTACATGTCGAGATAGAACCCGAAGCCCGCTTGAACTTGCGTTCGGTACTTGACGCGGTTCTCCGGCGAAACGAGGCGCGCCGCCGGGCCGGTCGCCAACGTCATATCGAGCGCCGCCCGTTGGTATTCCTCGGCGCCGTTCATATAATAACCGTTTTCGCAACCGTCGACGAACGTCGTTTCCGGCGCCGCCGCGTCGAGCAGACCGTCGATAAACGCCGGAAGAAGCCCGTAATGCGACCCGGCGAGCGTTCCGTCGAGCGAACCGCCCGACGTATTGGCCGCGAAGAAGTTGATCGAGTTCATCCAAAGGCAAAGGAGAACGACGTTCGGGTACTCTTCGACGATCGCGCCGCCGAACTGCGCCCCGCGTTTGCGAGCGAGTTCCTTCGTTTCGGCGAACGTCCGGCCCGATTTGCCGTCGAACTTAAAGATCGCGGCGCCGTAAGACTCGAAGTCGAGCGACAGCCCGCCGTTCGTCTTGCGCGCGATCTCGGCGCAAATCGCCGCGTTCTTCGAAACGGCGTCCCAAGCGGCGTCGTCGGCCCAATCGAAATCGGCGGGCGTGAAGTTGATTCGGATGAAATTATGCCGCAAACGCTTAAATTTACAGGCTTGCAAATCGGCCAACGCGGCGTCGAAATCGGCGCGGTTCCAAGGCTTGCCGTCGAAAAGATGTTGGCTCGAAACCCGGCGCCCGTCGGCGGTCGTCGCGGCGACTTCGTAAATGATCCCGTCGAACGGCTCGGACGCGTCCATTTGCTCCCAATGCCGCCGCATATAAGAGGTCGTCGGAATATCCCAACCGAGCTGAATCAGTTTTTTGCGCGGATTTTGGAGGCGGTCGGCGTTCGTCGTCGCGGCGATTTCAACCGGTTCGGCGGCGGAAAGAACGGCGCGGTCGGCGTTGAAAGCGTTAAAATCGGCGAAGTTCGCGGAGATTGCGCAAAGCGTCGCCGCAAGGAAAGAAAAACGTCGCGTCGGCATATAATCGCTCCTAGAATCGAAAGAGACGAAGTAACGGGAAGCGACGCGGCGAGAAAAAAACGCGTTTCGACGGCGCGACCAACTGTTAAAACGTCGGCGAAACCGTTAAAATCGGCAAAATTGGGCGTTCGCTCGCTCAAACGTCGCGCAAAAATTGGACGCAAGTTTGGAAGACGCTCTCCGGCGCGCTCGCTCCGGCGGTGATGAGGACGGCGGCGTCCGGTTTCAGGGCTTGCCAAGGAAGGTCTTCGACGCCGTCGACGAGGTACGCCGGAACGCCGACTTCGCGCGAAACGTCGGCGAGGCGTTTCGAGTTCGAACTGTTGACGCTCCCGACGACGATGGTGAGATCGTGTTCCGGCGCCAATCGGCGAACGACGTCCTGACGTTGTTGCGTTGCGTAGCAAATCCCCTCGACGTTCGGGTCTTCGAGCTGCGGATAACGCTCCCGAAGCGCGTCGACGATTTTGGCGGCGTGCGAAACGGAAAGGGTCGTTTGCGTCAGGTACGTCATCCGTTGCGTCGGCGGGAAATCGGGCAAGGACGCGATTTCGTCGAGCGACGAAACGAGCGTCGTCGCGTCCGGGGCTTCGCCGAGCGTTCCGACGACTTCGTCGTGCCCGCGTTTGCCGATGAAAATAACGCGGTAACCGGCTTCGGCGTAGTCGCGAACTTGTTGGTGAATGCGGTGAACGAGCGGACAAGTCGCGTCGATCGCGCGGATTTTGCGGGCCGCCGCTTCGGCGCGAATTTGCGGCGAGACCCCGTGCGCCGAGAAGAGAAGGAGCGCGCCGTCCGGCACGTCGTCGAGCGACTCGACGAAAACGACCCCGCGCCGTTGAAAATCGCGAACAACCCACGCGTTATGCACGATTTCATGGTAAACGTACGCGCGCTCTTTTTCGTTGCGCACGACGTCTTCGAGAATGTTGATCGCTCGGTTGACGCCGGAGCAAAAACCGCGCGGTTCGGCTAACGTGAGTTTCATCGGAGCGTTCTCGTCGGAGCAAAACGGCGTCGGCGGGGGCGAGCGGCGTTCTCGTCGGCGCAAAATAAAGCGGTTTCGCCCGCCGCCGATCGTTCGTTGGAGGAAAAAACGCGTCGGGCGTTAAAATAGGGAAAAACGGTAAAGGGAACGATTAACGGGCGCTCAACGCGTCGCTAATCGCGGCCGCCAAGCCGTCGGCGTCGAGCGGAACTTCGATTTGGCCGCCCGATTTGAGGTCTTTCAGGTTGGCGACGCCGCGGGCCGCTTCGTCGGAGCCGATCACCAACGCGAAACGGAAACCCTTTTTGTCGGCGTATTTCAACTGTTGACCGAGTTTTTTCGCTTCCGGGTAAAGCTCGACGCCGATTCCGCGCTTGCGCAGCCCCGACGCGATTCGGACGTAATCGACCGAAAGCGCCGCGTCGAACATCGGGAGGAAAACGTCGACCGTCGCCGCCGTTTTTTCGATCATATTCAACTCTTCGAGCCCGGCGAAAAGGCGGTCGAGCCCGAGCGACGCGCCGACGCCCGGCAGTTTTTGCTTCGTGTAAAGCTCCGCCAAGTTGTCGTAACGTCCGCCGCTGCAAACGCTTCCGAGTTTTTGCGCGTCGTCGAGGAACGTTTCAAAAATCGCGCCGGTGTAATAGTCGAGCCCGCGAGCGATGGAAACGTCCAACACGAAACGTCCGTCCGGAACCCCCGCCGCCGCGACCGATTCCAAGATTTGGCGCAAGTCGGCGACGCCTTCGAGCCCAAGTTCGCTCCCGGCGAGGAGACCTTCCAAACGCGCCAAAATTTCGGCGTTCGAACCTTGCGCGGAAGCGATTTCAAGAATCGCGCGCCCTTGCTCTTCCGTCGCCGACGCGGTTTCGGTCATCTCCTTAACGACGGCGTCCGGGCCGACCTTCGCCAACTTGTCGAGCGCCCGCAACACCGGGACGGCGCGGTCGCTAAGGCCGAGTTTTTCGAGCGCGCCGTTCAAGATTTTGCGGCTGTTGAGGCGAACCTTGAACTTCGTGAAGGAGTCTTCCGTTCGCAGGTCGATACGCTCCATCACGTCGTTGATCACCAACGCGGTTTCGACGTCGGAAACGACGCTCGTCGTGCCGATCGTGTCGAAGTCGCATTGCATAAACTCGCGATAGCGCCCGGCTTGCGTGTTTTCGCCGCGCCAAACTTTCGCCAAGTGATAGCGCTTGAACGGGACGCCGAGTTCCGCGAAGTGTTGCGCCGAGAAGCGCGCGAACGGAACGGTCAAGTCGAAACGCATCCCGACTTCGCGTCCGCCGGAGTCTTTGAAGCGGTAGAGCTGCTTGTCGGTTTCGTCGCTTCCCTTGCCGGAGAGAATCTCCAAATACTCGAGAACCGGGGTGTCGATCGGGCAAAATCCATAATTTCGGTAAACTTTGGTAACGCGCTCGATCAGGCGTTCGCGCGGAATCATCGCTTCGGGGAGGAAATCGCGGAAACCTTTCAGGGTGCGCGGCTCGATCAACTTCTTCTTCTGTTCGGGAGACGATTGGGACACGGCGTTGCTCTCGCTTAGTTGACAAACGGGGGAATTAGGGGAAACGCGTCGACTTCGACGACCGACCGGCTCCGACGCGCGGCCGACGGCAAAAACGCTTGTTAATTAATAAGGACAAAATCGGGAAAAACGCGAACCGAGCGCCGCCGAGCAAACGTCGACGGCGTGAAGCGGAGCCGATTTTAACGGTTGTAGGCGGTTATTTCGCTTCGGCGGCTTTTTCGAACAAACGGTCGTAAAGCGCGAGGAAATGGTCGCGGGTTTCCGGCTCTTTGCGAGCGGCGATGGCGGCGCGCGGGTGTTGGTTGAATTGGCCGGTCAGCATATATTCCGGGAGCGGGCCCCACTCGATTTCGCGACGGAGCGGGACGAGCGCGTTTTCGAGGCACTCGATAATCGAGCGCAATTTATAATTTTTCGCGTTGACAACCGAAAGGAGCAACTCCATCGGACAGTTTCCGGCGCCGCGACCGAGCCCGCCGATCGAGGCGTCCAACCGCGTCGCGCCGCAACGAGCCGCGGTGAGGGTGTTCGAGAAGGCCAGCTGCATATTGTTGTGCGCGTGAATCCCGACTTCTTTACCCGCCGCGTTGGCGAAACGGAAGTACTTTTGCGTCAAATATTCCGTTTGCGCGGGCGTCAGCGAACCGAAACTGTCGACGATGACGATCGTTTCGGTCGGCGTTTCGACGAGACGTTCCAACACGCGGTCGATCACGCTTTCGTCGACGGCGGTAACGGCCATCAGGTTGGCGCAAACTTCGTACCCTTTTTGCGCGGCGTCGTCGATCATCGCGACCGCTTCGTCGACTTGGTAATCGTAAAACGCGACGCGAATCAAATCGAGCGGGCTCTTTTCCTTCGGAACAACGGCGGTTTTCCAGTCCGATTTTTCCGCGTCGATCATGCAGCTGAGCTTCAAACCGGGCGCCGGATTTTCGCCGACGACGGCGCGGAGGTCGTCTTCGTCGCAATACTTCCAAGCGCCGTTCGCGTCGCGGGGGAAAATGCGATCCGAGTTCTTGTATCCGACTTCCATATAGTCGACGCCCGCCGCGGCGCAAGCGCGATAGACCGCTTGAACGAAGTCGAGGTCGAAACGGTGGTCGTTGACCAAGCCGCCGTCGCGAACGGAACAGTCGAGAATTTTAATATTCGGATTGTCGAGACCCCAAAGCGCGCTCACTCTTCGGCTCCTTTTATTCGAGCGTTGACCGAATGGACCAATACGGCGACGAAACGCGGCGCCGCGCTTGCGTCGGAGACGGCCGTTTTCCGCCGATTTCGACGAAACGCGCCTCTTAACGTTTAATTTAACCGAATTTTTAGCCGTTGTCAAGTTTTTACTCCCACGAAAACGCGTTTCCCTCGAAATTTGTTCGCAATCTCGCTTACGCCGCGATTCTTTTTCGTTAAAAAACGAATTATCGGTAAAATCAGCGGCGCGAGAGGAGAGACGGAGCGGCAAGCGGCGGCTCTTGCGGAAAACGTGAAAACTTTTATAATATTGACGGTTGTTTTAGCGTTCGCTCGGCGAACGAGAGAGCGAAGCGAGCGCGTCGACGACCTCTATTAACAATAAGGGTAAAAACGGTAAAAGAACGGGGGAGAAAGTCAAGTTGAAAACGTCGTTGAAAATCGGGAACGTCGTCGTTTCGCCGCCGGTTCTTTCGGCGCCGATGGCCGGATACACGAATTACGCGCACCGAGAGCTGTTGCGTTATCTCGGCGGCGTCGGGCTGATCGCGACGGAGATGGTGAGCGCTCGAGCGTTCGTCTGTATGGAGGCGCGCGGAGACGGGGAGCCGCCGCGACTTTGGGGCGTCGCCGAGGAGCCGCGACCGTTGGCGGTGCAGATTTGGGACAATACGCCGGAAACGCTCGAAGAATTGGCGCGCCGACTTGCGAAAGAACTGAACGTCAGCGTCGTCGACTTGAATTTCGGCTGCCCGGCCCCGGCGATCGCGAAACGGTCGGCCAGCGGCTCCTATTTGCTCCGCGACCCGGCGAAGGTCGGCGAGTTGGTCGGGCGGGTCGCTCGGATTTGCGCGCCGACCCCGGTAACCGCGAAGATTCGGCTCGGACTGACCGCCGATACCGTCAACGCCGTCGACGTCGCGCAAGCGGTCGAGGAAGCGGGCGCCGCCGCGCTGACCGTTCACGGACGCACCGCGAAGCAAATGTATTCCGGTTTTGCCGATTGGGACGAAATCGCGAAGATTAAGGGCGTCCTCCGCTCGATTCCGCTGATCGGGAACGGCGATATTAAAACGCCGAGCGAAGCGGTCGAACGGCTCGAAAACTATCCGGTCGACGGGATCATGATCGGTCGCGCCGGACTCGACAAACCTTGGATTTTCCGACAGATCGCGCAACTTCTCAACGGCGAGACGCCCGATCCCGACCCGACGCTTCGGGAGCAGCGCGACCTCCTTTTGAAGCATTACTCGCTCGTCGTCGACCGTTTTGGTAGAGAACGCGCCGTCGTGATGATGCGCAAAATCGCTTGCCATTATTCTAAAGGGCGGCCCGGCGGACGCAACTTCCGCGACAAAATCGCTCGCGTCGCGACCGAAGAGGAGTTCTTGGCGACCGTTCGCGACGCGTTCGTCGTCGAAACGGAAGAATCGCGCGACGCCGTTTAAGAACGCGGACAAGAAAAAACGGTAAAATCGTCGGCGTCGTTAAAATTGTTAAAGCAGGAACGGCCCGGGGACGATAAAGACGAACGAGGGCGGGTCGACGCCGAGCTAAAAAACGTCGGTCGAACGCTTTTTTTGAGAAAAAATGCGCCAAATCGAGTTTTTGACGGCTCGGCGCGTTATTTTTTCTCTTGACGGAAGCCGTTGAAACGCGTATAATCGGCGCAATCGATACGGCGCGCTTTTCCCCGTCGTTCTTATCGTCCGCAACGAATTTTAAATTATAACGAGTTTTTTGATGATCCGGGTTAAAATAGCGGGAACGGGCTCCTATCTCCCCGAGCGCGTCGTTACGAACGACGAATTGGCGGAGCGGTTGCCGAAAACTTCGGACGAATGGATTTTTTCGCACACCGGCATTCGTTCGCGCCACATCGCCGCCGACGACGAATCCGCGTCGTCGATGGGCTTGATCGCCGCGCAAAGAGCGATGGAGTCGGCGGGAATCGGCCCGGACGATTTGGGGATGATCATCGTCAGCACCTCGACGCCGGACTACGCGCCGACGCCGTTGACGTCCTGCGTTATTCAGGACAAGCTCGGCGCGAAAAACGCCGCCGCGTTCGACATGAGCGCCGCGTGCTGCGGGTTTATTTACAACCTGGAAATCGCGAAAAACTTCTTCGCCAACCCGAATTTCCGCCGCCCGATTTTGCTGATCGGCTCCGAAGTGATGTCGCGAAAAGTCGACTGGAACGATCATAAAACGTGCATTCTCTTCGGCGACGGCGCCGGCGCGGCGGTTTTGACGGCCAGCGACGACGAAAGCGGAATCGTCGATTCGATGATGAAAGCGGACGGAGCGGGCGGGAAACACCTCACGTTGGAAGGCGGGTGTCGTTCGAGCGACTCGCTTCGGCACCCGATGGCGCACGTCCTGCAAATGGGCGGAACGCAAGTTTACTCTTTCGCGGTGAAGGCGTTGGCCGAGGTCGCGAACGAGTTGACGGCGCGCAACGGCCTAACGTTCGACGACGTGAAGCGGATTGTTCCGCACCAAGCGAATTATCGGATCATCTGCTCGGCGGCCGATCGTTTGAAGCTGCCGGAAGAAAAGTTTTACATCAACGTCGAGCGCGTCGCCAACACCGCGTCGGCGTCGATTCCGATCGCTCTCGACGAGATGAATCGCGGCGGACTTTTGAATCGCGGCGACAAGCTGCTCCTCGCCGGGTTCGGCGCCGGGCTCACCTACGGCGGGAACTATCTCGTTTGGTAGAGCCGGTAAATTAGAAAGATTGAGCGCCGTCGGAAAAAACGGCGTTTAGAGAAGATTCGGCGGTCGAGGCGTTTGAGACAGAACGCTTGGAGTCCGCCGAATTTTCGCGTTTTAAGGGACGATTTGAAAAAACGGGACGCGACGATTGAAAAGACGGAGGCGTTTGACGGCGCCGGAATAGGCGGCGCGGTTTGCGTTGAGTAAGTCAAGTGAAAGGAATGGGAAGGATTTGACGATGAAAACGGCGTTGGTAACCGGCGCGACCGGGCAAGACGGCTCTTATTTGATTCGCAAGCTCTTGGCGGAGGGGCGCCGCGTTTGTGGAATCGTTCGTCGCTCGTCGACGCCGAACACGAGCCGAATCGACGATCTGACGCCGGGCGTCCAGCCGAACGGTTCCGAACTCTTTTTCCGAACCGGCGACCTGACCGACTCGTCGAGTTTGACGCGAATCTTGGCCGAGTTCGAGCCGGACGAAGTTTACAACTTGGCGGCGCAGTCCGACGTTCGCGTTTCGTTCGACGTTCCGGAGCAAACCGCCGACGTCGACGCGCTCGGAACGCTCCGCATTTTGGAGGGGATCCGCCGACTCGGCTTGACGGAGAAAACGCGCTTCTACCAAGCGTCGACGTCGGAGCTCTTCGGCGACGTTCGCGAAAAGCCGCAACGCGAAACGACGCCCTTCGCGCCGCGCAGTCCTTACGCCGTCGCGAAATTGTACGCTTATTGGATTACCGTCAACTACCGCGAGGCTTACGGGATTTTCGCTTGCAACGGCATTCTGTTCAACCACGAAAGCCCGTTGCGCGGCGAGAATTTCGTTACGCGAAAGATCACCCGCGGCGCCGCTCGGATTCGCGCCGGGTTGCAAGAGACGCTTCGGATGGGGAATATCGACTCGCGACGCGACTGGGGACACGCCGCCGACTATGTCGAAGGGATGTATCTGATGTTGCAGCAAGACGCTCCGGACGATTACGTCTTGGCGACCGGCGAGCAGCGGTCGGCGCGCGAGTTCCTCGAAATCGTCTTTGAACGGCTTGGATTCGACTTGGTTTGGCGCGGCTCCGGCGTCGACGAAATCGGGTTCGACCGCAAAACCGGGAAGACGCTCGTCGAGATCGACCCGATTTTCTTCCGTCCGACGGAGGTGAATTACCTCTGCGGCGACGCGACGAAAGCTCGCGAAAAACTCGGCTGGACGCCGCGTTATTCGTTCGAAGATTTGATCGACGACATGCTGAAACGCGACGTCGAGCTCGCCGAACGCGAAAAAGCGGCGCGTTAAATTAAACGACGATAATACTTAAGAAAGACGGCGGCGGAGGCGAGCGAGATGAGCGTTTGGGAAAAATTGGAGCGTCGAATCGAACGAGTTCGCGCCAAATATCCCGACTCCGAACGTAAGGCGTTGGCGCGTCTTGGTTTTTGGTGCTTCCGAGCCTTGTTGAAACCGCGTTGCTTTTACGTCGAGGAAATAACGTTTCCGCAACGATTGATTCGCTCGTTCGACGCGGCGCGTTCAGACGGTTCGTTAAGAATCCTGTTCTTGTTAAGCGGCGGTTTGGGCGATATCGTCGCGACAGGCCCTTTTTTTAAGGCGTTTCGCCGACGTTTCGCCGACGAAAAAATTCGAATGAGCGTCGCCGCCTCCGCCGATCGAGACGCGTTGACGGCGATTTTTCGCGGTTTTCGCTTTTTGGAATTTTGGGATCGCGACGTTCTGAAATCGCCGACTTTCGACGGCGAGAAGTTCGACGCGATTTTCGACTTAAATCGGCTGCCCAACGTTTCGGCCTGCAATTTCGAAACGCTCGCTTATTTTTCGCCCGACGCGGCGAAGTACGTCGAGCGGTTGAACGCGAGCGCCGCGGAGCGTCCGACGCTCTTCCAAACATATTCGAACGCCGATTATTCGCAGGTCGCCTTCGCGTTGGCGAACGGGCGTTCGATGCGAACGCAATGCGATTTCGACGGTTTTTTCGCGTTGACCGAAGCGGAGCGTCCTTTGGCCGCGCTCGACGAGTCGGCGTTCGCCGTCTTGCGAAACAACGGGTTGGAGCCGGGCGAGTACGCGACGCTGCAACGCGGCGTCGGCGGCGCGGCGTCGAAGAACAACGTTCGACTTTGGCCTTGGCGGTATTATCGCGAGTTGATCGCTCGAATTCGCGCCGAGTTTCCGAACTTGAAACTTGTTTGGTTGGGAACGCGACCGAACGAAGCGGAGGCGGAAACGGAGGAAACCTTGAGCGTCGACCTTGATTTGCGCGGCGCGACGACGTTCGAGGAACTGAAGGTTTTACTGAAAAATTCGGCGCTTCATATCGACGGCGAGTGCGGAATGCCGCACGTCGCGCATACGTTGGGCGGACGGTGCGCCGTTTATTGGGGCCAAACGCCGCCCGCGTATTGCGGATATTCGGAAAATATTAACGTTTCGGCGCCGAGCGCGTGTCCGGCGCCCTGCGGTTTTTCGCTCAACGATTGGCAAACGCATTGCGCTCGCGGATTCGTTGAACCGCCGTGTATGACGCTGTTGACGCCGGAATTCTTTTTCGACGCGATTCAACCGGCGTTGCGCGAAATCGTCGAACGTCCGAAATTCGAATGGGAACGCGTCGACGAAACGAAGACGCAAATGCTCGCGACCGTCGGCGAAAAGGGCGAAGAAGACGCCGGAACGACCCTTTTTATCGGCGACTTCGACCGCGAGACGCTCTTCAAAGCGCGGCGCGACGGGCGCGTTTTTTGGTTTTCGTTGCGAACGTCGCCGAAGGAAATCGTCGAGGCGCGAGCGGTCGGGATCGACGCCGATTGGGCCGACGCGACGAACGTTCCGCTTCGAGCCGAAACTTGCGACCGCGTCTTTTGCGACGTC
>JAFYQR010000159.1 GCA_017559825.1 Thermoguttaceae bacterium | reverse complement strand
GTTCCAGTCGCGGCGTTATATCCTCGCTTTAAATTAGAAAATACAAAGTTTTTTGGCGCGGCGTCGATCTGCTCTTGCGTAAACTCGCCGCCGATCCAAAACAGATCGGCTTGAATCGTTTCGTAAGCGCCGGGACTGCAAACGCTTGCGCCGTCGACGGTTCGCCCTCGGAAGTTGCCTTCGACGTCGTAGCGCGACATTTTGCCAACGTCGCCGGAATTTCGATACGGCGACGGATTCGGCGACGCGTTGTCGAGAAGATGTAAGTCCCAGTTTTGCCAAGCGTTATCCGTCCAAGTTTCGGCGCTTAAATCGCCCGGAGGCGAAGCGACAAAACCAATTTGAGACGACGCGACATTGACGACGTTCCCGTCTTCTGTCATTGCGCCCGAAATTTGCAATAAAATCGAGTTCGACGCGGCGACCGCACCAGACGTAAAGCCTACATTCCCCGCAAGCGTCGAACCGGAGATAGTCGCCGATTCAGCGATAAAAGCAGCGCCGTTGTTACCGCAAACAACGCTATCGCTCAACGTTACACTCGCGCCGCTTGCCGCGATACCAGCGCCGTTGCTTCCGGCGACGACGCACCGCTCGAACGTCGTCGGGCCGTTTGCGACGACCCCGGCGCCGGAACTCGAAACAAACTCGTACCCCGTAAACGTAACGGAAACGCCGCTTTCGACGTTCGCGCAAACAACCGCGCCGCCGCCGTTAAGCCGAACGCGGTACGGGCCTCCGTCGAGCGTTAGCGTCTTGTCGATTGTAAGCGTCGACGCGAGCGCGATTTCGATAATCGACCCGCGTTCGAAAACAGTTTCGTCAGGGCGGATAACGTCGCCGGGTTGGGCGTTTTTTATCGCTTGAACGAGCGAACCGGCGCCGGTCGACGCGTTCGACGTAAAGTAAACGACGGCCATCGGTTACGCCTCCGACATTTCCGGTTCGGCGACGTCTTGAAGCGGATCGGGCGAAACTTTTGAATACGTCGAATCGACGGTCAGCAAGAGCGATTCGTCGGCGGCAAGTTCAATCTTCTTATGCCGCAACAGATAAGAACTTGCGTTCGTCGCGCCGACAATTTCAAGCGTCGCGGTCAACGCGTTGCGTCCCGTTTCTATTTGCGCTTCGGTCGGGTCGCCTTCGACGACGGCGCCGTAAAGGACGACGGTCGCGCCGCTCGGAACCTTCGCGACGGCGGCGGTTTTCGTTTCAAGAATCGTTTCCATCGGGCGTTTCCTCCTCTAAATTTCTTCCGGCTCGCGGCGAACGTAAAAGTCGGTCGAGAAAAATTCTTCGCGTCGCTCCGGCGGCGTTCGGAGCCAACACGCGAGACACTTCGACGCGGCGAGCGTCGCTCCGCACGTCGGACAGCGTCGCGACTTCGGCCTCGTTTCGGCGCGAACTTGCGACACGTACGGACGCGAAACGCCGAACCGGCGAGCGATCGAACGCGGCGACTCTCCGGCGGCCAACGCGGCGACGACGGCGGCTTTTGTCTTCGAGTCGATTTTCTTCGGCATTCGAGCCCCTTTCCGAGTCGGCGGCGATTATACCATTTTTATTTTTACATCCGGGGGTTGGATGGCGATTTTTTCGCGTTTTTTCGAAAATTGGGCGCGTTTCGACAAGAATTTTGCCGCCAAAAGATTTTCGCACGTTTAAAACTTTTCGTACTCGCGCGAAACCGCCGTTTACACGCGTTGAAAACGCTTTTTCGACTTAGGAGCCGACGCCGCCGTCGAACGCGTTAGAAGGCCGCGGATAAGTTTTTCGCGTTTTATTTGAAATAAGGCTTGACGTTTAACAATACGGAGGCTATAATAAAAGCGCGAGACGCGGGATTGTCTCGCGTCCGTTTTACTTGGAGTCCTTTTTTGGAAAGGAACAATAAAACGGAAAAGGTTACGTATTTCGTCAACTACCAAACCGAATCGTTCTCGACGGAACTCCGCGACGAAGCCAAACACGCTTTCGACGAAGGCGCTCAAGTGGTCGAGGTTCGCGAAGTCGTCTTGGTCGTCGGTCGAAGTAAAATCGAAATCACCGTTACGACGCAGTGGTAACGGTTAACCCTCGCGCGGCTCGTCGAGCCGGGCCGTCCCGTCCTTCGCGGCGGGCGGTCTCTCGACGGGCCTTTTGGTTCCGGTTTTGAACGCGACAAAGAAAGCGAAAAAGGCGGAGAAAATCGAATGAGCATTAAAGAACTGAAAGAAAAGTACGGCGTTCGCGGAAGCGTCGGCGCGGTGAACGCGGCGATCCGCGCCGAGATTCCCGGCGGAGCGAACGTCTTGGACGCGTTGACGGCGCTTCATCCGGCGCTCCGGCGTTCCAACGGACGGACGCGCCGCGACTTAGAAGCGACGTTCGAGCGTTTGCAGTCGGCCCGCGCCGCGATGGTCGACGACGTCGCGCGGCGTTACGGGTTCAAATCGCGTTTGCAACAGGAAGGAGACGGCGACGATGCAAGTCAAACCGAACGCGGCGCTTGACGCGGCGCGAAATTACGTCGAAGCGAAGCGCGACGCGTTCCGTTCCGCTCTT
>JAFYQR010000158.1 GCA_017559825.1 Thermoguttaceae bacterium | reverse complement strand
GTTCCAGTCGCGGCGTTATATCCTCGCTTTAAATTAGAAAATACAAAGTTTTTTGGCGCGGCGTCGATCTGCTCTTGCGTAAACTCGCCGCCGATCCAAAACAGATCGGCTTGAATCGTTTCGTAAGCGCCGGGACTGCAAGCGCTTGCGCCGTCGACGGTTCGCCCTCGGAAGTTGCCTTCGACGTCGTAGCGCGACATTTTGCCAACGTCGCCGGAATTTCGATACGGCGACGGATTCGGCGACGCGTTGTCGAGAAGATGTAAGTTTCGAATTTTCCAAGCGTTGCGGTTCCAATTTTCGAACGGCGCGGACGAGGATTCGAACGCGACGAAACCGATTTCCGACGCCGAAACGTCGACGACGCAACCGTTCGCGTTGTTTTGTCGCGTTCCGTAAGGCCTTGCTCCGTAATCTTTAGCAGCGACGCAGATAATGGAGTTTCGACAAACGAACGACGAGTCGAGGAAACGCGCGTTCGCGACGACGTCGGAGAAACCGTCGGTTCCGGGCGTTTGGCCGTCGACGTTGCAAGCGAGCGTCGAACCGTTTGCCGTAAATCGACTTCGAATCGAGAGGTACGCGCCGCCTCCGCTTTGAAGAGCGCGGTTTTCAAAAACGACCGAATCGGCGAGTTCGACTCTCGCGCCGTTCGAAACGTAAACGCCTCCGCCGTTTCTCGACGATTCGCAACCGCAAACGACGCAACGATTTAAAACGAGCGACGCGTCGTTTTGAACGAGGATTCCGCCGCCGTCCGGCGACGTCGCGGCCTCGGCGAGCCCTTCGACGAACTCGAACGCCGTAAAGCTAACCTTCGCGCTTTTGGCGATTCGAGCGCAACGAATCGCGCCGCCGCCGTTCAAGCGAACGCGAAACGGCCCGCCGTCGAAGGTTAAATTTTTGTCGACGCTAAGTTCTTTGGCGAGAATGATTTCGATGGTTTTTCCGCGCTCGAAAACGGTTTCGTCGGGACGGATAACGTCGCCGGAAGAGGCGTTTTTGACCGCTTCGGCAAGACTGCCCGCACCGGTCGAGGCGTTGGACGTAAAGTAACGCGTTGTCATTAGTTAGGCTCCAAGAAGCAGGGGAAAGAAGCGCGAACGGCGAGTTCGCAATTTTAACGGGCGCGATTTTCGTCGCTTCGCGCCCAATCGAATAAATTAGACGACCGAACGAAAAAATTCAATCTGAAAATTGAAAAAACGAAGGAGTTTTAGCGTTTGGTTTTTTTATTCGCGTTGGAGGACGCGGCGACGCTATTTTGGCAACGACGCTCGGAAAAATTCGCTTTTCGCGCCGAACGCTCGCAACGTTTTTTAAGGTCGCGGCGAAGAAAACGACGGAACGAAAGACGCGCTTTCGCAAGGCGAGAAGGCGGAAAAAGAACGCTCGGTAGAAACCGCGCGCGGTCGAGCGAATCAAAGAAAACGAACGCGTTTTAAACAAAAAAAAAGCTCAAACGCCGTTTAAAACGTTTGAGCAAGTGGCTGAAACTGGACTTGAACCGGTGACCTACGGCTTATGAAGCCGCCGCTCTAACCAACTGAGCTATTCAGCCTTAAAAGTAGTCGAAGGGCGAAGTGCCAAGCCTTACCGCCCCAACACACGTTATCATACCACGCTTTTTCGATATGTAAAGGGTCTTTTTAAAATTTTCTTGTTTTTTTTTGGTCGCCTTTTCGAAACGGTCGGGCGACGGCGATTCGTCGAGACGTTATTCGCGTCCGTCGCCGGCTTCGCTTACGATTTGCGCGGCCGCGGCGCCTCGGAAAAGTCCGGGACGGCACAGAAAGCGCGGTTCGCCGTCGAGGAGCCCCAAAAAAAGCGCGTTCGACGGAGCGTTCGTCGTCAGCACGTCGCCCGGTTTCAGATTCCGCCAAAAGTCCGCCGACGCTTCGCCGCGCTCGACGACGACCGAAAACTCAAAGGTTCGCTCCGACGGCGGAAGATCGCGAGACGGTTCGAGCGGCGGCGAGGAACGGCGGGGTTCCGCTAGCTTCGCCGCGTCGGCCGTCGGCGCGAGACGGCGCGTCGAAACGAAAAACGTCCAAGGAAAAACGCGCTCCGCCAAGCGAATTAGCCGCCGCTCCCAATAAACGAGATCGTCGTCGAGATCGAGCGGGCAAAGCGTCGACGAGCGAGCGAACGAAACGGGCCGCCAAGCGTCGGGCGACTCTTCTGCCGAATCGTCGTCCGTCGCGAGCGGACAAAGCGCCGCGAAACGCTCGAACTCCGGCGAAAGCGCGTCGAGTTCGAACGGCGTCAGCGGGAAACGCGCGTCGGCGGCAAATTGGGCCCAAAGCGCCTCGTTTGCGCAAATCGCCGAAACGTCGAAGCCAAGCGCGGCGTCGAAAAGAAGGCGAAAGGTCGGACGCGGCGCGACGAGGAGAAAACGAGCGCCGCGGGCGTTTTCGAAAAGGAGCGACTCCGCGTCGTCCGAGGCGCCGTCGACGCTTTCTCGTTCGAAATCGTTCGGCGTCGCGAAACCGAAACGGTCGAAAACGACGTTCGCCGTCGACGCCGTCAGGCGTCGAGCCGTCGTCGCGAGAAACGGCGCGAAATCGGAGAAAAACGCCGCGTTTGGATTCGTCGTCGGCAAAGGAAACGCGGACGGCGCCGCTCGACGCGAAAAAATCGGCGCGAACGACGCCGCGTTCGGAAAACGAGCGAGCGAACGCGAACGAAACGGCGAGCGAAAATCTGAGATCGGCGGCATGCGAACGGCGAAAAGAAAGGAAAAAACGCGGAAACAGGCCGAACGTCGGACGACGACGGCGCGAACTTCGGAAGATTCTAACGAAAATAACGGCTCGACGCAAGGGCGGTTTCTCGACGGCGCGTTAATTGGAACGAGACGGGGCGGGACGCTTTCGTCGGGCGGCGAACGGCGGCGATAAGAGAAGCGAGGCAAGGAAGAGAACGCGCGGCGACGCCGTCTTGACTTGCGCGGCGAGTTTTTTTAAAATGAAAGCGCGACCCGAAAAAAAAGGGCGAGCGGCGGCGAAACGGAAAATCGGGCGAAATTTTAAGAAAAATTTCGATAAAAACGAGATTTTTCGAGCGGTTGTCTCGTCCTTATTAATATATTGAACGAATGAACGCGGCGTCGAGGAACGGTCGCAACGCCTCCGAGCCGCGCGTCGCCGTCGGGAAAAGTGGAAACGCGGCGACAAAAGAACGTCGGAAAGGAACGAAAGGACGCGACGACGATGAGCGAAAGAAAGATTTGGAGAAACGCGGCGCTTCGCGTCGCTTGGACGTGTTGCGCGATTTTCGCCGTTTTTAGCGGTTGGAACGGCGGCGAGAGAGCGGCGTTCGGCGCTGATTCGGGGAAAACGCGAGCGGTCGCGGTCGTCGCGGGCGCCGGATACGACGCGACTTGGGAGGCGGCGGAACGAATCGCGGCGGAAATGAAATTCGCCGAAGCGATCGAAACGGTTCGAGCGATTTACGGCGACGTTCAAGGAGTCGACCGCTCGAAACCGTTCGGTCTCGTCGTCGCGACCGACGGTTCCGAAATCGTTCCGTTCGCGTTTTTGCCGGTCGCGAGCGTTGAAAAAATCGAATTCGTCGGCGCTTCCGACTTGAAAGAGAAAATCGAAAAGACGCCGGAGGGAATCTTCCTCGGCGCCGCGCCGCGTCTCCGTCTGCTTGAAAAAGACGGTTGGCTCTTCGTCTTCGAGGCGGGGAAAGAGGCGTTCGTTCCGACGACCGACCCGACCGCTTGGATCGACGGCGGCGAAAAGGCGGGCTTTTTGAGCGTCGACGTCGATTTGACCGCGCTTCCGAAGGAACTGCTCGAAGCCGGGTTCGCGGCGTTGCGGCAAAAAGCCGCAGAAAACGCGCCGACCGACGACGAGGCCGCGCTGGAACAGTTCGAGACGACGCTCGAATATTATTCGGCGATTTTCGATTCGCTCGAACGCGTCGCTTGGACTCTTAATGTCGACGCGACGACCGGCGATCTCGCTTGGGGATGCGCGGTCGTCGCCAAGGACGGCTCGCCGTTGGCCGAAACGTTCGCCGGGGCGCAAAACGCCGAGACCCGTTGGGGCGCGATCGCCGAGACGCCGAACTCCGTTTTCGCCGCGATCAACTCCGGAAAATATTCGGCGCTCGACCGCGAATTTCTCGAAAAACAGCAAGCGACCGCGTTCGACAACGCGAAAAAAGCGCTGGAAATCGGACTCGGCGACGCGGAAGAGCTCGCGTTGGCCGAAGAATTGTTCGCCGTCGTCGAAAAGTTCGCGAAATCGGCGGGCGCCGACGGAACGTTCGACTCCGCTTCCGCGTTCGCTTGCGGTCCGGTCGTTTTTTCCTCCGCCGTCGCGTCGGTCGACGGAAGCGAATTGACCGCCGCCGCGCGGAAAATTTTCGACAAATTGAAGACCGACGAACCGGAAAGCGCCGGTAAAATTGGAAATTTTGTTAAATTCGACGCGGAAACGGTCGCCGGTTTTTCCGTTTCGAAAATCGACGTCCCGTTGGCCGAGTTCGACGCGGAGTTGCCGGAAGCGTTCGCCGCTTATTGGAGCGAAAAAACGCTCGCCGTTCGTTTTGGAACGAGCGCCGACGCGATTTTGCTCGTCGCCGGAGTCGATTCGGCGGAAGCGGACGCCGAGTTTGCGCGAATCGCCGCCGCGTCGAAAACGAAGACGCCGGCTCCGAAACGCGCTTCGCTGGCCGTCGCGCCGTTGGCAAACTGGGCGCTCGAAATGTTCGCCGGCTCCGAGGAGTTGACCGGCGTCGCTCGCAAGACGCTTGAGCGAATCGCCGAAGCGGACGACGCTCGATTCGAGGTTGAATATAAGATCGACGGACGGCGGCTCGACGCGCGGTACGTCGTTAAATCCGACGTTTTCCGTTTAATCGGCGACGTCGTTCGGCTTAACCTTGCCGCGCGGCTCGGTTCCGGCGGCGAAGGCGAGGACGTCGACGATCTTTTCGACGAGGAATGACCGACGATGCGAGAAGACGCGCAAACCGGCGAAGAGCGGTTGAATAGACCGACGGCGCAAGACGGCGAAGCGACGAGAAACGGGCGAACGGGGCGAACCGGCGAAGGCGAGCGCCTCGTCGTCGCGCCGAGTCGTTTCCGCGTCGTCGCGCCGTCGGGAACGATTTCGGTCGGCGGAAACGATTCCGTTCGCAGCGGGCGTTCGAGCGCCGTCGCTCCGACCGACGAGTCGGAAAGACGAGCGGAAATCGCGTTCGACGAGTCGAACGAGACGGAAATTTCGTTAAAATCGGCGGGCGAGGGCGACTTGCGCGGCGACGCGGAACCGTCCGACGACGAGTTCGACGACGAAAACGCCTTTTTCGCGAGTTTTTCGACCGATTCCGTCGAACGCCGCGCGAAAAATTCGTTTGACGACGCGTTCGCGGGCGGATTGCGGTCGATTTTCGACGCGGAATCGGAAGGCGACGAAGACGCGGAAACGGCGGAGGACGGCGAGGCGGACGAAGACGACGCGTCGGACGCCGAGCGGTTTCAACGCGATTTCGAACGGGAGCGGCGCGAGTCGCTCGACGGCGTTCTTCTCCAAAACGACGCCGATTTTTTGCGCGAAGCGGGCGAAAAATACGAGCGTTCCCGCGTTTCGGACGCCGATTTCGAACGTAAAGGCGCGTCGCGTTCGGGCGTCGGCGGCTCGGCGAACGGTCGCGACGGCGAAAATAGAGAAAACGGCGAAAGCGTCGAGGCGAGCCGAGAGCGGCGCGTCCCGATCGGCCCGGCGTCGATTCTCGAAGCGATGCTCTTCGTCGGCGATCGAGAAAATCGGCCCCTGACGTTGGCGCGAGCGACCGAGCTGATGCGCAACGTCTCGGAGACCGAGGCGATCGAAGCGCTCGCCGACCTGAACGAGCGATATTGGCGCGACGGGGCTCCGTATCGGATTGTGCGCGACGGCGACGGCTTTCGAATGGCGTTGCGGCCCGAGTTCGACGCGTTGGCGGCTCGGTTCGTCGGAGGAAAGACGAAAGAATTTAAGTTGACGCAAACGATGATCGACGTTTTGGCGTTGATCGCGTATCGACAGCCGATTTCGCTCGACGAGATTCTCGAAACGCGGAACAACGCGGCCGGCGCGCTCTCGCAGCTCGTCAAACGTGAGATCGTCGCTCGGGAACAACGCGTCGTCGACAAGAAAAAGGTCGCGTTTTACTCGACGACGCCCCGATTTTTGCGCCTTTTTAACTTGAAATCGCTCGACGATTTGCCGATCGTCGGCGACGTCGATTACCGTTGAGCGTTAAAATAGGGAGAATGAGCGAGTGTTGACCGACGTCGCGTTGAAGAACGCGGCGTTTTTTTTTTGTTTTTAGCGTTAAAATAGGAAGGCGACGGGGAGCGGGACGATTGGGCGGACGAAATCGAGTGAAATGAAGGGAAAGCGCAAAAAAATTTTTTTTCCGGCGCAATTTGCTTGCAATCGGGCGTCGCGTTTGGTATAATCGCCTTTATTCCGAAGGCGGCGAGCGTCGCGAAGAGCGACGGACGTTGGAATTTCGGGATTTTAAGGAATATAACGCCCGCCGAAACGGCCGAAAATCGCGCCGTCGAGGCGGTCGACGACGAACGAACCGGATCGTCGGAGCGCCTCGGTCGAAAAACGCTGGTTTCGCCGCGCCGCCGACGTCCGTTTGCGAAAGGAACGAACGATATGCAACGTCAATGGACTCGCCGCGATTTTATGGCGACGACCGCGCTTGGCGCCGTCGCCGCGACCGCGAACTTGAACGGTTTTTCGAGCGCTTTTGCCGCCGAAGAATATAAAACGAAACTTCGCGGCGCTTTTATTCTTCCCAAGGTTGATCGTAAACGTTTCGAACAACTGGCCGCCGTCGGAATTGAAGGCGTCGAAATTTCCGGTTGGGACGTCGACGTCGCCGCCGCTCGAGAAGGACGTAAAATCGCCGAAGAAACCGGGATCAATATTCACTCGGTGATGCGCGGTTGGACGAACTTCAACAACGCCGACGCCGCGAAAGCCGACGTCGAGTCGGTTAAGAAAACGTTGGCGGCCGCGGCTGCGTTTGGCGCGACGGCGATTTTGCTCGTTCCGTGCCGCGTCGGCAACCCGGGCCCGAAACCGTGGGATTTCAAAATCGATTTTGACCCGAAAACCTTGATGGTAAAATCGGTTTGCGAAGGAGATAACGCGCCGTTCGCCGAATATATTAAACTGCAAAACGAAGCGACCGCCGCGACGTATCGTTGTATGGAAGAGTTGATTCCGGTCGCCGAAGCCGAAGGCGTTACGATCGGCCTCGAAAACGTTTGGAACAACCTTTGGTGCGCGCCGGACTTTTACGCCGCGTTCGTTCGTTCCTTTGGGCACGAGCGCGTCAAGGCGTATTTCGACCTCGGCAATCACGTCAAATACGCGAAAACCGAAGATTGGCTCCGCGCTTGCGGCAAAGACTTGCTCGTCAAGTTGCACATCAAAGACTTCAAAGTCGACAAGAGCAAGGGCGCGGGCGGCGACTTCGTTCCGATCGGGAAGGGCTCGGTCGACTGGAAATCGGTGCGCGACTGCATCGAAGAAATCGGTTACAACGGTTGGGTTACCCAAGAAGCCGGCGGTTACACCGACAAGAGTTACGCGCAAATCTTCGCGGACTTCTTCGCGGGCAAACCGTTCTCCGTTCAACCGGACGCTTGATTTGAGTTGCTAAAATCGCCGCTCGTCGCGTAAATTGAGACGAGGGGCGAAACCCTTTGAAACGTCGCGGCGTCGGTCGAGATTCGGTCGGCGCGCGGCGTTTTGCGTTTTCTTGGATGAATCTCGCGAGGCGACCCGCAAACATTTCGATTTCGTGTTTGCTGATTTTTGACCGTTTCCGGTTTTGAACTTGAAAATTTTCGTTCTCGGTTCCGGGTCTGCGAACTTTCGGCCCGCTTTCGACGGCGAGTTGGCAAACTTTTGGTTCCGGTTCGAGTTCCGAAGGAGAGAAATCGCGCGTTTGCGTTGGATTAGATAAAATAGCGGAAATGGGTTCGTTTTTTTAACGCGCAAGCGAGAGCGCTCGAAGGGCCGCGTCGGCGAGAACTTTCGGTTCCGGTCGGCCTACGCAAGAAATAAAAACGCCGCGCCTTGTAATAAGACGCGGCGTTTTTTATCGCGTTTGCGTTAAATGCGGCGAAACGGTGAAAACGCGTTCGCTTCTTTTAACGCGACGGGCGAAAACGCTCGAAGATCAGACGTCGCGAGCGACCGGAACGACCCAAACGTTGAGGGACGTTTCGACTTCGTGCCCCAAGTAAATGCGAACTTTGTATTGCGCGAGTTCCTTGAGCGGGCCTTCGAGGCGAACTTGGTCGGGCGAGATCGCGACGCCTTCGAGTTTGAGGGCGTGGACGATTTCGTCGGCGCCGACGGAACCGTAAAGTTGGCCTTCTTCGTTGGCGTTCGCTTGGATGCTGACCGTCTTTTCGGCGATGAGATCGGCGAGTTCGCGAAGACCGGCGAGGCGTTGTTTTTGGATTTCGAGCAACATCGCCTTGTGTTTTTCAACCATGCGGCGGTGGTGATCGGTCGCGAACGTAGCGAGACCTTGCGGAATCAGGTAGTTGATCGCGTAACCCCGTTTGACTTCGACGACGTCGCCTTGTTTGCCGAGGGAGTCGACCGATTGGATCAGAAGGAGTTGGATACCGCCGTTCGGGCCCTTCGGCAAACGTTTGCCGGTGCGGTAAGCGCTGCGAGCGCGTTTGTTGCGTTGTTGTTGCATGTTTAAACCTGCTATATTTCCTATTTTGTTTTATTTCCTAATTCACAAGCGTCGAAACGCTCGTTTTTCTCGTCGTCGGCGTTTTTCGTTCGTTAGAACGGAATATCGTCGCCGCCGTCTTGCGAAAAATCGTTGTAATAGTCGTTCGAACCGCCGGAATTCGGAGCGTTCGAACGTTGCGGTTGCTGGCGTTGGTACGACTGTTGATAGCCGCCCTGCTGATAACCGCCGCCCCCGCCTCCGCCGTCTCCGCGCGAACCGAGAAGAACGGTGCGTTCGGCGACGACCTTCAACTTGGTGCGGCGTTGGCCCTCTTGTTCCCAAGAGTCCATTTTCAGCCGTCCTTCGACGAGGATTTGCGAACCTTTGCGGGTGTACTCGGCCAAAACTTCGGCGCTGCGTCCCCAAACGGTGACGTCGACGAAAGTCGCTTCTTCAATCCAGTTGCCGTTCGCGTCTTTGCGACGGTCGTTGACGGCCAAGCCGACGTCGAGGACGGACATGCCGCTGGGGATCGAACGCAGTTCCGGGTCGCGGGTCAGGTTGCCGACCAAAACGACTCTGTTATAACTAGCCATATCGCTCGCCTTTCGTTAAACGGTTGCGCAAACGCGCGATTTTACGGGAAAAACGTTCGGCTTGCGTCGTCGAAACGAGCGCGAACCGATGCTCGACGCGACGCGAATCGCTTCGAAGCGAAATTATTCTTCGTCGGCGGCTTCTTCTTCGGCGTAAACGTCGGCGGCCGGAGCGGCGGCTTCCGCTTCTTCGCGTTGAGCCGGGCTGGCGAGCGCGTGTTCGACGAGCGCGTCTTCAAGGCGCGGGTCGATCGTTTGGAGAAGGAAGCGAATGACGTTGCCGTTGAGTTGGAATTGGCGATTCAGCTCGACGAGCTTGTCGGTTTGCATGCGGAAATAGGTCAACCAATAGGTTCCGCGGCGATGGTTTTTGATCGGGTACGCGAGTTTGCGTTCTTCCCAAAGACGGCTGACGCGAACGACGCCGCCCAAGGTTTCGATCGTTTTCGCGATTTGGCCGGAAACTTCTTCCGGATTACGGGCGTAGGCTTCGGAATTCAGAATGAACAAGCCTTCGTAAACGTGTTCCTGAGTCAATTTACTGCTCCTAATATATGCGACGACTTCGAGATTCTCGAGAGTCGTTCTCGTCGCGCGGACGAGTTTATTTCATTTCCAACGGTCTCGACGTTCGAGGAACGAAGCGGAGACCTTCCGTTTGGTTAAAATCGGAAAAATCGGTTTATTGCGAACCTTTTTTCTTTTTCGCGTCGGCGTTGAAGAGGTTCATCGTCTCTTCGACGCCGTCGGCGACCCAGCGTTCGAGCGCGTCGGCGGCGGTTTTCAGCGCCAAATCGACTTCGAGTCGCTCCTCTTTTCTAAAAGGCATAAGCACGAAGTTGACGACTTGCTCTTGCGTCGCGGGACGACCAATTCCGACGCGAAGTCTTGCGAACTCTTGCGTTCCGAGTTTCGCGATCGCGTCTTTCAAGCCCTTTTGCCCGCCGGCCGACCCTTGCGAACGGACGCGAATCTTCGCGACCGGGAGGTCGAGATCGTCGCAAACGACGATCAAATCCGCTTTTGGATCGAGCTTGTAGTAACGAACGGCGGCGGCGATCGAGCTTCCGCTAAGGTTCATGTACGTCGTCGGACAGAGAAGGAGAACGTTTTTTCCTCCGATTCGCGCGTCCAACGCGTCGCCTTGGAATTGGTTGCGCGGTTTGCCGGTCGCCCAACGCGACGCGAGTTCCGCGAGAACCATGTATCCGACGTTGTGCCGCGTGTCGCGGTACTTCGAACCGGGGTTTCCTAAGCCGACGATGATTTTATCCGGTTTCATTTCGTTTTTCGGGGGCGCCCTAAAGACCTTGAATAAAGTCTTGAGCATTGCGATAAACTCCGAAAATTATTTCGACGATTGAGCGCGACTCGCGGCGAGGCTCGGTAAATTGCGAACGGGCGAGACGCGAACGCCGAATCATTCCGCTTCTTCTTCGTCGGCCTTTTTGCGACCGATGAGTTCCGGTTCCGCGCCTTCGACGGCTTCGTCGGCGGTTTCCGAAACTTCTTCTTGCTCGGAGCATTCGACGACGACGGCGTCGGCCGGAGCGAGCGCTTTCACGCCTTCCGGGAGAACGAGGTCGGCGACGCGAACTTGTTGATTGAAACCAAGTTCGTTAATGCTGACGGAAACGCGTTCCGGAGCGTTCGTCGGGTCGGCTTCGACTTCGAGACGGTAGAGAACTTGCTTAACGACGCCGCCTTCTTTGACGCCCGGCGCTTCGCCGCGCAGTTCGAGCGGGAGCTCGAGTTGAACGCGTTCGTTTTCGCTGACGCGGGTGAAGTCGACGTGAAGAACGACGTCGCCCCAGGTGTTCCATTGAACTTCTTTGATAAAGGCGCGTTCGTTGACGGCGCCCGCGAGGTTCACGAAGCGGTTGCCGAGGCGGATCGCGGCGTCGATTTGGTCGGCCGGAACGGTCAGGTTGACGACCTCTTTCTTGTGTCCGTAGAGAACAGCCGGGGTTTTGCCGCTTTCGCGAAGGCGACGATTTCGACGTTTGCCGACTTCTTCGCGGCGTTCGACCGATAAAGTCAGAAATTCGACCATGTATATTCCTCTTCGAGGGTAAAAGCTATGCCGCTCGCCATTCGAAAACACGCGTTTCGTACTCCGAGCGGTCGATCTTTTGTGTGTAAAATAATAGCTATTATTGCTCGATTCTCGTTTTCTACAAGCGCCCCCGGAGCCTTGTTTTTAAATTTTTTTCTTTTTTTCTCCTTATTTCTTTAAATAATTAACAAATCGAGCCTCCGTTGGTTTCGGTCGCGGTAACGAAGAGTAAAACGAAGGAAGGATTGAAACGGCGACGCCGATTTTAACGACCGAGGGCGCGGCGGATAATAAAATCGAAAATTTTTCCTTTTTTTTTAATTTCTTACGTCGAAACGGAAGAAATTCGGCGTATAATAGATGAAAGCGACGCAAGACTGAGGCGAGGATCGTTAAAACGCCTTTAGTCGGCGGCGCGACAAGAAAACTTTAACTTTTTTTCGCTCGTTTGCAATTCGCCCGCTTGCGCGTCGAGGGGCTTTGTGATAGAATAGCGAGCGTTCCGACCCCGACGGCGCGTTTGGGGCCGTTGTAACGCAGACGGTCGACTCGCCGAGAGCGAACGACGTCGAACGGACGGATAATATCGATTATGCGGAAGCGGCTTGCGCCGCGTTGCGAACGCCCCCGTCGCGGAGCGCGAAGATCCTCCCGGATTTCCTAAATTGGTCGTCACCCAAGTTTGAGGAATGCAAGTTCTCGTTGCGGGAATTCGGGTTTTCCAATCTCTTCGCGTTTCCGCGGCGGGTTTTTTTATCGCTCGACCGCGTTGGCGCGCGGCTGCGTTCGGGCGTTTGACGAAGGAGCGCGTCTCGCTTTCGTCGTTGCGTCGGAAGAGTACCTATTTTCGACGATTCTTTCAAGCCCGGTTTTAAAAATTTCTCGACGCGTTTCTCAACGGCTTTTGCGGCGAAATGAGTAAAATAAAAAAGATGGAAAAAGAAAAATCGGCGTTTAGAGCGTGAATTTTGAACGTTGACGGCGGCGATTATTTTAAAACGCTTGAATTGGGTAAAACGCGCGGTTTAAATAAAAAGCGTTGTTTGTAAGAGAAATAAAAATTTTGCGGATAAAATTAAGGAAACGGCGACGATGAGCGAAACGAGACGCGAAAACGGAACGGCGGGCCCTCGATTTTCGACGGAGGCGATGGAACGAGCGTTTTTTTGGGCGCGAGATCGCGTCGCGGCGGCGGTCGCGGGCGCTCCGATTCCAAAAATAAGCGATTTGGGCGAAATAGCGAAACTGTCGGTTTTGGGCGCTTTCGTTAGTTTGAAGAAGCGGGGGCGTTTGCGTTCCTGTATGGGCTGCATGCGGGAGGGGATCGCTTGGGGCGTCGCTCTCGACTCCGCCGCCGTTTCCGCCGCGACGTCCGACCCGCGTTTTCCGCCGCTTGCGCCGAGCGAGTTTTACGATCTCGATTTGGAAGTTTGGGCGCTTGGGGGGATGCGGGCCGTTTCTGAGCGCGGCGTCGACCGAATCGGCGCGATTCAAATTGGGCGCGACGGAGTTCAAATCGAAGGGCGGGGGCGACGCGGTCTCCTCTTGCCGAGCGTCGCGGTCGAGTTCGGTTGGGACGCGGAACGATTTTTGGAGGCCGTTTGCGAGAAGGCCGGACTGGCGCGCGACGCTTGGGCGAGCGACGAAACGCGGCTTTTCGCCTTCGAGGGCGTTTCGTTTAAGAAGCCGTTCGTTTGGCTGGCGAGCAAAAATCCGACGTTGGCAAAAATTGTCGCCGAGCGAAACGGGGCGAATCGGGAAGGTTCCGCGGTTTCGGTAAACGGGGCGGGTAAGGAGGATTTGGCAAAGTCGGTAAGCGCGGCTCGACCGACGTTTACTCTCGCGCCCGGTTTTTTCCGTTGGAACGTTCCGACGAGCGTTCAAAATGGCGGGATTGGGAAAAACAGCGAAAATATTGGGAGCGAAACGACGCGTCCGGCGGCGGTCGCGGGGCTCTTTTATCCGGCGACTCCGGCGGAACGGGCGGCGTTGATCGACGAGTTTGAGCGGACGCCGCAAGATAAAGGAAACGAAAAAAATAAAGCGATCGGCGAAAGCGACGAGGTTGACAAAATTGACGAGGTTGCGGAAAGCGGCGAAAGTCGGCGGCGTTGGAGCGCGGCGCTCGTCCCGCACGCCGGTTGGATTTACTCCGGTCGTTTGGCTGCGGCGACGCTGAAACGGGTCGAAATTCCGGAAACGGTCGTCGTTTTCGCGCCGAAACACCGAGCGGAGGGCGCCGATTTCGCCGTTATGCCCGCCGAGCGTTGGGACGTCGGCGGCGGGGAGAGCGTCGCGAGCGACCCGGCGTTCGTCGAGCGGTTTGTCGCGTCGGTTCCGCCGTTCCGCAAGGACGCCGTCGCGCATCGCCGGGAACACGCGGTCGAAACGCTCGTTCCGCTAATCGCTCGTCGCAATCCTTCGGCGAAGGTCGTCGGGGCGGTAATCGGGCGAGCGACGGTCGACGAATTGATCGCGGCGGCGGAAAAGTTTGCTTATTTTCTCCAGAATGAAGAAAAACGCGAGGAAAAAGCGCCGCTGATTTTGATTTCGAGCGATATGAATCATTTTTCGAACGACGAAACGACGCGCCGACTCGACGCTTGCGCCCTCGAAGCGCTCGAATCGCTCGACCCGACGCGGTTGTTGGAGACGGTTCGGCGCGAAAAAATTTCGATGTGCGGCGTTTTGCCCGCGTTTTTCGTTTTATCGGCGTTGCGTAAAATCGGTAAACTGGGCAAGGCGGTCAAAGTCGGATACGCGACGAGCGGGGATTCGAGCGGCGACCGAGAGCGCGTCGTCGGTTACGCCGGGTATCTTTTCGGTTAAAACGGCCTCTTTGCAGGGATTGGATAAACTAGGTAAGCGGCGTTGAGTTTGCGGGCGGCGACCGAGAGCGCGTCGTCGGTTGCGCCGGGCGTCTTTTCGGTTGAAACGGCGCTTTGCGGAGATTGCGCGAATTAGACAAGCGGCGGCGAGTCGGCGATGAACGAAAACGTTTGACGTCGGCTTCCGCGTCGTTTATAATGAGCGCGTCGAGCGACGTCGGCGGCCGGTTCGCGGCGGTTAAGCTTGCCGTTTGGGCGATTTTTACGGGCGGCGCGAGAGGTTCGAGTTTGCGGTTAAGAAGGAGAAAAAAATGCGTTATTCGGCGATTTTGTCGTTATTGTTAATAGGGGGCGTTTGCGGCGGCGTTTCGACGACGGTTTGGGCGCAAGAAAGCGGGGCGGCGGTCGCGGCGGTCGACGGTTCCGCTCCGGCGCGGCGCGACGTCGAGACGGTCGTTCCGGCGTCGGACGAACGGGCTCCGGCGGGGGCGCCGATCGCGTTTGAGAAGCGGGACGGCGCGTTCCTCGGCGCGGATTGGCTGGTCGATTTCGCGACGCCGCCGCGCGAGTTTCGGCCGCTTCAAATCGTTCATGGACAAGACTTAACCGATATTAAAACGGTCGAGTATTACCGCGACCAATGCGGGCTCGGCGGGCTCGTCGTCAACGTCGGCGGGGCGGGATACGTTCGCGAACAGGCGAACTGGGATCGCTTCGTCGCCGGGCTCAAAAACGTCAAAGAAGCCGGAATGCGCGCTTGGATTTACGACGAAGACGGCTACCCGAGCCTGAGCGCCGGAGGCGTCGTGATGGAGGGGCGGCCGGAGCTTTGCTCGCAAGAGCTGGCGTTCGACCGCGACGCCGACGAGCCGTTCGCCGTCCGCGACTGTTACGAGTTCACTCATTCGAGCAACAACGTTTGCGCCGCGCGGAAGTATCCGAATCCGCTGAACGCGGCGGCGACCGAACGCTTCCTCGACGTTACGCATCGCCGGTACCGCGCCGAAATGTCGCCGGAGTTGTTCGAGCACGTCGAGGCGTTTTTCACCGACGTACCGTCGATGATGGCGGTCAATCTCGGCGAAATTCAGGAGGATATTCGCGTCAACGTGCCGACGCTCGACCCGCTCGACCCGAACAAAAAGAAGCTGCCGGTCGTTCCTTGGTGCGACGATTTGGAAGAGCGTTACCGCGAAAAATACGGCGTCGAACTGCGCCCGAACCTCCGCTCGCTCTTCGAAGGAGATTCCGACGCCGACCGCGCCGTTCGCCGCAACTTCTGGACGCTCGTCGGCGAACTCGACGTCGAACGATTTTACAAGCCGATTCAAGATTTTTGTC
The DNA here is from genome assembly GCA_017559825.1 of Thermoguttaceae bacterium. Lineage (GTDB taxonomy): Bacteria > Planctomycetota > Planctomycetia > Pirellulales > Thermoguttaceae > RUG369. Next base: position 10,332 of record JAFYQR010000158.1, on the reverse strand, counting down.
GCGAAAACAAGGGCGGCCCGCTCGCGTCCGGTCATACGCTTTACGAGGAAAATATCGCCTTGCATGTTCCGCTCGACGGGAACAAGATCGCGGCGTTGAAAAAGTTCGACCTGCCGGGACTCGATATGCTGAACTCCGATCCGCACGCTTATTTTTGGGGATGCTGGCTCGCGGCGGCGTTTCCGGCGTCGGCGGCGGAGTTTATCGGCCAACGGCGGGTGATGACGGAAGTTTGCGACTTTTCGCAAATTCACGCCGGTCATCGGAAGCCTTGCGATTTGCCGATGATGGAGGCGACCGCGTCTTGGCAAGCGGCGTTCGGCGTTACCGAATATACGCTTTATTACGGTATTAACGGCGGCGAAAAGGCGCCGGAGCGGAACGAAGCGTCGCACCGCGATTATTGTCGATACGTCGGGCGGCTGAACGCCGTTTTGCGCGACGCGTCGCCGGTTCGTCCGGTTTTGCTTTACTATCCGATTGAAGAATTGCAAGCCGAATATCTTCCGGTCGCCGAAAAATTTGAAATCGCGACGCAAAACGAGAAAACGCGGCAGATTTTCGACTCGTTCAACCAACTCGGCGAGGCGCTTTCGCGGGCGCAAATTTCGTTTTACGTCGTCGACCGCGCGACTTTGCGGAGTTTGACGAAAAATCCGGAGAACGCCGAGGAAGCGGCGCGGCTCGCCGGGAAGTTTAAGGGCGTTATTTTCCCGCGTTGGTCGGAAAAAATCGAGTACGATTGGGCCGACCCGAACTTCCGCGAACTTTGGATCGCGGACGAAAATCCGATTTGTCGTTGGGAGGAAATTCGGCCCGCGACCGCCGACTTCGCCGGAGAACGCCTCGTCGCGGAACCGGCGAACCCGGACTTGATCGCCGGGACGTTCGAGCGGGAAGGGCGGACGATTTTCGTCGTTTCGAACCCGACGACGAACGATTGGCGCGGCTCGTTCCGACTCGCCGGGGCGGACGGCGTCGCGTTTGAGTCGGGACGTTGGACGGCGCTCGACCCGAAAACCGGGGCGGTCGAGACGTTCGCGACCGACGACGGCGCGTTTCCGGCGGAACTCGACGGACGGCGAACGTTGATTTTTGTTTCGCCGGTCAAAAAGTGAAGCGTTTTATCGGCGGACGTTCGACGGCGTTGAGTTTGCGTAAAACGCGCGATTTGCGTAAATTAACGTCGGCGAGCGTTCGCAACGCGTCAAGAAAACGGGCGGCGTCGAAAATTTTGCGTTTTTGCGAAAAATTTTGTGAAAAATGGGCGCGTCGGCGATTTTTTCACTTGGCGGCGCGTTTCGACGGCGTACAATAGAGGTAGTTCGATTGCGTTTTGCGAACGTATCCGGGGGCGAACTGGGTTCGACCGGGCGGGCGAAGCGTGAGTTGCGCGTCGAGGTTGATCGGTTGGCCTCGTTAAAAGCCGATTATAAATTTCAATTGCCAACAATCAAGTGGCTCTGGCCGCCTAAGAACAGGCGACCCCGGGTTTGAAGCTTCGCCGAAGAGCCGAAAAACCTGGTCGATAATTTCGGATCGTCGCTCGTCGCGCCGAACACGCGAGCGGTTAAATTTTGCTTTCGGATCGTCCCTGAGAAACCGTCGTCGATAAGGGTTCGAAGGGATTAAATTTTAAAGAATCGACTATGCGCGTAGACGCTCTCGTAGAGACGTCGCGGGACGCGGGTTCAATTCCCGCCGCCTCCACTATCGAACGCCGAGTTCTTTCGGCGAACTTTGAAAGAAACGTCGTCCCAGCGGCGTTTCTTTTTTATTTCTTGACGAAACGCGGTTCTAAAGACGCTTGAAACGTTAATCGGCGGCGTTTGGGGAAATTGGGCGAGACGTTTCCTTCCGTCGCGAAAATTGGGAGCGGGATTTGGGACGGGCGGGGGAAAATTTTCTTTTGCGACGCTGAAATTTTTAGATTGGGGGAATTGGGCAAGATTTTTCTTGCGCGCCAAAAATCTTGACGGCGTTTGGCGGCGGTTGCGACTTGCGATCGGCTCCGGCGAACGGATTGCGCTTGACGCGTCGGGCGGAATTTTGGTAAAATAGGGAAACGGTCGCGTCCGTTGCGGCCGGATTTTTTGCGCGCGTTGCTTATTTTGTGTTTGCGATGAAGAAATTTTTGCGAAACTTTGCCGATTACGCGGTTTATTTGCTCGTTCGCGTCGTCATTTGCGTCGCGCAGTGCCTTTCGCTCGACGTTTGCCGTCGGGGCGCCGAGTTTTTGGCGTTTGTTTTCACCGACGTCTTGAAGGCTCGCGGACGACTTTTGGAAACGAATTTGTCGAAAGCGTTTCCGGAATCGACCAAAAAAGAGCGTCGCGAGGAAATTCGGCGAATGTGGACGCATCTTTTCCTGATGGCGGCGGAGGTCGCGCACGCGCCGCGGGAGCTGCACGAGTTAAACTGGTGGAAATCGGTAAAGTTGGAAAACCCGTATTGGATGCTGAACGCGCTTCTCGACGACCGGCCGTTGATTTTGATTACCGGGCATTTTGGTAATTTCGAAATGGGCGGGTATATTTTGGGGCTTTTAGGGTATCCGACCTTTTCCGTGGCGCGGCGTCTCGATAATCCTTATTTGAACGATTTTATCGGCGAGTTTCGCGGGCAAACGGGACAGTTTCTCATCGACAAAAACGAAGGGTACGAGGAAATCCTCGACGTCTTGCGCAATAAAGGGACGATGGCGTTTTTGGCCGACCAATCGGCGGGACGCAAAGGCGCTTGGATCGACTTTTTCGGGCGGCCCGCGTCGGCGTTCAAGGCGCCGGCGTTGCTCAGCGTGCAGTACGACGCGCCGATGTTGGTCTGCGCCGCGACGCGTCGTGACGACAAGCCTATGCATTTTACGTTAAAGCATATCGATTGCGTCGATCCTCGCGATTTGCCGGAAGGAATGCGGACGATTCAGCAGATGACACAGTGGCACGCGTCGGCGTTGGAGGGGGAAATCCGTCGGCAACCGGATCAATATTGGTGGCTGCACAACCGCTGGAAGACTTACGGACGCAATTTCGATAAAAAGTAAAACGGCGCCGACGCCGGTTCGTCGGGAAAAAGAACGCTAAATAACGGGAAAAAAGACGGCGATACGGCGAACGATCGGCGGCGGGAAAGAAATTTGAGAAAAATTTTTAAAAAGTCTCTTGCGCGTTTCCTGTTTTGTGGTATGATATGAAGCGTTGAGGGGAAACGAAAGTTAAACCTTTAACGTCAAGCCCTGATAGCTCAGTTGGTAGAGCAAGCGGCTGTTAACCGCTGGGTCCTAGGTTCGAGTCCTAGTTGGGGCGCTGAAAACTCCGTTCTTTCGAGCGGAGTTTTTTTATTTCTTGGCGTGGTTTCGGCGCCTCGGCGGGCGAGCGTTTGGTATTGTTTTGTAAAATGAAAAGCGGGAACTTCGAGCGGTTGCCGCGCAAGGTTCGCTTGTCGCTCGCCCCAAAACATGAACGCGCGGGCGTCGAGCGTTTTTGGAGTAAACTCCGTCGTTTTTCGCGCTTTTTAAACGCAAACGGCGAAGAGGGCAAAACGGCGGCGCGGCTCGGCGAACGTTCGAAAAAACGACGGCAAGCGAGCGGGAACGGCGGCGACGATTTCTAGTTGCTCGGGCGGTTTAAGGGGGAGGTCGACCGACGAATAACGCGGCGCGGCTTTGCGAGAAAAATTTGGAAAAATTTCGGAAAAGGGGCTTGCGGTTTCGCGTTCTTCGGTTATAATTCCTTTTGTTGTTGGGGACGTAAGCTCACCACAACGTCAAGCCCTGATAGCTCAGTTGGTAGAGCAAGCGGCTGTTAACCGCTGGGTCCTAGGTTCGAGTCCTAGTTGGGGCGCTGAAAACTCCGTTCTTTCGAGCGGAGTTTTTTTTATTTCTTGGCGGCGTTTAAAAGCGTTGGGGGCGAAGTCGGGCGGCGCGTCGTCGGAACGTCGATTTGGATATTTGCGTCGGCGGTTGGCGCGTCGATTGGGAAAAGCGCGTCGTTAAACCGGAACGAGGAACGACGAACTGAAGGAAGGAAAAACGGCGCTTTTGCCGACGCCTATTTGCCGCGACTTTCCGGATTGAGAGGGGAAAAGGCGTTCTTCGCTCGGAAGATCCGGCTCGATTTTGGGGAAACCGCCTAAAAATTATTTTCCGTCGCTCTTTGATTAGAACCTTTCCGCCGATTTTGAGGAACGCGCGGTCTCAACGGCGCTTTTTGAGCTCTTTGATTCGGAAAATGGGCGTCAATTTTTAGAAAGCGCAAAAAACGCCGCTTCTCGTCGTTGCGGACAAAAAACGGCGTTCGCGGTTAAAATCGGCGGCGCTTGCGGGAAACGTCGCTAACTAAGGCAAACGACGGCGACTTTAACGCTTCTCGAAGATCGGTTCGAGAACCATTACGTCTTCCGGAGCGAGCGTCGCGGTCAGTTTGCGGTCTTTCAGCTCGAACGTCTTGCCCGAAACGCGGTCGACGAACGCTTTCACGCGATCAAAGTTGCCGTTGCGGAAGACGATTTCAAACGTCTTTTCCTCTTGCGAATCGTTAAAGACGGTGAAATAGAGCGACTTTGCGGGCGTTTGCGACGCGTTTTGCGGCTTACGGAGGTGTTCGAACTTGCCGAAACGCTCGACGTAAACCTTCTCGTCGCTCGACGTCGCGCCGGTTTGCGCTTCCCAACCGGCCTCCGCGACCGCTTTGCAGAGCGGCATATACTTCTTGAAAAGCGGACGGTCGCGCTCGTAAAGCGCCGGATTCGAGAAATAATGCTTCGTCGACGCGTCGGCGCTGAAAAAGCCGGGGAACATCCCGTACGCGAGCGAACGCTTCATAAACTTCTCGACGTAATCGGCGCCGAATTTGTCGAAATCGGTGTTCATCAGGAAACAGTACGGTTTTCCGTAACAGAGCGCGCGACGGTAAAGGAGGTCGGCGTCGCTCATCGGCGACCAACGGTCGTTCCAGTTCCAGTTCGTTTCCGTCCCGACGACGTCAAGCTGCGGAACGAGCCAGAAGAATTGGCCCGGCGTCGAGTTCGCCATCGCCAGCCGACCGCGCTTATGAACGTCCGACGCGATTTTTTCGACGTATTCGAAGGCGATCAGGCCGCGATAAATCGCCGGGCGCTTCGTTTTCGCGTCGAAAACAAGGGGCGTCCGCATACCGGCGAAGTGCGAGCGGTCGAAGTCGAGGAGCGCGGTAACGTAACCTTCGCTCGAGTCGATATATTCGCCGTCAAGACCCGGGCGCGACTGCGCGTCGGCGTACTCTTGGCGCGTTCTTTGGCGCCAAAGTTCGCCCGTTGCAAACGCGGGGCCGTAAAGGTCGTCGGCGATTTTTTCGCTCCACTTCGTTTCAAAACCGCCGAGGGACGGAGTTTGAGCGTCGCCCAATTTGCCTTCGTTCGCTAACTTAACGAGGCCGGGCGCGTCGTTGAGGCTCCAAACGGCGCCGTCGCACCAAGGCGTGTCGAGGAAACGAGCGCAAAATCGACCGTCGCGGTCGCGATAACCGCTCGTTAAGAGGGCTTGCGCGTCGCGGTTCCCGGCGTCGGCTTGCTTTTTCGCCTGTTCGAGCGCGGCGTCGATCGTTTTCGGCGTTTCCTTGGGGAGCGCCTGCCACCAAGTCATCGGCTCGGTGTATCGGAAGGTCGTAACGCCGACGGAATCGTCGAAGGCGATTTCGTCGTTTCCTTCTTTGAATTGGAAACCGAAGTCCTCTTGGTTCGGGACTTTAGAGATCGGCGCGAACGGCATCCAGTTTCCTTGGTTCGGCGCGCGAACGACGAACGCCTCCGGATAGGCTTGGCGATAAGCGTCGAGGAGCGCGCGAAAACCTTCGGGGTTTTGCCTCGAACTTCTGGCGAAGAGGTTGGCTCGCGCCGTCAAAAGTTTGAAACGAAGTTCGGCGGTCGGCTTTTCCGGCGTCAGCGCGACGTCGAAAGCGATATAAAGCTCGCGCGACGCGGCGTTGAACGCGATTCGATAAAACGCCGGATAGTTCGGATCGACGCCGAGCCCGATCGCGTTCGAGGAGGTCTCGTCGATAGTGGGATCGAAGAACAGGTTGGCGACGACGCCGCCGATCGGGTAATGCGAAAGGCGACCGCCGCCGATTTCCGGAACCGAACGCGCCGCGATAAATTCGCCGTCGCCGACGATCGGGCGCGAACGGCGCGGATCGTCGAACCATTGGAAAAGCGGCGTTTGACCTTGCCGCGCCGTATGAGTGAATACGACCGCTTGAACGACGTAGACGAACGTTAACGCGCGGTCGACGGGCGCGAGGTTTTCAAGGACGACGCCCGATTCGGAAATCGCGACGCGGACGCCGTCGACTTCGCCGCCGTTCTCGCCGACGCGCCAAAAGTCGCCGTTTTTCGCGACGTCGCGCAGAAGGAAAGTTTTGCGAAGAGGTCGATAATTGGCGCCGGGTTCAATTTGGCCCGTCGTCGCGTCGCGCTCGACCGGAACGCCGTCGAAGAGGTAAAAGGCGTTCGAGAGCTTCATTTCGCGGAGTTCGAGGTCGCGGAACGACGCTTTGCCGGAACGGTTGCGGAAGAGACCGTAAAAAGTCAGCGATTTGATCGGTTTTTCCGGGAAAACCGCGATTCGCTCTTGCGACCAATCGGCGTCGCCGACCGCGAAGGGCGCGGTTTGGCCCCAAAGCATCGTTCCGTCGGCGTATTCGAGGTCGATATAAAGCGAATAATCGGCGCCGATCGAACCGCCGACGTTTTCGGCGCGACTCCACCCGGTCGCGACGATCGGCGCCGCCGTCTCCTGATTGAGAACGTAACGGCGAGCGACGCCGAAGGCTTTGTCGGTCGCGTCGCCGGCGTCGCAAACGTAAACGCCGTTTTCTTCGACGAAACCGTCGTTGTATTTGCCGACGTACGCCGGTTCGAGGAGTTGAAGCGCGTCGGTCGCGTCGAGATTAATGACTTTTTTCGCGACCGGCGCGGCTTCGGCGGCGAAAAGAGGCGAAAGGGGAAGGAAAATGGTCGCGGCGGCGCAACACGCGGCGAGGAGCGACGCGCCTTTTCGGAATTTTTGTCGCATCGGACGGCCTTTCGGAGGAAAGAAGAAAGGTAAAATGGGAAAAATGGGAGGCGAGGGCAAAAAATAAAGGCGAACGTTTCGCAACGTTCGCCTTTGGTCGTCGGCCTCCAACCGCTTACGACGGCGGCGTCGGAACGCGCCGTCGGGGATTCGCTTAAACGGGAAACGTCGGTTTGGGCCCGACGGAAAGGATTCGAAAACGTTCCAAAGAACGTTTTGAGGTAAAACCAATTCGGAAACGGTCGCGTCGAAAAACCGACGCGACCGTTCCGAGACGTTAAATCGTTCGCGTCGACCGCTTACCTAGCGCGGCTCGACGGGTTCTTCGCGTTTTGGCGCTTCATCAACCAAAGGAGGAACGGCGCGCAAATGAAGATCGAGCTGAACGTCCCGACGATAACGCCGACGCACATCGCGAAAGCGAAGGTGTGGATTCCGGCGCCGCCGAACGCGTAAAGAACGAACGCGGTGAAGAGCGTCGTCAACGAGGTCAGCAAGGTGCGGCTCAAGCATTCGTTCGTCGCGCGGTTGAGGATTTCCTTCGTCAGCGCCTCCGACTTGCCGCGGACTTCGCGAACGCGGTCGAAGAGAATGATCGTGTCGTTGAGCGAGTAACCGATCAACGTCAGGAACGCGGCGACGGTCGCGAGACCGATCTTGAATTGCGAAATCCCAAGGAAACCGAGGAACGGCGCGAGCCAGTAGCTCAAACCGATCAGACCGAGCGTGAAGGCGACGTCGTGGACGAGCCCGACGACCGCCGAAATCCCAAAGACCGCGCGTTTAAAGCGGAGCCACAGGTACGCGACGACGCAGACAAGCGAACCGAGAATCGCGAGCAAACCTTGGACGCGAGCGTAACCGGCGACGGAGCTGCCGACCGTGTTCGACGCTTCGAAGGCCGATTGTTCGGCGACCGCGTCGGAAACGGCTTTCGCGACCGCGTCGACCTTGGCGGCGTCGTCCGTGTCGAAACGAACCGTCCATTCGGTCGCCGGAGCGGTCGGATCGGCGGCGTCGGCTTGTTCGTCGACGGAAACGGCGACGGCGTTTTCGGCGTCTTTCGCGACTTCGTCTTCAAAGTAACCGAGAACGACTTCGCGGCTCAGGGCCGGGTTGACCGTAACGGCGACCGCGATTTGCGGTTTCGCGACCGTCGAACCGGTCGGCGTTACTTGCTCGACTTCGCCGACCGAGTAGGTCGCGGAGTACTGGCGAAGTTTGCCGGCGAATTTTTCCTTCAGGAGGTTTTCGACTTCCGTTTGGAATTCGTCCGCGGTTTTGTCGGTCGGGCACGACGCGCTGATCGCGTAGCAGGAGTTCGCGGCGACTTCGTTGCCGTCGCGGTCTTTCGCCAACGTGAGGGCGCCGACGGAGAGGTCCGGCAGCTCGCTCAGGTTTTCGCGGATTTCCGAAATTTCGACCGGCTCGGTGAAGACCGTTTGGATTTCGACGCCGCCGACGAAGTCGACGTCGAAAATACCCTTGCCGCGAACGACGACGGCGAGCAAACCGACGACGATGATCGCGACCGAAACTTTATACAGTTTCAAACCGAGCGAGTAGAAGTCGATATTGTAACGTCCGACCGGTTTCAAACCCGGGAGAATCGGGGAAACGCAGCGTTTGCCGATAAAACCGGCTTTTTCGCAGGTTTCGAAAATGATGCGGCAGACGTAGGTCGCGGTGAACATGCTGAACAAAACGCCCAAGAAGAGCGTGACGGCGAAGCTCTTGATTTGTTCCGAACCGACGAGATACAGAATCCACGCGGTGAGCATCGTCGTGATATTCGAGTCGAAAATCGCCGTGAAGGCGCGTTGGTAACCGTTGCGAATCGCCATGCGAAGCGCGGCGCCGCCGTTAAGCTCTTCGCGAATGCGTTCGAAAATGAGAATGTTCGCGTCGACCGCCATACCGACCGTGAGGACGAGACCGGCGAGACCCGGGAGCGTGAAGGCCGCGCGCATCGCGATCATGACCGCCATGATCAGGCAGAGGTTCATGAAAACGGCGAACGAGGCGATCAAACCGCCGAAACCGTAGTAGGCGATCATGAAGAGGAGGACGAGAAGACCGCTCGCGATCACCGCGGTTTTCCCCTTGGCAATCGTGTCGGCGCCGAGCGTCGGGCCGGTGATCATCTTCGTGATCGGTTTTTCCGACAGCGTGGCCGGCAGAACGCCGGAGTTCATGACGGAGATAAGGTCGCGGACTTCTTTTTGAATGCGAACGCGGTCTTCGGCGGTCAGGTTTTCGCCGAAGTTGATCGAGCCGCGGTCGGCGATCGTGTCGTTAATGTTCGGCGCGCTGTAGAGGCGGTCGTTCAGAACGACGCCGAGTTGACGGCCGACGTAAGCGTTCGTCAAAACGCGCATCCGCTCGGCGCCGTCGCGACGCATCGAGAAGACGATTTCCGGTTGGCCCATCGAGCCGACGCTTTCTTGAACGGTCGACATGTGGCCGCCGGTAACGTCGTATTCGTCGGCGAGGTCGAGAACGAGGACGTCCATGTTCGGCTTCGATTGGCCTTCGAGGACTTGCGCTTGCGACGGACGAACGATGTTGAGACCCGGACGGACGCTGTCTTCTTGCGTCGGGTCGACCGGAAGCCAAGTCGCGCCCAAAACGCGGGCGGCGGTTTGCGAGGCGGCGTCGAGCGAAACGCGCCAAGCGGACGCGAATTCCGGATTTTGCGCCAACGCGACGACGGCGCGCTCTTCTTCGTCGCTCGTGTTTTGCGCGGCGAGAATACGGAATTTCAGCTGACCGGTCGAGTTGATAACGCGTTCCAAACGAGCGACTTCGGCGTCGTCCGCTTCCGGAATCGTGATCTTAACTTCGGTGTTCGCGCCGAGCTCTTGAATCGAGATTTCGCGGACGCCGGACGGGTTGATGCGGCGGGAAAGCGCGTTCTTCAAGAGGTTCATCTGCTCGTTGTTGATCGTCGCGTTCGAATCGGCGGTTTCGCCTTCGGCGACGGTCGGCGAAACGGAGTAAACGAGAATCGAACCGCCGCGCAGGTCGACGCCGAGGTTGACGCGACCGGCGCTCAAGCCGATAATCGTCGAGACCAACGCGCCGACGAAGCAGAAGAAAATGATGAAGTAGCCGGTTTGGAAGTCCGGTTGGCGGAATTTTTTCGAGCAAAAGCGAGCGAAAACCCAAGCGCCGGCGAGGATCAAAACAAGCAGGCCGACGACGAACGTTCGCTCGGCGTTGCGAGCGGATTCTTCCGACGCGACTTCTTCGACGACCGGTTCGGTCGCGACGACTTCGGC